>JAICJD010000049.1 GCA_025928645.1 Gemmatimonadales bacterium
CGGAATCGCCATCGGGAAGTTGAACGGGGTGATCAGCCCCACGATCCCGATCGGGCGCCGGAAGCTCATGGCCCACTTGGCGCGAAGCTCCGAGGGTACGGTGTGCCCGAACAGGCGGCGGCCCTCGGTGGCGGCGTAGTAAGCCGTATCGATGCCCTCCTGCACGTCGCCACGGGTTTCCGCGAGCACCTTGCCCATCTCACGGGTCATGGCGTCGGCGATGGCGTCCTTGCGCTCGACCAGGAGGTCGCCCACCCGGCGGAGGATGTCGCCCCGCGCGGGCGCCGGCGTGCGCGACCAGCGCGCGAAGCCGCGCTTGGCGGATCGGACCGCGTCCGCGAGGTCGGCGGCGTCGGAATCGGGAAACCGCCCGATGAGGTCTTCGGTGTCGGCGGGGTTGCGGTTGTCGAAGTAGGCACCGTTGCGCGGCGCCACCCACTCGCCGCCGATGAGATTGCGAAAGGTCTTGGCCATGGGATTCCGTGCCGAGGTGAGACGATAATGGCGTGGCGGCCGCTACGGCTTGGCCGGCGCGCCCGGTGTCGGGCCGGCGGTGCCCTGCCCCGGCGTCGGTGCGGACGCCGCGGGGGCCGCCGGGGCCGCCGGAGCCGCCGGGGTGGCGGTGCACATCCAGACGCGCGCCGCCGCCGCGTAGCCGGTCCGCGGCAGCACCTCGCGCGCGGCGGCTACGGCGGCCCAGGTCATGACGAGCAGCGAGAGCACGTGCGCCACGGCGCGACGATGCGACCAGCTGGCGAGCGCCCCGAGGAGCCCCGCCAGCACGGTGACACCGACCGCGCCGAGATAGAAGAAGAGCTGCAGCCCGCAGGCGCGCTCGTACGGCCAGATCGCCAGCGCCACCCCGAGCGCCACGGCCAGCGCCACCCAGAACCAGGTGAGCGCGACCGAGCGGCGACGCACCGGTCGCGGGCCCGCCGGCAACGCGGGGCGCCGGGCGTCCGGCGCCGGCGGAGTGGGCGCGGGGGCGCCCGGTACGTTCTGCTTGGCGATGGCGCGGTCGATGTCAGCCATCTCGCGGTCCCAATCTCTCGGCTGATCGCTCATTCGATGGCCCTCGTAATGCCCAACCGCTCGATTTTCTTGTAGAGATTCGACCGAGGAATCTTGAGCATCTTGGCGGTCTCGGTGACGTTCCAGTCGCGCTGTCGCAGCTGCTGGATCAGGTAGGCCTTCTCCGCCTCGTCCCTGGCCGACTCCAGCGACGGCCCGTCGGGACGGTCGGGCGGCAGGAAGCGGCCCACGTCGGCCGCAGTGACCACCTTTCCCGACGCCAGAATCAGCGCACGCTCGACGGCGTTCCTGAGCTCGCGGATGTTGCCGGGCCAGTGCCGGTCACGCAGGCGGGCAGTCGCGCCGTCATCGAACCGCCGGCTCGGGACGCCCGCCCCGGCGGCGAGCTGGGCCACGAAGTGCTTGATCAGGGCCGGCACATCTTCGAGCCGGTCGCGCAGCGGCGGTACCTCGATGGGAACGACGTTGAGACGATACAGCAGGTCCTCGCGGAAGCGGCCTTCGCTGATCTCGTACTCCAGATCCTTGTTGGTGGCGGCGAGGACCCGCACGTCCACCTGGACGGGCTTGGCGCCGCCGATGCGGGTGACGACGCCTTCCTGGAGCACGCGGAGGAGCTTGGCCTGCGCCGGCTGGGACATGTCGCCTACCTCGTCCAGGAACAAGGTGCCGCCGTCGGCCTGCTCGAACTTGCCCGCCCGGTCGGAGACGGCGCCGGTGAACGACCCTTTCATGTGTCCGAACAGCTCGCTCTCAATCAGCTCGGAGGGGATCGCCGCGCAGTTCACCTCGACGAACGCCTTGCCGCTCCTGGGCGACGCGTCGTGCAGCGCGCGCGCGACGAGCTCCTTGCCCGTGCCGTTCTCGCCGGTGATGAGGACGCGCGCCGAGGTCGGGCCCACCTTCGCGATCCGCTCGCGGACCGCCTCGAGCGCCGGGCTCGAGCCCACCATCTGATAGCGGGTCTCGCTGGCCTCCCGAAGCCTGGCATTCTCGCCCACCAGCTCGGCGTGGGCCAGGGCATTCCGGACGGTGAGCAGCAGGCGGTCGGTGTCGAGCGGTTTTTCGAGAAAGTCGAACGCGCCGCGTTGCGTCGCCTCCACCGCGGTCGCGATGGTGCCGTGTCCGGAAATCATCACGATCTGCGGCCGCGCGTCGAGCTTGCGCAGGCGGGTCAGCGTCTCGAGCCCGTCGAGCCCCGCCATCTTGACGTCGAGGAAGACGAGATGCGGGCGAAACTCGGAGTAGACCGAAATGGCCTCGCCGCCCGAGGCGGCGACGCGCACGTCCAGGTCCTCGTACTCGAGTACCTGTTTGAGGGCATGGCGGATGCCCGCCTCGTCGTCCACGATGAGCACGCGGTGGCTCATGATCGCGGGGCTCCGTAGAGAATCGCCGCGCCCGGCGTGATGCGCACGGCGCGGACGCCCGCGGGCACCTTCCAGGGCACCGTCCCGTCGTCGGCGCCGTCGATCGCGCGGGCAACCATCCGCTTGACGGCCGGGCCGGGGATCGGCACGTCGTGGATCTGGAGGGAGCGCACCGTCCAGACGCCGGTGCCCGGCCGAATCACCCGCAACGGTCCGGTGGCTTCCACCGGCTCGTGCGGCCTGAGCGCGAGCGCCAGCGGCCCCACCAGGTCGCGCGGCAGCCGGTCGGTTCGGAGCCGCGCCCGGACCCGCACCTCGCCGTCCCGCAGCTCCACCTCGAGCGAGTCGAGCTCGCGCCGAAACGCGGGCGAGAGGCCGTTACCCATGAGCGATGCCACCTCCGACGGCGTCAGCACGACCGAGTCCGCCCGCCAGCCGTTGAGCGAATCGATCTTGGCCTCCGCGGCGGCGAGCGCGCGGGTCCCAGGCCGCCCGCGCTGCGACTCCACTGGCTGGGCCGCGGGCGACCACACCCGCGCCAGGAGGCCCCTCGCCTCGCGCACCACGCTGTCTCGATAGAGCCACCCGGCCGCGAGCAGCACGATCAGGCCCAGACACCCGAGCAGGCGGAACGGAGCGGTGAGACATCCTCTCACGCCGTCAGCTCCAGCGCGAGCCGCGACTCGTAGCGCGGTCCCTGGGTCGTGAGCAGGCTCTCGTACAGCACGAGCCGGCTGGCCAGAAAGGGAGCCCGCGCGTACGCCCGGGCATACCCGTCGATGCCGTCGACCGGCAGCCGGTGGCCCTCGCGCACGCGGCCGAGCGTGACGTGCGGGCGGAACGGGCTGCCCTCCGGCGGAAATCCGATCGCCTCGCCGCCACGCTCCAGCCGGTCGTACAGCAGCTCCAGCGCGGCGGGCGCGTCCACTCCCACCCAGATCACGCGTGGCCGCACCGGGCTCGGGAACGCGCCCAGATCGTCGAGCTGGCACGAGAGCGGGCCGGTGCCTCGCGCGGCGATGCGGACCGCCTCCTCGATGACATCGAGCCGGTCGGCGGAGACTTCGCCGAAGAACTTGAGCGTGAGGTGAAGGCCGTCATCGGGCACCCAGCGCACCGGCCATGCACTGCCGCGGAGCTGGTCGAGCAGCGCCACGATTTCCAGGCGGGCGTCGTCGACGATCGGGAGGCCAGCGAACAGCCGCATCAGCGAGGCGAGCGCGGCGCCATCGTCAGCAGTCCGCCGCGGCGATAGCCGGCCGGATCGAGCTCCACCGACGCGAAGCCGAGACCCGCGAAGAACCCCGTCACGGCGTCCCAGGCCTGCCGGACCCGCTCGAGCTCCCCGACGCCGACCTCGATCCGCGCGCGGTCGCCGTGATGGCGGACCCGCAGGTCGCCCAGCACCCCGAGCGCTCGCAGATAGGCCTCGCCGTCCTCCACCTGACGCAGCCGGCGCGGCGTGATCTCGATCCCGTACGCGACCCGGCTCGAGAGGCACGGCGCGGCCGGGGCGTCCCAGGTGGGAAGACCGAGGCGCCGCGAAGCGTCACGCACGGCCTGCTTGCCCCAGCCGAGATCCGCGAGCGGCGAGCGCACGGCGTGCTGCGCGCCCGCGCCCAGCCCCGGGCGGTGCTCGCCGAGATCGTCGGCGTTGTTTCCGTCGATGAGGGTGTCGAAGCCGCGCTCGCGCGCCAGCCCTTCGAGCCGGCTCCACAGCTCGGACTTGCAGAAGTAGCAGCGGTCGGGAGCGTTGGCGAGGTAGCGCGGGTCGGCGAGCTCGCCGGTGTCGAGCTCGTGGAGGGGCACGTCGAAGCGCGCGGCGAGCTCGACCGCCGCGCGCCGCTGCGCCTCGGGATACGAGGCGCTCCGGCCGATGACGGCCAGGAAACGCTCCGGCCCCAGCGCCTCGCGCCCGACCACCGCGAGCAGCGCGCTGTCCACGCCACCAGAGTATCCCAGAAGGACCCGGCCGCAGCCGAGCAGGTAGTGCCGCAAGGCGTCGAGGTCGGACATGACCAGTAACGTAATGGGGTCCGGCAGCGAGTGAGAGATCGGCGCGGGATTAGCTTGGAGGATGGCCGACGACGGAATGCTGGACATCTCGCCCGAGCTCCGGCTGCCTTTGTCCGAGCTCGATGTGCGCGCGTCGCGCGCCGGCGGCCCGGGCGGGCAACACGTCAACACCTCGTCCACGCGGGTGGAGCTCTGGTGGGATGTCGCCGGCTCGCGAGCGCTGAGCGAGGAACAGCGGCAACGCCTGCTCGCGCGCCTGGCCGGCCGGCTCGACCGCGCCGGCCGGCTCCGCGTCGTGGAGGGTGGGTCGCGCAGCCAGCTCCGGAACCGGCAGGCGGCCACGGAGCGGCTGACACGCCTGGTGGCGGAGGCGCTCCGGATCCCGAAGACAAGGAAGCGTACCCGGCCGAGCCGAGCGGCGAAGGCGGCCCGGCTCGAGGCGAAGCGCCGGCGGGCGGCCGTGAAACGCGAGCGCCGCCGCCCGCCCGGGGACGACTGACACCGCCCTGCCACGCCCCGTCCGGCCGGTTGTGCTGGGCCGGACACGGTGCGACCTTTCCGATGCCCCCCATGCCGGATGCCATCCGCTAGGCGGCGGCCCTCTTGCGATCAAGACTGCGATACTGAATCGCCTCGCTCACGTGGCCGGTGTCCAGCGAGTCGGCGCCATCCAGATCAGCGATGGTACGCGCGATCTTGAGGATGCGGTGGTACGCGCGGGCCGAGAGGCCGAGCCGCTGCACCGCCTGGCGGAGGAGCGCTTCGACCGCCGGCGCGAGGACGCAGTAGCGGCGGAGATGGCGCGCTGTCATATGGGCGTTGGCGTGGATTCCCGGCTCGCTCGCGAAGCGCGCCCGCTGCACCGCGCGCGCCCGCTCGACCCGGATGCGGACCGCCGCGCTGCTCTCCTCGGCGGAGACGGCGACGAGCTCGGGGTACGGGACCGCGGGAACTTCGAGATGAAGGTCGATTCGGTCGAGCAGCGGGCCCGAGACCCGCGAGCGGTAACGGTCCACGTCGACGTCCGAGCAGCGGCACGGGTGGACGGCATCGCCGAAGTAGCCGCAGGGACACGGGTTCATGGCCGCCGCGAGCATGAAACGTGCGGGGAATGTGAGGCTCACGGCTGCCCGGCTCAGGGTGACCAGGCCGTCCTCGAGGGGTTGCCGCAGGACCTCGAGCACGTTGCGGCGGAATTCGGGCAGCTCGTCCAGGAACAGCACGCCGCCATGGGCCAGGCTCACCTCGCCCGGGCGCGGGATCGAGCCGCCGCCGATGAGGCCGGCGTCACTGATGGTGTGGTGAGGCGCCCGAAAGGGTCGCAGGACGCAAAGGGCCCGACCCCGTTCCAGCACGCCGGCCACGCTGTGGATCTTGGTGGTTTCGAGGGCCTCTTCGAGGGTCATGGCCGGCAGAATGGTGGGCAGCCGGCGGGCGAGCATGGTTTTTCCGGCGCCAGGCGGGCCGATGAGCAGCACGTTGTGCGCTCCGGCCGCCGCGACCTCCAACGCCCGTTTGGCGGCGGCCTGGCTCCGGACGTCGGCGAAATCGCACTCCTCGCGGCGGCGCTCGGCCAGGAGCGCAGGCAGATCGACGGTCGTGGCGGACAGCTCCGCGTGCCCTGAGAGGTAGGCGCAGACCTCCCTCAGCGAGCGGGCGCCGCGGACCTCGAGACCCTCGACCACCGCCGCCTCGGGAACGTTGTCGGCCGGCAGGAGAAGTCCGCGGCAGCCGGCTGCGCGCGCGGTCAGCGCCATGGGAAGCGCACCGCGCACGGGGCGCAGATCGCCCTCGAGGCCGACCTCGCCGACCACCATGAGGCCGTTGAGGGCCTGGTCGGGGAGCTGACCGCTGGCCGTGAGCACCCCTAGGGCGATTGGCAGGTCGAGGCCGGACCCGGTTTTCTGGATGTCGGCGGGGGCCAGGTTGACGGTGATGCGGCGCAGCGGGAAGACGAACCCGGCGTTGGCGAGCGCCGCGCCGATCCGCTCCCTGCCCTCGCGCACCGCGCCGTGCGGCAGGCCCACGGTGGCGAAAGACGGAAGCCCACTGCTGATGTCGACCTCGACCTCGACCGGGTAGGCGTCGATCCCGAGGAGACCGGCGGAGCAGACGCGGGCAAGCATGGCGGAAACCTGATGGGTTCCCGCGGATGTTATTGCAGGACCGGGCGGCGGGCGGATCGCCCCTACGCCGGTGGGATCACGGATCCGCATGGCTTGAACCGAACGGCCTCGCGGACACGAGTCGGACCAGTACCGGAGTGACACGCATGCGTCGGTTCATCACGGGAGTGCTGCTGTTGTCGACGACCGCCGGTTGCGCCGCGCCGAAGGTGGCCGGAGCGCCGCTGGCGCCGCTCGAGCGCGCCTGGGAAGTGCCGACCCTCGAGCTCTATACCGAGTGGTGGCGGAAGACCGAGGAGTGCTCCGGCCGCGCAGCCGACATGAGCCGGGTGACCTTCTACGCGGTGGACGCGCCGAGCGGCGCCATCGGGCTCAACGGCACGATCGCGCACGGCTGGTGGGTCCGTCAGGGCAACCGGATCTATCTGCCGGCGAACGCGCTCGGCGAGGAGTGGCTGGTCCGGCACGAGATGCTGCACGCGCTGCTGCAGCGCGGTTCCCATCCGACGAAGCAGTTCGTGGCGGCCTGCCATCTGGCCTCCGCCGAGGTCTGGCGCGACTCGACCATGACGGCCGACCCCGCGAACCCGCAGGGACACTGATCCATCGGCGCGCCCGCCGGCGCGCCATCCCGCCCGGCGTAACCCAGCCACACGTCATCTTCGTCATCATTTTCGTCGTCATTGGATCCTCCGCGGCGCCCCGTGGCTAACCCCGCCGCGTTTCCACTCGGCGCGCCACCATTGCCGGGCGTCCGAACGTGCGCATGGCCCCCCGCCGCTCAGGTTCCGCTCCCACCAGCCGATAACTCCAGCATTCCACGCCCGTTCGGGGCCCATGCCGGCCGTCACCCCGAGATCCCATGCGGCTCGCGCTCGAAGATCTGAAGCCAGGCATGACCCTGTCCGCCGACCTGCTCGAGGCCGGCGGACGGCTGCTGCTGCCGGCCGGCACGGCCTTGACCGAGCGCCACCTCCGCTACTTCCAGATGTGGGGCGTGGTCTACGCCGAGATCGACGGGGGCGAGGCCGCGGAGACGGCGGTACCCGTGGACCCGGCCGTCCAGGCGGAGATCGAAGCCCGCATCACGGACCTGTTCCGCCATACCGATCGATCTCATCCGGCGGTCGCCCAGGTGTTCGCCCACTGCGTGGCCCGCGAGCTCAGGCGCGCGGCCACCGCCGGGTTCCATGCCGGCTAGGCTCGACGAGCTGGTCCGCGGCGTCTCCCAGGTGGGCAGCGTGCAGCCGGTGTACGAGCGGCTGGGCGCGGTCATGAACCATCCTTTGAGCTCGGCCACGGATATCGGCCGGGTCATCTCCGACGACCCCGACCTCACCGCCCGTCTGCTCCGCCTCGTGAACAGCCCGATCTACGGGTTTCCCAGCCGGATCTCGACGGTAAGTCAGGCGATCAGCATCGTCGGCCTGAATCAGCTCCACGATCTGGCCGTGGCCGCGTCGTTCATTCAACTCTTCGGCAAGGTGCCGCAGGAGCTGGTGGACATGCCGTCCTTCTGGCGGCACAGCGTGGGGTGCGCGGTGGCGGCCCGCGCGCTCGCCGCGCAGCGCAAGGAGCCCAACGTCGAGCGCTTCTTCGTCGCGGGGCTGCTCCACGATATCGGCCGGCCGATCATGTATCAGCGGCTGCCGGCCGAGTCCCGCGAAGCGCTCGAGCGCGCCCGCCGGGAGGGCGCGCTGCTGCAGGATGTCGAAGTGCGGGTGTTCGGATTCCATCACGGGCAGGTCGGGGCGGCGCTGCTCGACCGGTGGCGCCTCCCCTCCCTGCTCCAGGAAGCGGTCGGTTGGCACCACATGCCGCGCTACGCGAGCCGCTTTCCCGTCGAGGCGTCGGTCGTGCACGTGGCTGATCACATCGCCAACGCGCTCCAGTTCGGCACCAGCGGCGAACGACTGGTGCCGCCGCTCCGGGGCGACGCGTGGGACCGGCTCGGGCTGGCGCCGGGCGTGCTGCCCGCGGTGCTGGCGCAGGTCGAACACCAGTTCGTCGACGCGGTGGCCGCCATCTTCGGCCCGGGGCATTGACGATGAGCGCGCCGGCCCGACCCGCCGAGGACGCGCTCCACACGATGAACCGGTGGCTGCTCGAGTCGCTCGACAGCATCGTGTCGCTCGGCGGATTCCAGCAGGGACCGGACGGTCGTGATCCGGTACGCGACATCCTCGCCCGCACCAAGCCCGCGCTCCGCCGGGTGGTCGCGTTCGACGCCCTCGCGTTTCTCGAGGCCGACCCCGGCCGCCTCGACTTCCCGCTGCTCGACTGCGATCCAGCCGACGCCACGGCCGAGCTCGAGCGGGAGGTCGAGCACGCCATCGCCGAAGGCGTCTTCGCCTGGGCGCTCCACCGCAACCACCCGGTCCAGGTGCCCTCGCGAAACGGGGGCGGCGACCTCGTGCTGCACGCGCTGGCCACCCGGAGCCGGGTCGTCGGCATGTTCGTCGGCCGGCTTGGCGCCCGGCACGCCTTCGTTCCCGACGCGGCGCAGAAGCTCGTCTCGATCCTGCTCATGCACAGTGCGACCATGCTGGAGAGCGCCCGGCTCTGGCAGGAGCTCGAGGCGCATAACCTGAACCTCGAGGCCACGATCGCGGAGCGCACCTGCGAGCTCGAGGCCGCCAAGGAAGCGGCCCTCGCGGCGAGCCGCGCCAAGAGCGAGTTCCTCGCCAACATGAGCCACGAGATCCGCACGCCGATGAACGGCGTGCTCGGCATGACGCAGCTCCTGCTCGAGTCCGAGCTCACGCCCGAGCAGCGCCGCAACGCGGAGCTGGTCGAGCGCTCCGGCCGCGACCTGATGACGATCCTGAACGAAATCCTCGATTTTTCCAAGATCGAGGCCGGCCGCATGACGCTCGAATCGGTGCCGTTCGACGTCGGCGCCCTGGCGGACGACGTGCTCCGGCTGATGGCGGGGAAGGCGACGCAGAAGGGAATCGGCCTGCGTCTCGAGGTCGAGGGTACGACCGCGCCGGAGCTCCTCGGCGACCCGCTGCGGCTCCGTCAAATCCTGGTTAACTTGGTGGACAACGCCATCAAGTTCACCGAGCGCGGTGAAGTCGTGCTGGGCGTGGCGGCGGCGGCACCCCGCGATGGACACGTTTCGCTCCGGCTCAGCGTGCGCGACTCGGGCATCGGGATTCCGGAAGCGCAACGATCGCTGATCTTCCAGCATTTCACGCAGGCGGATTCGTCCACCACGCGGAAGCACGGCGGCACCGGGCTCGGCCTCGCCATCTGCCGGCAGCTGGTCGAGCTCATGCGGGGTCGGATCGGACTGGAAAGCGACCTGGGCCGGGGCAGCACCTTCACGGTCGATCTGGAGCTTCCGACTCGGCCGGTTTCCGCGGACGGGCCCGCGGCGCGCGCGGTCGCGGTAGCTGCGGCGGCGGCGGCGGTGGCAGCCGGCCGGCGAGTGCTGCTCGCGGAAGACAACCCGGTGAACCAGCTCGTCGCGCGGGGCCTGCTCGCCCGGCTCGGCTGCTCGGTCGATGTCGCCGGCGACGGCCACGAGGCGCTCAGGCTGCTCCAGGGCGGCGGGTACGATCTCGTGCTCATGGATTGCATGATGCCCGGGCTCGACGGCTACGAGGCCACCGCCGAAATTCGCCGCAGGGAGGCGGGAGGCGCCCGGGTGCCGGTGATCGCGATGACCGCCAACGCCATGCAGGGCGATCGGGAGCGCTGCCTCGCGGCCGGCATGGACGACTACCTCAGCAAGCCGGTGAATCGCGATGCCCTGACTGAGGTGGTCTCGCGGTGGCTGCCCCAGGGGCCGGCCTAGCCGAGGTGGCCGCGGCGGCCTCTGTCTTGCTGCCGGTAGGAGTGGAAGTCGGATCACCGCAGTCTCGCCTCCGCAGCCGCCGCATCCGGCGGACCTTCTGGCATTGTGCGGGAGCTTTGCCTCATGATGAGAACCTTTCCCCGCGCCCGCTGGGCGGGCCTCGCCTCCATTCTGGTCGTCACCTTCCTGAGCGGCGGGTGGCTGCTGCGGCCCAAGCCCGCCCCGGATGGCGGGATCTATCAGCAGGCCAGACTCTTCGAAGGCGTCGTCGGAGCCATCAACCGCCACTACATCGATTCACTCGGCGAGGGGGACCTCTACCAGCGCGCCGCGGATGCGCTGGTGACCTCGCTGCACGATCCCTACGCGGAGCTCCTGATCCGCGACTCGTATCGCGACTATCAGCGGCAGATGGCCGGCACCGAGATCGATTTCGAGCGCGGGCCGTCCGAATCCGGCTGGGAAGGGCGGTCGGCCGGCACCGTCATCGCGCCGGGCGACGAGGTGCTGAGCATCAACGGCGAGAGTACGAAAGGCTGGTCGCCGGAGCGCGTGGATGAACGGCTCGAGCGAGCCGAGGGGCCGCTGGTCACCGTATTGGTCCGTCCGCGCGGCTCGACCGAGCCCGTGATCCGACGCTTCACGAAGACCGAGACCCACGTGTCCGCCGCGTCGTCCGGGGTGATGCTGAACCACAAGGTGGGCTACATCGCGCTCCGGCGGATGAGCGACGGAGCCGCGGACGAGCTGCGGGCCGCCGTGGATACCCTGATGGCGCAGGGCATGACCTCTCTCGTGCTCGACCTGCGGTCGAACCCCGGCGGGCTGATCCGTGAGGGCGTGGCCGTGGCCGGCCTGTTCCTCGAGCCGGGCGACACGGTGGCCACGTCGATGGGGCGCTCCTTCAAGCGCGTGAAGACCTATCTGGCCGAGACGCCCGGAGGCTGGGACGATCTTCGGCTGGCGGTGCTGGTGAACCGCGGGACGGCGAGCTCGGCCGAGCTGGTGGCTGGCGCGCTGCAGGACCACGACCGGGCGGTCCTCGTCGGCACGCCGTCGTACGGCAAGGGCGTGCTCCAAACGACGTATCCCATCGGCGACGAGGTCGCGATCAAGCTGACAACCGCGCGGTGGTTCACGCCGAGTGGCCGCACGGTCCAGCGGCCGCGCCCGGACAGCGCGGGCGGCCCGGGCAACCGGCTCCCCAGCTCACGCCCCCGGGTCTTCTATACCACGGAGGGTCGCGTGGTGCCGGACGCGAGCGGCATCCTGCCCGACCTGCTCGTTCGGCCCGCTCCCCGCAGCGAAGGCGAGCGCGTTCTGTGGGCCAGGCTGGCAGAGAACATGAGCCGGTTCCGCGACGTGCTGAGCGGCTACGCTGCGGAAATCCGGGACTCGGCGGCCGGCCCGAAGGACGCCCTGGTGATCACCCCGGAACGGCGGGATTCGCTGTATGCCCGACTGGAGCAGGCGGGTCTGCGCCTCGACCGCGGCACCTACGAGCTCGCCGCCCCGTTTATCCAGGAGCAGCTCACGGCCGAGCTCACGCGGGCGTACTTCGACAGCGAGACCGTTGTCCGGCGCCGGGCGCAGCGTGACCGGCAGCTGCAGGCCGCGCTGCTCGTGCTCCGCGGTGCGGGATCGCAGGACGAGGCGCTCACCGCGGCCATGCGGGTGCAGCTGAGCGGACGGGTTCGCTAGAGAGAGGCATCGGTAGCAGCCCGAGGTGACGGAGAGGACGAACCGTTCTCCATCGTTATCGTCACCCTCGTCCCCCGCCCCGCTTCGCTCGTCACCTCGATCCGTCCGCCCCATCCCTCGACCAGCCGGCGCACGATGGCGAGGCCGAGTCCGGAGCCGCTCGTCGTGGTCGAGAAGCGCGGCTCGAAGACCCGTGGCAACAGCTCGGCGGGAATCCCCGAACCATCGTCGGCAACCTCCAGGCGCGCGGGTCCGACGCTCACGTCCACCACCTTCGCCCCGGCGTTCCGGGCGTTCTCCAGGAGGTTCACCACGACCTCCTTCACCTCGTCGGCGCGGGCCGCACCGTAGGCGTCCGGCAGGCAGGTGAGCCGGACGACACCCGCCGTCTCCTCCGTCAGACGATAGAGCTGCACCACCTCACCCACGATCACCGCCAGATCCACCCGATCGAGCGGCTGGATGTCGCCGGCAGGCGCGGCGAACCGGCTGAAGGCGCGCGCGATGGTGTCGAGCCGGTCGATCTCCGCCAGGATCCGCTCGGTCGTGTCTTCCAGAGTACGATCGAAGTCGGGGCGGCGGTCGCGATAGACCCGGCGCAGGTGCTGCATCCCGAGCCGCATCGGGGTCAGGGGGTTTTTGATCTCGTGGGCCACCTGACGGGCCATCTCGCCCCAGGCCAGCACCCGCTCCGCGCGCGAGACGTCGGTCACGTCGTTGAGCGCCACGACGACGCCGCGGAGCTCCGGGCCGAGCGAGGCGAGCTGGAACGAGATGCGGCGGCCGTTGGCCTCGAGCTCGCCGGCATCGTCGGCGGTGGGATGGGCCAGGAACCGGCGCAGGGCCGAGGTGAAGCCGTCCCACTCGGGGGCGAGCCGTCCGAGCAGCGGCTCCCCCTCTTCGAGTTCCGCGTCCACCAGCTCCACCGCCCGGCGATTGGCGATCAGCACACGGCCGCCCGGGTCCACGCCCACCACGCCGGTCGCGACCGTCGCCAGGACTGCGGCCGTGCGGCGCCGCGCGTCTTCCAGCGCGTCGTGACTGCTGCGGATGTCCGCAGCCATCCGCTCGAAGGCGCCGAACACCGGCTCGAACTCGAGCGGCTGGGGCGCGAGCGGCGCCGGCATCGGCTGCCCGCGTCCGAACGCGAGCGCGCTCCGGCGGAGATCCGCCACGGGCCGGGACAGGGCGCGGGAGGCGCGCTGCGCGCCCACCAGGGCCGCGGCGACGCCCGCCAGAGTCGAGAGCAGGAGCACGAGCGCCAGATCGAGCTGGCGGACGCCCAGCATGCGGTCATCGGCCAGCTGGGGCGTCGCCAGCACGCCGACCTGGCTCGGCCGGCCCGGCTGAATCACGCGATATCCGACCCGCTCGGCCAGCGACGGAATGGAGCCGTCTCGGGTCACCTCGAGCCGGCCGCCCATGGCGAGCGCCTCGTAGGCGCTCGGATCCATGAGCTGGGGAAGCACGCCGAGATCTTCGAGCACCGGTGCGCTGGTGCCGACGAGGCGGCCGCCGACGTACAGGGCGAGGTCGGCGTCGATCCGCCGGCTCAGCTCGGCAAGCCGTTCGCCGGGAGCCGGTGCGTCGGGGCGGATGAGGTCGCCCGCGCTCAGCACGGCGTCGCGCAGCGTCTGCGTGATGAGCAGATCCCGGCTGCGCACCACCTCCTGCGCCAGGCGGGCGAAGCTCCATGCGGCGAAACCGATCGTGGGCAGGAAGAAGAAGGCGCCGAGCGTGACCGCCAGCCGCATCCGGAACGAGCGCCTGATGCCGAGCCAGGCCGGCCGCCGGAGCCGCACCCCGGCGACCAGCTCCGCCGCGAGCCAGAGCAGCCCGAGCACGGCGGCATCGAGCAGCACGACCAGGACCGCGCGCACGAACAAAGGCGCCGGCCCACGCAGGTCGATCTCCGCGTGCACCGTGCGGGTGCCGCCGGGCACCGCCAGCGGGTAGGCGTTGCGCACCGACCAGCCATCCCGGCGCCACCGTGGGGCGGGCGTCGGCGTGGAGGGATCCGCAGGCGGGCCGAGGACCAGGCGGTACAGCGGGGTCTGCTGGCTGCCGGGATCGAGCAATCGGCCGATTCGTCCGGGCTGCACGAGCGCGGAGCGCGGCCCCACGGCAGCGGTCATCACGCGCTGGTCGGGCAGCCTGAGCAGCAGCACGTAGTGCACACCCGGGACGCGCGGCACCTGGCTCACGCGGAGCGAGTCGCGAGCCGGCAGATTCCGCACCATCGTCGAGAGGAGCGCCGGCGGCAGGTCCAGCGAATCGAGCACCAGCTCGTCCACCGGCTCGCCGCGCGCGGTCCAGAGCCCGAGCTGCGCGGGATAGCCCTGCGATCCCAGCGGGCTGCCGCGCCAGTCGGCATACATGGCGGACGCGGTCTCCGGCGGCGGCGCGGTTCGGAGCATCTCGCCGAAGCGCTCGAGCAGCGGGACCGCGAGCGGATCGGACTCGGGTCCGAGCCGCGCGACATCGCGCTGCGACACCTGGACGCGGCCCGCCAGCTCAGCGCCCCAGGTCACGAGCGCCGAGGAGCTGCCGGCGACGAGCGCGATGCCCGTGATCGTCGCCCAGCGCGGGCCGGGCAGCGTCACCAGCAGCAGCGCCGGCGTCCAGAGAAACGTGTACCAGTCGGGCCAGCCGCCGCGCGGACTCCAGACCAGGACGCCGACCACCGATGCCGCGAAGGCGATCGCCACCCCGGCCGCGATGTGCCGCCAGCGGCGCGCGGGCCCCGACCCGCGGAACAGCGCCGCCGTGGGAACGATCAGCGCGGCCGCCGAGACCATCAGCACGAGCTGCCAGCTCAGCCAGAGTCCGATCGATACCCCGTCCGCCGGCGGCGTGATGCCGCGGCCGAGGCTGCTGATCAGATAGGGAGACGCGAGCAGGAGCGCGCCCCCGAGCGCCAGGCCATACCAGCGGCGCGGCAGCCGCTGGCCCCACAACCACACGCCGCCGATCGTGAGCAGCATGCCGGTGAGTCCCAGCACGCCGGCCGACCCTGACAGCGGGCCGAGGAGCGGTCGGAAGAAGGTGGCGGGAGAGAACAGCGGGGCCAGCTCCAATGCCGGACCGATCGGGGCGCGGACGGCGAGCCAGACCAGCGCGGCGAGCAGCACGATGCGTTGAGGCGGGCGCCCGGCCAGCGCCAACGCGAGAGCCAGCAGCAGGAGCGTGGCCCAGGTGACCAGCCGGCTCGCGCGATCGTAAACCAGCTGCCGCGCGGCAGCCTGCTCGGGCGGGACGGGCCGCACGCTGAAGAGGAGACGCGGCCCGGCGGTGGTCGGCTCCTCGTAGTCGAAGACGTCGCCGCTGTCGGGCGCCGTGTCCGGCGGATATACCGTGAGCCCCACTTCGGTGCGGCGCCGGAACAGCTCGGCCAGACTCCGGCCGCGATCCGGCACGGCCGGGTCGGCCCAGACCAGGACGCTCGCCACGGCCACCCGGCCGTTCGCGGTGTGGCGCCTGGCCTCGAGCACGACGTAATATCCAGTCGCTCGCGAGCCGACCGAGTCGCCTTCGGGGACGAGCGGCAGGCGGTGGCGGCCGGCCCAGGCCCAGGGCCGGCCGTCGGCCTCGAGGACCGCCACGCTCATCTCGGGGCCGGCCGACGGTAGCAGGCCTTCGAGCGCGGTGAACGCGGCGGTGCGGTCGCGCGCGGGCGCGTCCCCCGCGGCAGCGGCGAGGCGTTCGGCCCGGTGATAGGCGGAGTGAAGATCGCCGGCGAGCCGCTCGGACGCGGCGGTGATCCGCTCCTGGCGCTGCTCGGGCCAATGCCGCTCGATGGCGGTGAGGCGCACCTGCGCGGGAATGAGCACCGCGGCGAGCCAGATGCCGGCGGCGACGAGGCCGGCCCGTCTCCATCCAGCCAGCGGACGCAGCACCACCAGGACCATGACCAGCGCGGCGCACGCGGCGGCGACCCACGGCGCCGCGGGCCGGCGCAACCACTCCGCGATCGCGCCGATCGCGGCGAGCACCGCCACCACCCACGGCCAGGCGCGATGACTCAATCCGGACAGCCTTGGCGCATCAAGGAGATGACTCCGGGCGCCGTGCGCGAGCGGCTGCAGGAGCGGCCGGCGCTCGTCGTGCCGGTGGGCACTACCGAGCAGCACGGGCCCCATCTCCCGCTCGGCTGCGACACGATCATCGTCGAGCACCTGGCGGACGACCTGTCGGCCGAGTTCGGCATGCTCCGCGCTCCCACCCTGGAATTCGGCGTGCACGCGCCGACGCACGCCTTTCCGGGAGGCGCGTCGCTCCGGCGCCGGACGCTGCATCGGGTCATGAACGAACTTATCGAGTCCTGGGAGGAGGGGGCAGGCGTCCGCGAGTTCGTGATCCTCACCGCGCAGGCGAGCGAGGCCCACCTCGAGGCCTTGAGCACCATCCGCACCAACGCCGCGGCGGCGCAGGTCATCGACGTGTTCAGCCTAGACTTCGGCCCGCTGCTCGAGCGGCCGGGCGCCCCGATCCAGGGCGGCGAGCTCGACACCTCGCTTCTCCTCTATCTGGCGCCCGAGGTGGTGCACATGGAGCTGGCGCGCGACTTCGCGGTGACGCCCGAGATGCTGAACCGCTACCGTCCCGGCCACACCAAGCGCCTGCCTTACGGCTCCCCCGGCTCGGTCGGCTTTCCCAGCCTCGCGTCGCCCCAAAAGGGGGAGCTGCTGTATAGATTCATCCTCGACCGCATCCGAAACTGCCTGACGCCGGCGTGACCGGGCCACGGGTCGGCCGGCGTTCTCGAAGGAGAGCTCATGCGGACCGCCGCACTGCTCCTCACGCTGCTGCCCGCCCTGCAGGCGGCCGCGCAGGAGCCGCTCGAGACCAAACTGGTGGTGACGCAAGGCGGACAGGAGATCGGCCGCGAGGAGTTCACGCTGCGCCAATCGCGCGCCCGGGGCCTGCCGGGCTCGAGCCTGATCGCGGCCGCCCGCTATCCCGCCAACGGGCCGACCACCCGGCTGGCCACCACCCTTGAACGAACGTCCGACAGCGCGCTGGCCAAGTTTCAGCTCGACGTAGAGAGCGGCGGCGCGGTCACGGTCATTCTGGCGGCCGGGTCGGGCGCCCGGCTCATCGTCCGCACCGTGGCCAAGGGGTCGGAATCGGGCCGCGAGCTGCCGGGTGGCCCCGACGTCGTGCTGCTCGATGATCAGGTGTTCTCGCTCTACAACCCCGTGGCGGAGCTCGCCACCGCTGCCGGCCGGACGCTGACGGGCATCTTTCCCCGCACCGGGCGCCGGGTCACCTTCGTGGCCCGGCGTGAATCGGGGACGGGGGGCGCCGCGGGCCGGGTGAGCCTGAGCGGAGACATCACGGGCACGCTGGTGACGGACGCGCGCGGCCGGCTGGAGCGGCTCGAGTTTCCGTCGAAGGGCACCGTGGTTACGAGAGCCGAGTAAATCCTCCCCCAACCCGTTACCGCACAACACACATCACAACCATCGTCGCAACATGAAACCTCGGCGGCGAGGCGTTCGTATTAGGCCCCGGCCACACTCATACCTCGAGGGTCCATCCATGAATCGCTGGTTCCGCTCGCTCGCGCTCCTCGTGCTGTGGCCCGCCCTGGCGGCGGCTCAGGACACGACGGCAGCGAGCCGGGATACGACGACCCCGCCAGCACCCGCGCCGGCCGTCACGCTCTCGCTCCAGGAGGCCCTGGACCAGGCGCGCGCCAACAGCCCGACGTACCGGCAGACGCTGAACGACGCGGGCCCCGCGCGCTGGGGCGTCCGGAACGCGTACGCCAGCCTGCTGCCATCGGTGAGCGTCGGGTCGGACCTGGGGTATACCGGCAGCGGGCAGTCGAATTTCGGCGGCGGCTTCGTCCGGCCCACGTCGGCATTCGTGACCTCGGGATACGATCTGAGCCTGCAGTGGCAGCTCGACGGCCGGACGCTCACGGCCCCCGCCCAGCAGAAGGCGATCCAGCACGCCACCGACGAGGACATCAGCGGCGCGGGCAGCGCCCTGCGCGCGGACATCACCACCCAATATCTGACTACGCTGCAGGCGACCGCCCAGGTGGCGGTGGCGCGGCAGCAGGTCGCGCGCAACATCGACTTCCTGACGCTGGCCAAGGCGCGGTACCAGGTGGGCCAGGCCACGCTGCTCGACGTCCGGCAGGCCGAGGTGACGAAGGGACAGAGCGACGTCGCGCTGCTCCGGGCGGTCCAGGCGGAGAACGAGGCCAAACTGGACCTGCTCCGCCGCATGGGGGTCGAGCCGCCGGTCGAAGTGGATCGCATCGCGCTCACCGATTCGTTTCCGGTGACACCGCCCACCTTCAAGCTCGATTCCCTGCTCGGGCTCGCCGACGAGCAGAATCCCGGGTTGCGCTCGCTCCGGGCCCGTCAGTCGGCGGCGTCGCTCGCGGTGCGGTCGGCCAAGAGCGAGTTCCTGCCGACGCTGCAGGCCCAGGCGGGCTGGAGCGGGTTCACCCAGCAGTTCACCAACGACCGGTTCCTCATCGATCAGACGCTGAGCGATGCGCAGGCGCAGGCGGCGGGCTGCAATTCGAACAACGAGGTGCGGTCGGCCGTCGGCCTTCCCACCAGCGACTGCTTCGGCCAGGCAGGACTGAACCCGACCGGCACGGCGCTCCAGGATCCGGTCGTGCAGCAGATCCGGAGCTCGAACGACGTCTTCCCCTTCAACTACACGACGCAGCCGTTCTCGGCGACGCTCAGGATCTCGCTGCCCATCTTCACGGGCTTCGGCCGCTCGCTCCGGCTGTCGCAGGCCCGGGCGCAGGAGCAGGACGCCGACGAGGAGGCGCGGGCGCGCCGGCTGCAGGTCCGGAGCGACGTGCACGCCCGCTGGCTCGCGCTGCAGACCGCGTATCGGGCCATCGGGGTGCAGGTGGCCAACCGCGAAGCGGCGCGCGACCAGCTCCGGCTCGCCCAGGACCGCTACCGGCTCGGTGCGGGCACGTCGCTCGAGGTATCCGATGCGCAGAACGCCGTGCAGCAGGCCGAGGGCGACTACGTGAACGCGATCTACGATTATCACAAGGCGATCGCGGCGCTCGAAGCCGCGGTCGGCCGTCCCCTCCGTTAACGAGGAACCCACATGTCGCGCGGGATGAAGGTCGGCTTGATCGTGCTGGGGGTCGCGGTGGCCGCCGGTGGCGGCATCGCGTATCGCGTGCAGCAGAAGAAGCACGCGGGCACCGAGGTCCGCCTGGAGAAGGTGGGTCGCCGGAACCTGGTGAGCGCGGTGACGGCCAGCGGAAAGATCGAGGCCAAGACCTCGGTGGACATCAGCGCCGATATCACCGGCCGGATCATCCGGCTCGCGGTGCGCGAGGGCGACCTGGTGACCAAGGGCCAGTTCCTCATCCAGATCGATCCGGCGCAGTACCAGGCGGCGGTGTCGCGGGCCGAGGGCGTCGTGGCCTCCACCCAGGCGACCCTGTCGCAGGCCCGGGCCAACCTGGATCAGGCCGAGCGCGCGTGGCACCGGGCGGCCCAGCTCACGCAACTGGGGCCCAACCTCATCGCCCCCGAGGCCGCGGAGCAGGCGCGTACCTCGTACGACGTGGCGCAGGCCACCTGGCAGGCCACCAAGGCGCAGCTCGCGCAGTCGCAGGCCAGCCTGCAGGAGGCCCGGGACAACCTCGCCAAGACGCGGCTCACGTCGCCAATCGCGGGCCGGGTGGTGCGGCTGGCGGTGGAGGAGGGCGAGGTGGCGGTGCCGGGCACGTTCTCCCGCGAGACCGGGCTGCTCATGACCATCGCCGACCTGTCGGTGATCCTGGCGAAGGTGCAGGTCGACGAGACCGACGTCGTCCGGCTCGCGGCCAACGACTCGACCCAGATCACCATCGACGCCTATCCCGACACGACCTTTCTCGGCCGGGTGACCAAGATCAGCCACAGCGCCAAGCTGACCGACACCCAGACCGCGTCGGGCTCGAACGACCGCGCCGTCGACTTCGACGTGGAGGTGACGCTCGACAACCCGCCGCGCGACATCCGGCCCGACCTGAGCTGCACGGCGCGCATGGTGACCGACACGCGGGCGAACGCGCTCAGCATTCCCATCATCGCGCTCACGGTGCGGAGCCACGAACGCGTGCCGACCGAGGACCCGAGCATCGACACCACGAAGATCAAGCGCCTGGGCAAGGAGGCCGAGGGCGTCTTCGTCGTGCGGGACGGCATCGCGACGTTCCGTCCGGTCAAGGTGGGCATCGCCGGGGACGAGTACTTCGAGGTGACGGGCGGGCTCCGCGAGGGCGAGACCCTCGTGGCCGGCACCTACCAGGCGATCCGCGATCTCAAGGACGGCGCCCGGGTGACGCCCGCGGACACCACCAAGGCGAAGAAGGACGCCCAGACATGAGCACCATCATCCGCATCCTCGACCTCGCTCGCGAGTACCGCATGGGCGACGAGCGGATCTACGCGCTGCGCGGCGTGACGCTCGACATCCGGCGCAACGAGTACGTCGCGATCATGGGCCCGTCGGGCTCGGGCAAGTCCACCATGATGAACCTGCTCGGCTGTCTCGACACGCCGACCGCCGGCGAGTACTGGCTCAACGGGGAGGAGGTCTCCCGGCTGTCGGACGACGCCCTCGCGCGGGTGAGGAACCGCGAGATCGGCTTCGTGTTCCAGACGTTCAACCTGCTGCCCCGGGCGACGGCGCTGCAAAACGTCGAGCTGCCGCTGGTCTACGCCGGCGTCCGCGCGCGCGACCGCCGCGACCGGGCGGTGGCGGCGCTCGAGCGGGTGGGCCTGGGCCACCGGCTGGAGCACCGCCCCAACGAGCTCTCCGGCGGGCAGCGCCAGCGGGTGGCGATCGCCAGGGCGCTGGTGAACCAGCCGTCCATTCTGCTCGCCGACGAGCCGACCGGCAACCTGGACAGCGTCACCAGCGAGGAGATCATGCGGGTCTTCGCGGACCTGCACGCCGCCGGGCAGACGGTCATCATGGTGACCCACGAGTCGGACATCGCCGCCCACGCCGAGCGGGCCGTCGTCCTGCGCGACGGGCGGGTGGAGAGCGACCGGCTCACCCGGGGCGCGGCCGCGTAGGATGCGTCCGCTCGAGGCCGTGCGCATGGCGCTCCGGACGATCCGGGCGCAGAAGCTCAAGAGCTTCTTCTCGCTGATCGGGGTGCTGATCGGCGTCACGTTCCTGATCGCGGTCGTTTCCATCGTGCAGGGCATGAACCGGTACATGGTCGAGCGGTTCGCCAATACCCTGGTGGGCGCCAACACCTTCGAGCTGAGGCAGCGGCCGAGCATCACGACCGGCGAGGTGAGCGACTCGGTGGAGCTGGAGTGGCGCCGGCGGCCGCGCATCAGCTACGCCGACGCCGACTACGTCCGCGCGCGCCTCACCACGCCGGCCACCTTCGCCAAGTTCTGCGAGGACCGCGTGTCGGTCCACTACGAGGGCAAGGTCGCCAAGGACATCTTCCTGGCCGGCACCGACGCCGACTATTTCGCCATCCGCAACTACGAGATCACCGCCGGCCGCGCGTTCACCGAGCAGGAGGTGCAGACCGCCCAGCCCGTGCTCGTGATCGGGTCGGAGCTGGCGGAGAAGCTCCTGCCCAACGTGGACCCGGTCGGGAAGACGGTGCAGATCGGCGGCCTGCCCTATCGGGTAATCGGGGTCGTGGCGAAGCAGGGCACCCTGTTCGGCCTCTCGCTCGACAAGTTCGCCGTCATGCCGTTCAGCGCGCAGGGCCGCCGCCTCATCTGCCCGATCAACATCCTGGACGCCCTCATCGTGCGCACGGACAACCCCACCACGATGCAGCGCGCCATGGACGAGACCGAGGCGCTGATGCGCGCCCGCCGAGGGCTCAAGCCCTGGCAGCCGAACAATTTTCACTTCGAGACCGCCGAGGGGGCCCTGGGCACGTGGAAGAAGATCTCGCGGATCCTGTTCCTCGCGCTGCCGGGCCTGGTGGCGATCTCGCTCGTGGTCGGCGGGATCGTCATCATGAACATCATGCTGATGGCGGTAAGCGAGCGCACGCGGGAGATCGGCATCCGCAAGGCGCTGGGCGCGCGCCGCCGCGACATCCTGGCGCAGTTCGTCGTGGAATCGGCCACGCTGTCCGGCGCGGGCGCGCTGCTCGGCATCGGGTTCGGGCTGGGGCTCGCCTTCGTGGTCAAGGCGGTCACGCCGCTGCCGGCCGCGGTCGCCCCCTGGTCCATGCTGGTGGGCGTGGCGCTGGGCGTGAGCGTCGGGATCGCCGCGGGGGTCTACCCCGCGACCCGCGCCTCGCGGCTCGACCCCATCGTCGCCCTGAGGGCGGAGTGAGGCGCGACCGCCGCGCCGCACTGCTGAGCCGCCTGGCCGAGGGGGTGGCGATCGCGCTCGACTCGGTGCGCTCCAACAAGGTCCGGGCGGCGCTCACCGTGCTCGGCGTCGCGATCGGCGTCACCGTCGTCATCGCCATGGGCTCCGCGATCACCGGCATCGACCGGAGCATCACCGCGATCCTCGAGTCGGCCGGCCCCAAGACCTTCTTCGTCCAGCGCTACTTCGACGGCGGCATTACGGTGTCCGATGGCTCGGAGGAGCTGTCGCCCTGGCGGCGGATGCCGTGGATCACGACCGACGAGGCGGAGCTGATCCGCCGCCTCCCCGTCGTGCGCGACGTGAACATCGGCGAGTACACCCACGGACCCGTGGGCGCCGAGGGCACCAACCTGTCGAGCGTGGCCATCGCGGGATTCAGCCCGACCTACCTCCAGGTGAATGGCGGCGACATCATCGCCGGCCGGAGCTTCACGCCGATCGAATACGCCGCCGGGGCGCACGTGGCGGTCATCAACGACAAGCTGGCGGAATCCCTGTTTCCCGAGCGGGACCCCGTCGGGAAATCGATCAAGATCTTCGGCGTGCCGTTCGAGGTCATCGGGCTCCACGCCGAGGCCGCCTCGCTGTTCAGCAACGCCGACGAGCCGAGGCTCGCCATCCCGCACACGGCGTTCGTGAAGGTGGCCGAGTACGACCGGGGCTGGCTGGAGATCGCGGTCATGCCGGCCGATTCCGTCACGACGCTCCGCGCCCAGGACGAGGTGACCGCGGCGCTCCGGAGCGCCCGCGGCCTCCGGCCCGGCGACGCGAACAACTTCGCGATCGTCACGCAGGACCGGGTGCTGGACGCGTTCAACAAGATCACCGCGGGCTTCTTCATCGTGATGATCGCGCTGTCGAGCGTGGCGCTCATGGTCGGCGGCGTGGGCGTCGTGGCGATCATGATGATCTCGGTGACGGAGCGGACCCGGGAGATCGGGGTGCGCAAGGCGCTCGGCGCCACCCGGGGCGAGATCATGTTCCAGTTCCTGGTCGAGGCCGCGACGCTCACCCTGATCGGCTGCCTGATCGGCATGGCGCTGGGGGCGGCGTCGGCTTGGGGCATCCGCTCCATGACGCCCATCCCGGCAACCGTGCCGCTCGCCTCGGTCGTGGCGGCGATCATCGCCTCGGTGCTCACCGGCGTGCTGTTCGGGCTGTATCCGGCGAGCAAGGCCAGCCGGCTGGATCCGGTCGAGGCGCTAAGGTACGAATAGACGGAGCAGGCGGAGAAGGGGGGGGGGGGGGGGGGGGGGGGGGGGGACGCCCCC
>JAICJD010000133.1 GCA_025928645.1 Gemmatimonadales bacterium
ACCGGCGCCAGGTACGGCAGGAGCTCGGGGTACTGCGCCCGCACCGTCTCGACCACCACCGGATCGGTGGAGCGGATGAGGGTGCCCCAGGGCTCCTCTTCCCACAGCTTAAGGTATTCGGCGGCAACGAGTTCGTCGCCGATGACGCCGCGGGTGACCGTGCGGAACCCGACGGCATAGCACGCGTTGATGAGCTGCTCCGGCGAGGCCGGATAGAAATGCGCGACCGACTCGGGACTCAGGATCAGGACGCCGTCGCCCTGGGAGGCGATGGCAAGAGCCCGCCCGATCTCGCCGTTTACCTTGACCGCCCCGTGAGGACAGGCCGGAAGGCAGCGGCCGCACCGGATGCAGGACTCGTCCACGATCTGCAGCAGCACCTGCTCGTCGCCCGCCACCGCGATGGCTTCGGTGGGACACACCCGGACACACGCCAGGCACGCGACGCACTGCTCGACGTCGATGACGAAATTCAAGGAGCCTGACCGGTCAGGGGGGAGGGACCAAGCGAAATGTGACGGCCGACTTGAGACCTGTCAATAGGCGGGGTGCTGTAAAACAGTAGGACAGTAGAACTTAGCCGCTGTGCAGAAGTTAGACAGGCTCGGGGTAAGTCATTCAAGGTGATAGGCTTTGATTTTCCGGTAGAGGGTCCGCTCTCCGATTCCCAACACCTCCGCCGCCCGCCGCCTGTTGCCGCGGTGCTCGTGCAGTGCCGCCTCGATGGCGGCTCGCTCGACCTCCGCCATGGTCATTCCGCTCCGGTAGAGCACCGGCGGAGGCGCCCCGTTGTCGCCGCCGTCGGCCAGCACGTCGTCCACCGAGTGGTCGCCGACCTCGATGACCTGGACCCGCCCGGGCCCCTCGTCCAGCCGGCGGCGCAACTCCTCGACCTGGAGCTTGAGGTCGATCAGGCTCCGGAGGATGAACTCGAGCTCGTGCGTGCCGGGGCCGTTGCCGCCGCCGCCGTCCCGCACCAGCGAGCCGATCCGGACCGGGAGCAGGGTGCCGGGGCCGTCGAGGACGTCGGCCGGGATGTCGGCGGCCCGGATCTCGGCGCCGGGGGCCAGCACCACCATGCTCTCGATCAGGTTCCGGAGCTGGCGGACGTTGCCGGGCCAGGGCGCGTTGACCAGCCGCTCCATGGCCTCGGGGGTGATGCCGCGGAAGGTGCGGTCGTGGGCCCGGGCCAGCTCGCGGATGAACCGGCGGACCAGGAGCGGGATGTCCTCCCGCCGGTCGCGCAGCGGCGGCAGGTAGATGTTGAGGACGTTGAGCCGGTAGTAGAGGTCGTCGCGGAACTCGCCCAGGGACACGGCGTCACGGAGCGAGCGGTTGGTGGCCGCCACCACCCGGACGTCCACCTTGATCGGCTGGGTGCCGCCCACCCGGAAGAAGGCGCGGCTCTCGAGCACCCGGAGCAGCTTGACCTGGACCGAGGCGGGGATCTCGCCGATCTCGTCGAGGAAGATGGTCCCCGTGTCGGCCAGCTCGAACCGGCCCAGCCGGCGCTCGGCGGCGCCGGTGAAGGCGCCCTTCTCGTGGCCGAACAGCTCGCTCTCGAGCAGGCTCTCGGGCAGCGCGGCGCAGTTGACCGCGATAAACGGCTTGCCGCGCCGAGGGGAGAGGTCGTGAATGCCCTTGGCCACGAGCTCCTTGCCGGTGCCGCTCTCGCCCTGGATCAGCACCGTGCTCGACACCGGCGCCATCTGCTCGATCTTGACCAGCACCTCCTGGATGGCGGCGCTCTCCCCGATGATGCCCGTGCGCTCCTGGAGACCGCGGCGCTCGATCAGCCGCCGCGCGGTGGCCACCGCGTCGTCGGGCGCCACCGGCTTCATCATCGTCTCGGTGACGCCGAGCCGGCCCACCCGCTCGGCGCGCTCGGAGTCGGTGGGCTCGAGCAGGGCGAGGGTCGAGATCTCGGCGTCGCGCGCGAGGGCCGCGAGCTGGACCGCGTGGGGCTCGTGGACCCCCCCGGTGAGGATCACCAGCTCGGGGCTCTCGCGCCGGACGGTGCCGCGAGGGTCGTCGAGCGCGCTGAACATCGCCGTCGAGAAGCCGGCGGCCTCGAACGCGGCGTTGAGGGGGACGGCGGTGGAGAGGTCGTCCATGGTGATGAGGATGCGCGCGGACATGGGGAGAAAATAGTCTGTCAGACGGTCAGACGGTCAGACGGTCGGACTGTCAGATGGTCGGGCTTGAGATCCGCTTGACGGCGGCCGGGTAGCGTGAAGCCACCTTCATTCCTCGGCGGACACCTCATGCGCGCACTGCTCGGTACTACTCTCGCGCTGGCCCTCGCGGCCTGCGCCACCGATTCCCCGTCTCCCGAAGAGCCGGCCTCGGCCGTCGTGCCCACGGCGGCGGCCGCTGGCGCCGCGGCGGGCTCGGGCCTGTTTTTCACCCACGTGAGCCCCGCGGGACGGTCCGGCTTCTCGTGCGGCGTGGCCACGGACGCGGTCGCCTACTGCTGGGGCCAGGGGTTGTTCGGCGAGCTCGGCGACGGGAGCGATACGGCCGTCACCCGGCTGTCGCCGTTCCCGGTGGCCGGGGGGCACCGTTTCCTCGACATCCGCTCCAACGGCTATAGCTGCGGCCTCACCACCGACCACCTCGCGTGGTGCTGGGGCGCGAACACCCGCGGCAACCTGGGCGACGGCACCACCACGACCAGCTCGATCCCGGTCCGGGTCTCGGGCACCCGCAAGTGGCGGCAGATCGACGTCGGGAACGACGGCCATACCTGCGCCGTCACCCTGGGCAACGTGCTGTTCTGCTGGGGGAACAACGCCTTCGGCCAAGTCGGCGACAAGACGAAGACCGAGCGGCACGTGCCGGTGCACGTCGGGGGCTCGCTCCGGTTCACCGAGGTGAGCGCGGGCATGCTGTTCACCTGCGCGGTGAGCACCGACCAGCGGATCTTCTGCTGGGGCCTCAACCGCGACGGCAACCTGGGCGACGGCACGCTCCGCGACCATCTCGGGCCGTACCTGGTGGCGGGCGCCCAGCGATACGTGCACGTGAGCGCGGACGCCGGCATCCCGGGCACGCACCACGCGTGCGCGGTCTCCACCACGGAGCGCATCTTCTGCTGGGGCGCCAACGACGCCGGCCAGCTCGGCGACGGCACCACGACCTCCCGCCTCGCGCCGCACGCGGTCCCCGGCGCGCTGCGCTTCACCGGGGTGAGCGCGGGAGAGTTCTACTCCTGCGCCGTCACCACCGAGCGCCGGGGATACTGCTGGGGCGACGGCAGCAACGGCCAACTGGGAACCGGCCTGGTGCAGCAGAGCCATACGCCGGTTGCGGTGGCCGGCGGCCGCCAGTTCCTCGAGATTCGGACCGACGAGGACCACACCTGCGGCGTGGCGCTCAACAACCGCGGGCTCTGCTGGGGCTCGAACTTCTCGGGACAGCTCGGCGACGGCACGACGGACACGCACCTGGTGCCGACGGTCGTGGGCGGGTGATGGCGGCGGATCCGGGCTCCGCTTGAGGGTGGCTTGACCGGCGCGCCGCAGCATATTGGCTGAATCCACGCCCCGCTTTCGAACCTGCGGCTCGAGGGTCGGCCATGCGACGGTCTCTCGCGCGACGCACCGATCTGCCCTGGTCCCTCATGGCCCTGGGCCTCTGCGGCCTGCTCGGCTGCGGGGGCGACGACGGCGACCCGGCGGGGCCGGACGAGGGCGCGCTCGAAATCGTCGCGGTGACCATCGGCGGGGCGGCGGACCCGGACGGCTACACGGTCTCGCTCGGCCGGACCGGGGCGACGACCTGGAGCCTGCCCTCGAACGGGAGCCTCGTCATTCCCTCCCTGCCGCCCGGGGCGGATACCCTCACGCTGGGCGACGTCGCCGCCGAGTGCTTGGTCGGCGATGGCGTGGAGCACCCGGTGACCATCGTCGCCGGCGGCACCACGAGGCTCGAGCTCAACATCAACTGCCCGGCCTCGCCGCTCGAGGTCACGGCCGGCACCACCGGCTCCGACCCGGATCAGGACGGCTACGACGTCACGATCGACGGCAGCGTCCAGGGCCAGCTGCCGCCCAACGGCGGCGTCCTCGCTTTCCCGTTCATCGGCGGCACCTACGCGGTCGGCCTGAGCGGAGTGTCGCGCAACTGCACGGTGAGCGGAGAGAATCCCCGCACGGTCACCGTGGACCCCGACCACCCGATCACCGTCCACTTCGACGTCGCCTGCAATCCCTCGGGCTCGCTCGTGGTGAGCGTCGCCACCAGCGGCGATCCGGACCCGGACGGCTACGTGGTGCGGCTCAACGGAGGCCCGCCGTCGGGCATCGACGTCGGCGGCGGGAAATTCGACTTCCTGCTGCCCGGCGAGTACACCGTCGTCCTGTCCGATGTGGCGCCGCACTGCACGCTGTCCGGGGCGGGCACCAAGACGGCGACGGTGGTGAGTGGCGGCGAGGCCACGGTCGGGTTCACCGTGACCTGCGGAGCGATGGTGGCGGCGGCGCCCGGACGGGACCTCGTGCTGGAGGCGGGCAACGAGGTCTACCTGCTCGGAGCTGGCGGGGGCCGGTTCGTAAACCTGACGAACGATCCGGACCAGGACTTCTTCCCCGCCTGGTCGCCGGACGGCGGGACGATCGCGTTCACCTCGGGGCACGACGTGTTCGTGGAGCCCATGGTGCGGCATTTCATCTCGCATGTCTTCACGATGAACGCCGACGGCAGCGGACGCACGCAGCTCACCGACGGCCTCAAGGAGCAGGGGTTCTCGTATTCGCCGGACGGCGGCAGGATCGCGTACGTCGGCGCGACCGCCGACACCTCCCTCCACCTGTTCGTGACGGACGCGGACGGCAGCCACCAGCGGGAGCTCGCGCCCGTGGACCCGAAGAGCCGTTTCGTCGAGGGCGGCCCCGCGTGGGCTCCGGCCGGAACCAGGATCGCCTATGCGCGGCCGTTCTCGGACCAACCGGGGATTTACGTGATCGACGCGGACGGCGGGGCGGCGACCCGGCTGACCGACGGTATCGACTTCGCTCCGGCCTGGTCACCGGACGGGAGCCGGATCGCCTTCGTGCGGTCCGTCGCGGACGTGGGGAACGGCATCTACGTGGTCCCCGCCGGCGGCGGGGGCCTGACGCGGGTCGCGAGCGCGGCGCAGGCCTACACGGACCCGTCGCTCTCGTGGTCGCCGGACGGGAGGAAGATCGCGTACGCTCAGGACGGGAGCGTCTACAGCGTGAACCCGGACGGGACGGGGTCCGTCCGGCTGACGTTCGGCCCGCTGGCCGGACTTCCCTCGTGGTCTCCGGACGGTGCCAGGATCGCCTACTTCATCTACAGCACCACTGACACCCGCCTCTTCCTCATGAACCCGGACGGCAGCGGCGAGGCTCCGCTCACTCCGGCCTGGGCGCTGGGGCGTCCCTCGAGCCCGGCCGCATGGAGGCCGTGACCATGAGGCCATCGCGAGCCGCATGCCTTCGGCTGGGCCTCGCGCTCGGCCTCTCCGGGTGCTCCGGCGAGGGGACCGGACCGGCCGGCGAGCCGCCGGCCCGCTCTCCCCTGTCCGGCTTCATCGTGTTCACCAGCACGCGAAGCGGCATCCGCCAGCTCTACGCCATGCTGCCCGACGGCAGCGGGCTCGTCACGCTGAGCCCGGAGGGCGTCGCGGACGCCTCGCCGGTCGCCTCGCGCGACGGCCGGTTCCTCGCGTTCACGCGTGACGGATCGCACACCATCGTGCGGCGCCTGAGCGACGCGAGCGAGTCCGAGCTCGGCGATCTCGTGGAGGCCAGGGAGCTGCAGTGGAGTCCCGACGGCGAGTGGCTGGCCGGCATCTCCGCGTGCTGCGGCACGGTGAAGCGGTTCCCGCTTCTCGCGGTCCGGAACGACGGGACCGCCGCACGGGAGCTCGCCACCGGCTGCAACACGGATTTCGGGCCATCCCTGCAGGGATTCACGTGGTCGCCGCCGCCGCTCAGGGTGGCCTATGCCGGGGTGGTGGATCAGGGCGATTGCCTGCCCGGGGCCGATCTCGACCTCGCCGTGGTGGATGTCACGAATGGGATGCGCTCACGGATGACCAGTGATGGAGTGCAGGAGGCGAATCCGGCCTGGTCGCCGGACGGCTCGCGGATCGCGTTCGCCTCCTGCACCCCGGATTCGCCGCCGGAGTGCCCGCAAGGCGTAGAGAGCATCCAACCGTTCGGAGTCGGGCGGCGGGTCAGGCTCTCGGATCTCCCGACGGCCCAGGCGCCGGTCTGGTCGCCCGACGGCGGCCTGCTCGCGTTCATCAGCTACGCCCCGGCCGGACTCTACGTCGTGCCGGCCGAAGGCGGCGAGGACCGCACCCTGTTCTCCGGCAGCGTGCAGGAGGTCCAGTGGTCGCCCGACGGCGCTCGGCTGGCATTCGTGGGCCCGGGCAATGGCGGGGGCGAGATCTACGTCATCAACGCGGACGGGACCGGTCTCCAGCAGGTCACCAGCAACTCGGTGGATGACTCGGAGATCGCGTGGATCGGGCCGTAGGGACAGCCAGGGCGGGCGGCTTGGCGGGCGCTCATTCTCCCTGCGGAGAAACCATCGAAGCACCGTGGCCATGCGGGCTTGAGATCGACTTGATGCGGGTGGGGTAAATTTGTCCTACCTTCTTCACCCCGAACAGGATCGCCCTCATGCACTCGACTCCGTCACGTCCCCGCCGGGTTCACCCCGGCATCGCCGCCGCCGTCGTGGCCCTGCTCGCCGCGGCCTGCAGCCCCGACACCGACTCTCCCACCGGCGTGGACGGGGCCAGCCCGGCGGCCGGCGCCGTTCCGGCAGCCGCAACCAGCTACATCGTGAAGAGCCTCGGCACGCTCGGGGGGGTCAGCTCCTCGGCTTACGGGATCAACAACTTCGGCGGGGTGGTGGGCTCGAGCGCCCGGGCTACGGGCAAGCAGCACGCCTTCCTCTGGCGGGGCGGGACCATGCGCGACCTGGGCGCCCTGGCCGGCGGCGAGAGCGAGGCGCGGGCGATCACCGACGCCGACGTAGTGGTGGGCTACAGCACGCTCGCCAACGGCGTCATGCGCGCGGTGCGCTGGCAGAACGGCACGATCACCAACCTCGGGAGCCTGGGCGGCCCGAACAGCATGGCGATGGCGATCAACGACGTCGGCGTCATCGTCGGCTGGAGCGAGGTCAGGAACGGCGACCGTCACGCATTCATCTGGAAGAGCGGCGTCGGGATGAAGGACCTGGGCGGACTGGGCGGGCACAGCACCCAGGCCACCGGGATCAATCACGCGGGCAAGATCGTGGGCTGGAGCGAGACGGCCGCGGGCGTGCGGCACGTGGTGTCGTGGAAGAACGGCGTGATCTCCGACCTCGGGACCCACGGGCACCAGGACGGCGCCGCGGCCGCGGTCAACAATCCCGGCCAGATCGTGGGCTACCTGGGCAACGTGCCGGACGAGTTCTCCCAGGACGAGGGGTTCCCCTTCATTTTCCTGAGCGGGACGTGGAAGGTCCTGAGCACGCGGCAGATCTTCAGCCAGGCGCTCGCGATCAACAATGGCGGCGTGATCGTGGGCTACGACGCCGACCTCGAGGACCCCGATGCCGACGAGGACGCCTGGGTGCGCGCGGCCAACGGGACGCTCTCCTATCTGCCCGAGCTCACGGCGAACGGGCACGACCAGGCCCACGGCATCAACAAGTACGGGACGATCGTCGGGCTGAGCACCAGCAAGGCGGGCTGGCCGGTGGCCGCGCTCTGGCGCACGCCGTGAGCCGGCGGCGCATGTCCTGAGTTCCTGGTGCTGAGGTTCACCACGGAACCACGGAAAACACGGACAACGGCCACGGAAAAGGGCGAGGGGTGACAGCACACCGGCGGGGTTCGGGGCCTGAGGGAAAAGCGACGGAACCCGACCGGTGTGGTGTTGACCAAAAGCGTGGTGAACTGTCCGCAGCCGCGATGCCGACGCCTGCTACGCCGTCCCCCCCACCGCCGCGAGCGTCTCGCCGACGCTGCGCACCAGCGCGTCGGGCGCGAACGGCTTGTGGATCACGGTCCCGGGCTCGACCGGCATCCCCTCGCGCTCTTCGCGCTCGCCGTAGCCGGTCATGAACATCACCGGGAGCCCCGGCCGCGCCTCGCGCAGCCGGCGGGCGAGCGCGTGGCCGTCCATTCCCGGCAGGCCGATGTCGGTGAGCACGAGATCGAGCCCCTCCTGCCGGCGTCGGACCAGGTCGAGCGCGCCGTTTCCGTCCTCCGCCTCCAGCACGGTGTAGCCGGCCTCGCCGAGCGCGCGGGTGGCCATGGCGCGGACCCGGGCGTCGTCCTCCACCACGAGCACGACGGCTCCGGGCCTCCCCGCGTGCGGCTCGGCCGGCGGCGCAGGCTCCGACCCGCTCACCGGCGACCGCCGGGGGAAGTACAGGCTGAAGCGCGCGCCGCGACCCGGCGTGCTCTCGACCCGGATGTGCCCGCCCACCTGGCTCACGATCCCTTCGACCACCGAGAGACCGAGCCCGGTGCCCTGCCCCGTCGGCTTGGTGGTGAAGAACGGCTCGAAGATCCGCTGCAGCGTCGGCTGGTCCATGCCCGTGCCGGTGTCGCTCACCACCAGCGCCTCGTACGCGCCGGGCGACATGCCGGTGCGCGCCGCCTCGGACGCGGCCACATCCTTCCCGAACGTCTCGATGGTGATCTGCCCGCCCTCCGGCATGGCGTCGCGGGCGTTGAGCGTGAGATTGAGCAGGACCTGCTCGAGCTGCCGCGGGTCGGCGAGCACCGTGCCGTCGAGCAGCCCCAGTCCCACCACCAGGCGGTGGTCCTCGCTGAGCGAGCGGCGGAGCACCGGCCCGATCGACTGCACCACGTCGTTCAGGTTCACCTCGCTGAGCTGCATCATCTGCCGCCGCCCGAACGCGAGGAGCTGCTGGGTGATCGCGGCGGTGCGCTCCGCCGCCTGCCGGATCAGCTCGACGTCCACCCGGGCCGCCTCCGGGAGATCGGCCCGCCGGAGCAGGAAGTGGGCGCCACCGAGCACCACCGACATCTGGTTGTTGGCCTCGTGCGCGATCCCGCCGGCGAGCTGGCCCACGGCCTGGAGCCGCTGCGCGCTCCGGAGCCGCTCGTCGAGCAGCTTCCGCTCGGTGATGTCGCGCTTGATCGAGGCCGCGCCGGCGATCGCTCCCGTCTGGTCGCGGATGGGTGACACGCTGAGCGAGATCCAGATCCGCCGCCCGTCTTTGGTGACCCGCTCGACCTCGGTCAGGTCCACCCGCTCGCCATTCTTCACGCGGTCGAGCAGGTCGCGCTCGGCCTGGTGCTGCTCGGGCGGGATGAGCCGGAACACGGTGTCGCCGACCATCTCGGCGGCGCTGTAGCCGAAGATGCGCTCGGCGGCCGGGTTCCAGCTCGTGATCACCCCGTCGAGCGTCTTGCCGACGATGGCGTCGCCCGACGACATGACGATGGCGGCCAGGCGGGCGGCGGCGTCGCGGGCAATGAGCTCGTCGGTCACGTCGCGGGTGAAGCAGCGAGTGTGGATGAACCGGCCGTCTCGGAAGTAGCCGCTGGAGTCGATGACCACGTGCCGGATGTCGCCGTCCTTGCAGCGGAGGCGCGCGGGGTACTGCCGGATTCGCTCGCCCGCGAGCAGGCGCCGCAGGATGTCCTCGATCACCGGCTGATCGGCGTGGAAGTCGGCGATGTTGCGGCCGACGTACTCCTCACGGCTGTAGCCGAGCATGTCGAGCTCGGCCTGGTTCACCCGGATGACGGTGCCGTCGCCGGCCACCCAGTGGAGCCCGGTGGACGCGGTCTCGAAGAAATCGGCGAGCTGTTCCTGGGTGTCGTGCAGGTTCGCCTCGGCCTCGCGTGCGCGCGCCGACTCCTCCTCCGCACGCATGGCCGCCTCGGTGGCCTCGAGCGTGGCCGTCTCGGCCTCGGTGGCCGCTTCCTCGGCCGCGTTGCGCAGCCGCCGATTCTCCTCCGCCTCGTGCATCGCGCGGCGGCGCTGTCCCTGCAGCGAGCCGCCCAGCTGCGCCAGCACGGCCGCGGTGACCAGCACCAGCCCCTGGCGGACGAGGTCCGGCGGGGCGCGGGCCTCGAGCGGCGGCAGCACCCAGAAGCTGAGCGCCACGCCGAGCGCGGTCGCGAGCCAGCCGGGTCCCTTGCCGGCGTAGAGGGCCGTCACGGCGACCGCGAGCAGGAAGGGCGAGAGGACGCCCGGGCCGGTCCACGGCCTGATCAGGTGCGCCAGGATCGCGGCGGCGGCGACCGCGGCGAGGGCGATCAGGTACCCGTTGGCCGAGCGGGCTCGGGGATCGGAAGGCACGTCGTGCACCTCTCTCGGCCGCGGCGGTGGCGGCCG
>JAICJD010000206.1 GCA_025928645.1 Gemmatimonadales bacterium
CAACATCTTCCAGAAGCGGTTTCCCGAGCGGTTCTTCGACGTGGGGATCGCGGAGGGGCACGCCGTCACCTTCGCCGGCGGGCTCGCGACCCAGGGCATCCGGCCGGTGGTGGCGATCTACAGCACGTTCCTGCAGCGGGCGTACGACAACGTCATCCACGACGTGGCGGTGCAGCACCTGCAGGTGACGTTCTGCCTCGATCGCGCGGGGCTGGTGGGCGAGGACGGGCAGACCCACATGGGCCTGTACGACATCGCGTACATGCTCGCGGTGCCGGGGATGACGGTCACGGCCCCCAAGGACGGCGACGAGCTGGTCGGGCTGCTCCGCACGGCGCTGGAGCACACCGGCGGCCCGTTCTGTACCCGCTACCCGCGCGACAAGGCGCCGGTCGATCCGCGTCCGGCCGCCGCGATTCCGCCGGTGCCCTACGGCACGTGGGAACGGCTCCGCCGCGGCCGGGACGTCGTGGTGCTCGCCGTCGGCACGATGGTGCAGCCGGCGCTCGGCGCGGCCGAGCTGCTCGCCGCCGACGGCATCGACTGCGCGGTGGTGAACGCGCGCTTCCTCAAGCCGCTGGACCAGTCAATGCTGGAGCTGCTCCTGCAGGAGCATCGCACGCTCGTGACGGTGGAGGAGGGCACGATCGTCAACGGGTTCGGCGCCTATCTGGCCGAGACGCTCCAGACCACGCATCCCGAGGTCCGGGTCGTGGCGCTCGGCGTGCCCGACCGCCTGGTCGAGCAGGCCCCGCGCGCGGAGCAGCTCGAGCTGTGCGGGCTCACGGCGGCGGGCATCGCGCGGCGGATCACCGCGCTGCAGCACGAGGAGAGCCTCGAGGCCCGATGAAGGTCGGCGTCGTCGGAAATCCCCGCTACCGCGACCTCGCGTCGGTGCTCGAGCGCGTCGCCCTCCAGGCGCCGTCCCGCAACATCGAGCTGTACAGCGAGGAGCGGCTGGGCCGGTTCTGGCCGCGCGACATCCCGCCGTTCGAGGGGGTAAAGCTGGACGCGGTCCTCACCTTCGGCGGCGACGGCACGCTGCTTCGCGGGGCTCGCCTCTGTGCCGGGGAGGAGATCCCGCTGCTCGGCGTGAACCTCGGCCGGGTGGGATTTCTCACCACCGCGACGCGGGAAACGCTCGACAGCGCGCTGGACGCGCTGGTGGCCGGCCGCTACGTCATCGAGCGGCGGCAGGCGCTGCACGCGGCCATCAAGGACGGCGGCGGCAACCACCGTGTGAGTCAATTGGTGGTGAACGACCTCGCGGTCCACAAGGGTGGCGTCGCCCGGGTCGTGCGGGTCAACGTCTTCATCGAGGGCGAGAACGTGGGCCCCTACAGCGCGGACGGCATCATCGTCGCGACGCCGACCGGCTCAACGGCCTACAGTCTTAGCGCGGGCGGCCCGATCGTCGTGCCCGGCGTCGAGGCGATCATCGTCACCCCGATCGCGGCCCACACGCTCGCGGTGCGGCCCCTCGTGGTGCCCGCGACCTACCGCGTCGTCATCGAGCCCATGGCCGGATGGGCCGACGACCTGCTCGTCTCGTTCGACGGACAGACCGGCACCACGCTCGCGCCGGGCGAAAGCGTCGACGTGCGCCGCGCCGACCACCGGGTCTGCCTCATCCGCCTCGGCGGCGACGGATTCTTCAGCCGCATGCGGCAGAAGCTGCACTGGGGGGACTTGTCGGAGCGGGAGGCGATCAGGTAGGCGGGCGGACGGTCAGACGGTCAGACGGTCGGACGGTCAGGCGTGGGAACGGGGCCCTGTCATCCCGAGGGAGCGCCAGCGACCGAGGGATCTTGCCCGGGAATGGCTCGAGCTCGGCCCGGCAAGGTCCCTCGCTGCGCTCGGGATGAAGGGCGGCGTCCGTCGCCACGCGTCTGCCCGTCTGACCGTCTGACCGTCCGCCCACCCCCGGGCCCCCTTACCTTTCTCCCATGCTCACCGAGCTTCGCGTCCGCGACCTCGCCACCATCGCCGACGTCACCCTCTATCTCGGGCCCGGGCTCAACGTGCTCACGGGCGAGACCGGCGCCGGCAAGTCCATGCTGGTCGACGCGCTCGCGCTGCTGCTCGGCGAGCGGGCCGCGAGCGGGAGCGTGCGGCCGGGGGCGGCCAAGTCCATCGTCGAAGGCGCCTTCGAGGGGCTCGACCCGTCCACCCGGCGGGCCGTGGAGTCGCTCGGCCTCGACGCCGAGGAGGGCCGGATCGTCGTCCGCCGCGAAATCTCGGCCGAAGCCCGGTCCCGGGCCTGGGTCAACGGCAGCCCCACCACCGCCTCGGTGCTGGGCCAGCTCGGCGCCCTCCTCGTGGATCTGCACGGCCAGCACGAGACCCAATCGCTGCTCCGCACCGACGCCCAGCGCGACATTCTGGACGCGTTCGCCCACGCCGAGCCCGAGCGGGCCGCGGTGGCGGAGGGCTTTGCCGCGGTGGCGGAGCTGCGCGCCGAGGAGACGTCGCTCGCGGCGCACCGCGACGAGGTCCGCCGACGGGCGGATTATCTGCGCCACGTCGTGCGGGAGATCGACCAGGCCAGGCTGCAGGCGGGCGAGGACGAGGCCCTCCAGCTCGAAGCGCGGCGGCTGAGCCAGGCCGGAGCGCTGAGCGAGCAGGCGACACGGATTGTGGACGCGATCGAGTCAGGCGAGGGCAACGCGCTTGGCGCGCTCGGCATGGCGGACCGCGCCCTCGGCAGCCTCGAGAAGATCGATCCGGAGGTGGCCGCCTGGCGGGAGATGCTCGACTCGGCCTACACCAACCTGAGCGAGCTGGCGCGGCAGGCCCAGGCCTATGCTGACGAGGTCGAGGAGAATCCGGAACGCCTGGCGGAGGTCGAGCGCCGCCGCGACGTCATCTTCCGCCTGACCGGAAAATACGGCGCCTCGATTGACGCCGTGCTGGCCACGCGCAACGAGAGCGCCGCCGAGCTGGATCTGCTCGACACGGCGGACGTCGACCTGCGCGCCCTGGCGGCGCGGCGTGCCGCGGCCGAGATGGCGCTCCGCGCGGCCGCCGAGGCGCTCTCCGCCAAGCGGTGCGAGGCCGGCGAGCGGCTGGCTCGCGGAGTCACCCGGCTGCTGCCGCGGCTCGGGCTCCCCGGCGGCAGGCTCGAGGTGACGTTCACGCCGCTGCCCGAGCCGGCCCAGCACGGCCAGGAGAGCGTGCAGTTCGAGGTGCAGCTCAACGTGGGCCTCGACGCCAAGCCGCTCGCGCGGGTGGCCTCGGGCGGCGAGCTGTCGCGCCTCATGCTGGCCCTCAAGGTGGTCCTGGCGCGGCACGACGCGATCGCGTCGCTGGTGTTCGACGAGGTGGACCAGGGGATCGGCGGCGAGGTCGGCGCGCAGGTGGGCGCCGCGCTGGCCGAGGTCGCGGAGCGCCACCAGGTGCTGGTGATCACCCATCTGCCGCAGATTGCGGCCCGCGCCGACCAGCACCTCGTGGTGAGCAAGCAGCCGCGCGGGGGTATCGCCACGAGCGACGTGCAGCTGATCCACGGCGAGGATCGCGTGCACGAGATTGCCCGCATGCTCGGCGACACGGAAGGTGACGCCGCGCGGAGGCACGCGCAGGCGTTGCTGAGGACGGAGAGGACGGAGCGGAGGCGGAAATGACGGCCGGTTCCATCCTCTCCGTCCTGTCCGCCTTCTCCGCGTCCTCCGTCCTCTCCGTCCTCTCCGTCCTCTCCGTCCTCTCCGTCCTCTCCGTCCTCTAGAACGCCCCGAAGTACACGCGAAACTGCGCCCGCATGACGTGCCGGTCGGGGACGATCCCGCCGCTGGCCCCGATGACCCTCTCGTAGCTCCAGCTCGCGTCGACCGGCAACCCGCGGCCCCCGGGCCGGTACCGGCCCAGGTTGCTGTAGGTAAAGCCGAAGCCCACCGTGGTTGCGGTCGCCTTGCTGTCCTGCGCCAGGACCGCGGCGTCCACGCCGGGGATCTCATCGGCGCTGGTGACGTAGGCGACCTCGTCGGTTCCCTTCGACCAGTAGGTCGCGGAAGCCTGGAGGGCGAATGTCGGCGCCAGCCGGAAGAACGGCCGCGCGGCTAGGCTCACGATGTCGCCCGGATCGCGGTGCACCGCGCTCAGGAGATCGATGCTCGCGAGTGGCTGGGTCGGCGGCGCGACGCGCAGGACGTAGTCGGCCGCGAGCTGACGGTTATAGCCGGCTTCGGCCCGAACGCCCCAGCGCCCCGCCCCGAGGTCCGACGTGATCCGGAACTCGACATCCGTTTGTCCGTCGCCGGTCCCGAGCCCGAGCACCCGGTCGGGTTGCGCCAGTCGCCCGGTCGGGAACCGCACCAATCCCTCGATTGCCGTGCGAAAACCGCCCGACGGGCCGGCCCGATCCCAACGGTCCACCAGCGTCAGCGCGACACCCGCTTCGGCATCGCCGCGGAAGGTGACCTTGCTGCCGCCGGGCCGGAGCCCGAACGGGCCGAGCGGGTCGCTCAGGATGGAGACGAACGCGTCGCCACCCGCCAGGGCGTCGGGCAGGGCCGGCGGGGCGGTGAAGCCCCCGACGCCGAAGTCGTTGGCCAGCGAGGTCTGCAGCGATGCCACCCGCGCATCGATGGCCGCGCCCGCAGGGCTCGTGGCGATGGGCACGAACGGCGACGCGGTGGCCGGATCCGCCAGCAGCCCGAACAGGTCGTCGCGCAATGCGGTGCCGCCCGTGAGGGCGTCCTGAGCGCGTGCCTTGAGCGCGGGGTCGCCGTCGAAGTCGCCGGCCGCGATGCGCGCGCCGAGCGCGGCGAGCGACGCGTCGAACTCCCCGAAGAACTCGCCCTGCAGCCCGGTGCCGGGGTTCACGCCCGCGTCGCCGCTTCCCGGCGCGACGCTGTAGTGGACCTCGGTCCGAACCTGCACCAGCGGCAGGCGCCCGAATACCGTGATGGAGCGTGACAGGCCGAGCGCGAGCCCGAAGGAGCCTCGGGTGTCCTCGGCCTGGGCGTCGGCCGTGAGCGCGCCCAGGTTGAGCTGGTAGCCTGCCTGACCGGTGATGCGGGCGATCCGCGCGTCCGCGTCGGCGAGGAAGGGCAGGAGGTCGATCCCCAGCGCGGGGCTCACGATGTCGGCCGCGAGGGACTCCCGCGAGCCGTCGCGCCAGCGGTGGTCCCAGATGGCCATCCGACCGCCGAGGTCCACCCGGAGCACGCCGGCCGGCACGCCGACCG
>JAICJD010000016.1 GCA_025928645.1 Gemmatimonadales bacterium
GGTCTGGCAGGACCCCGCCATGGCGGGCATCTTTCCCTCCTCCATGGACACTTTCCAACACCAGCTCGAAGCCGGTCTCGCCGGGCGCTACCGGCTCGAGCGCGAGCTGGGTCAGGGCGGCATGGCGGTCGTGTTCCTGGCCCAGGACCTCCGCCACGACCGCAAGGTCGCTCTCAAGGTCCTCCGTCCCGATCTCTCGGCTGCCATCGGGGCCGAGCGGTTCCTCCGGGAGATCAAGCTTGCCGCCGGGCTGAACCACCCGCACATCCTCCCCGTGTACGATTCCGGCCGGGCCGGCGACCTCCTCTTCTATGTCATGCCCAACATGGAGGGCAGCTCGCTCAGGGAGCGGCTGCAGCGCGAGCGGCAGCTCCCGCTGGCCGACGCCCTGGCCGTCACGGCCGAGGTCGCCTCGGCGCTCGACTACGCCCATCGCCACCACGTGGTCCACCGCGACATCAAACCCGAGAACATCCTGCTCCACGAGGGCTCGGCGATGGTGGCCGACTTCGGGATCGGGAAGGCGCTGAGCGCCGACGGCTCGCTCACCCAGACCGGCATGGTCGTGGGCACGCCGACCTATATGAGCCCGGAGCAGGCCTCCGGCGAAGGCGACATCGACGGGCGGACCGATCTCTACAGCCTCGGCTGCGTTCTGTATGAGATGCTGACCGGCGAGCCGCCCTTCACCGGCGCCACCGCCCAGGCCGTCATCGCCAAGCGTTTCATCTCTCCGATCCCGAAGGTGCGGGTGACTCGCGACGTGCCCGAGGCGGTGGACGACGCGCTGACCCGCGCCCTCGCGAGGACCCCGGTCGACCGCTTCGCCACCGCGGCGCAGTTCGTCGACGCTCTTCGCCAGGCAAACGGCATCGGCTCGGCAGGGCAGGCGACAACCGCCGTCCGGACGCCGCCCTCGTCGCCCGCGCGCAAGGCGATCGCGGTGCTGCCGCTGGCCAACCGGAGCGCCGACCCGGAGAACGAGTACTTCAGCGACGGCATGACCGAGGAGATCATCAACGCCCTCGCCAAGGTTCCGGGGATTCAGGTCGCCTCGCGCACCTCCTCTTTCACCTTCAAAGGGAAGGAGGTCGACATCCGCGAGATCGGCGAAAAGCTGGGGGTGAGCTCGGTGCTCGAAGGGAGCGTGCGCAAGGTCGGGAGCCGGGTTCGGATCACCGCGCAGCTCATCAACGTGGCCGACGGCTACCATCTCTGGTCCGAGACCTACGACCGCCAGCTGGAGGACGTGTTCGCCATCCAGGACGAGATCTCCCGCGCCATCGTGGACGCGCTGAAGCTGCGCCTGGGCAGCGATGCCGACACGCTCGTGGCGCCGGCCAAGAACATCGAGGCCTACACGCTGTACCTGAAGGGCCGCTTCGTCTTCAACAAGGATACCGAGCCCTCGACCCGAAAGGCGCTCGACCTCTTCCAGCAGTCGCTGCTCCAGGATCCGGGGTACGCCCGCTCGTATGCCGGCATCGCCGATTGCTGGACCCAGCTCGCCGACGACTTCGTCGTGCCGGACGACGCCTATCCCCGCGCCAAGGCGGCCGCCACCCGGGCCCTGCAGCACGACCCCGACCTGGTCGAGGCGATCACGTCGGTCGGCAAGGTGCTGTGCTGGTACGAGTGGGACTTCGACGGCGCGGAGCGGCAGCTCCGCCGAGCGGTGGAACTGAACGAGAACCACGCGGAGGCCCACTGGGCGTTTGGCAGCGTGCTCCCTACCGTGGGCCGGCTGGGCGAGGCCGTCGAGGAAATGCGGAAAGCGCTCATCCTGGATCCGCTGTATGCCGTGTACAGCCGCTGGCTGGGGCGCTTCCTGCTGTTCGGCGGCGACTACGCGGGGTCGATCGCGCAATCGCGGAAGACGATGGACCTGAACGCCGACTACGCGTACTCGTATCTCGATATCGGCTCGGCCTACCTGGAGCTGGGAGACGCCGAGGCCGCGCTGCAGTGGTTTCAGCGAGGACAGCGGATGGAGACCAGCGTGCGGTCCTACGATGCCCTCATCGTGCGGGCGCTCGCCCCGCTGGGCCGCCGCGACGAGGCGGAGGAGATCCTTCAGCGGCTCGACGAGGAGTCGCGCCAGCACTACGTGCGATCGGAAATCATGGCGATGGGCTACGCCGCCGTGGGAGATCTCGATCGCGCCTTCGCCTGTCTCGAGCGCGCCTTCCAGGTCCGGTCGGCGGGGCTCATCTACCTGCACGTAGACCCCGCCTACAAGGCGGTCCGGGAGGATCCCCGCTTTCGGCAGCTGGTGCAGCGGATCGGACTGCGCTAGGCGGAAGCCCCGGCATCGGCTGGCGGGGACACGGTCAACCGGCCCGGTGCCCTGTGAGAAGCCAGGCAGGCCTGGCTTCTCACCTGGCGCCTGATTATCGCCCGGTCTGCGTGAAGGACTCGGCTGCGGGAGCCTCCTCGACCTCGTCCCACGCTTCCTTGACGGTCCGGTTCACCTGCGACACGACGTCCGTGGCCGGGAGTCCCTCCTGCTGGAGGTACCGGACCACCGACGCCGGCACCAGCGTGTCGAACCGCAGAATTGCGTCGGCGTAGTCCCGGAAGTGCTGGCGGCCAAGGTCGGCCACTTCCTGATCGCCCAGCGCGAGCGCCGTCGTGTGCAGCATGAGATAGCCGATGTTCGCCAGATTGAACGCCGTGTAGTCGTCGCGCAGGTTCTTCGGCAGGCCTTCCGACCGAACCAGGTCGATCACCCCCGCCGCGGCGCCCGCCACGGCCGACCCCGCCCGCTTGACCGTCTGGGCCACCCCGCCGGAGTTGCGCCGGTCGCTCAGGGCTCGAAGGTCCGAGATGTGGTGCTCGACCTGGTGGTGGATCTGGCGCAGCTCGGTCACGACGTCCGGATAGTCCTTCAGATCGGTGAGCTGGCCCTTGAGCGCCTTCTCGATGTGGTCCTCGAGGGCCAGCATGTCGCCGATGTAGCTGTTGATCGCTTCGTTCTTGTCGCGTGCCACGATTGACCTCGCAGAGCTATAGCGTGAAAAGATGTCCGGCCCGGCCAGGCGCGGACGCCCAGAGCCCGCTAAGATGGGGCCGGGGCAGCGCTGCGGCTGTGCGTGGGGTCACCGCTATCGGCGTGATTCTCCTGGGCGCCTGTGTGGGCCGCTGGCACGCCCCTCCACGCCACCACCGCGCACTCAGCAGCAACCCCGCCGCCGCCAGACTCGCCGCGTGCATCCCGCCGACGATCCGCGACGGCTCAAGCAGCGTCCCGAACGCCGCTACCCCGATCACGCCGCCGGTCTGCCGCGCCGCGTTGAGCGCCGCCGTCCCGGTGCCGGCGCGCTCGCGCTCGACGCTCGCCAGCACGCTGGTCGTCATCGCCGGTACCGCGAGCCCCATGCCCAGCGGGATCACCACGAACGCCGGCAGCATCGCGAGGTAGGAGGAGCGGTCGCCCAGCCAGAGCAGCATCGCGTACCCGGAACGTGAGCCCGCCGAGCGCGACGACCGCGAGCGCCTGGCCGGCCGGGTCGATCCGCCCTGAGGCCGGCGCGCCCGTGTCGAGCAGGCGGAGCGCCATCGCGATCGCGACCGCGCACACCGGCAGGTTGACGAGAAAGATGCTGCGGCGCCTTCGAGTCGCCTTCGAAGGCGCGGTTGAGCAGCGCGAGCGAGGTCGGCACCAGGAGCGCCGCGCCCACGCCCTGGGTCGCGCGCGCCGCGAGCAGCTTGCCCGGGCTCGGCGCGAGGCCGCAGGCCAGCGAGGCGAGCCCGAAGATCGCGAACCCGGCGATGTACGGCCGCCGCGCGCCGTGCCGGTCGCCCGTCGTGCCGCCGGAGAGCAGCACCGCGGCGAACACCAGCGCGTAGGCGTCCACCACCCACTGCAGCAGCGCGACGCCGCCGCCCAGGTCGGCCCCCATCCGCGGCAGCGCCACGTTGACGATCGTGACGTCGAGCTGCACCACCACGAAGCCGAGCGACGTCGCGGCGACGATCCATCCGCCGCGGGCCGGGCGCTCCGTCACCAGACCTCGACCCCGAGCCGCTGCCGGAGCACCCGGCGTCCCGACGGCGTGACGCGCGTGATCCGGCTGTCGCCGTTCCGCTCGACCCAGCCCGCCTCGAACATCCGGTCGCACAGCGCGCCGCCCAGGGCGCCGGCCAGATGGTAGCGGCGCTCGCTCCAGTCGAGGCACGCGCGGGCGAAGGTCCGCCGCGCGCGCCGCGCCATCTCGACGTCCACGCCGAGCGACTCGAGCCCGCGCGCGCCGCTGTCCGAGAGATCGTAGAACCGGCCGTCGAGCGACAGCCAGCCTTCGCGCACCATCGCGTCGGCGAGAGCGACGCCGAGCACGCCGGCGAGATGGCGGTAGCAGGTGCGTCCCCGCCGGAGGGCGCTCGAGGCGAAAACCTCATCGTGCGGCGCCGGCCCTCGCGGCGCCGGGGCCAGCGCGGCGAGCGCTTCGAGCAGCCCGGTCAGGTGCTCCGGGTCGCGGAGCCGGAAGTAGCGGTGCCGGCCCTCGCGCTCGACCAGAAGCAGGCCGGCGCGGCTGAGCCGCGAGAGGTGCTCGCTCGCCGTCGCCGCGGAGATGCGTGCCGCGCGGGCCAGCTCCGTCGCGGGCCGGGCGCGGCCGTCGGCCAGCGCGAGCAGGATGGTGGCTCGGGCGGGCACCGCGAGCAGCGAAGCCGTCCGGGCCACGGGAGCGTCGGGAAGGGGCGATCTGGTCATGCCGGAAGACTAGACGCAAATCGGTTCGGCGGCGGCCGAAGCGTCACGCCGGTCCCGGAAAATCGAACCGCCGCCGGAATGGCAACTTCCGGCGGCGGTTCATCGCTGCATGGTGCGACGTGCCGACTACACTCCCACCCGCCGCTCCTGCCCACGATAGCCCGGGTCCTGCCGGCGCCGGCGCTCCTTGAGGGGCCCGCGAATCGGCGGTACTATCTCCAGGTCCTTCCACCGGCCCTCCTGCCTCCGAGTGTCGGATGAGCGAGCGCGACAACGCCTCCGGCGCACCGCCCCGATACTGGGAACGCCTGAACGAGATCTTTCACGCCGCGGTCGCGCTGCCACCGGGGGAGCGGGCCGGCCTTCTGGACCACGCCTGCCCGGACGACCCGGACCTGCGGGCCGAGGTCGAACGGCTGATCTCCGCGCACGAACGGGCGGGCGGGTTCATCGAAGGCCCGGCGATCGCCGGCGCCGGACCATGGCTCACAGAAGAGATCCTTGCGCCGATCGCCGGCGCGCGAGTGGGCTCCTACCGTGTGGAGCGCGAGATCGGCCGAGGCGGGATGGGGGCCGTGTATCTCGCCCACCGTGCCGATGGCCACTACGAGCAGAAAGTCGCGATCAAGCTCATCAAGCGCGGCATGGATACCGACCTCGTGCTCGAGCGGTTCCGCGCCGAGCGCCGGATTCTCGCCTCGCTGGACCACCCCAACATCGCCCGCCTGATTGACGGCGGCACTACCGACGACGGTCGGCCGTACTTCGTCATGGAGTACATCGAGGGAAAGCCGATCGACGAATATGCCGACATCCACCGCCTCGCGGTGCCCGAGCGGCTTCGTCTTTTCCTCCAGATCTGTGGGGCGGTCGCCTACGCCCACACCCGGCGGATCGTCCATCGGGATATCAAACCGGTCAACATCCTGGTCACCGCCGAGGGCGTCCCCAAGCTCCTCGATTTCGGGATTGCCAAGGTGCTGCACCCGGCCACCGACGAGCCCACCGCGACCATCACCGGGTTCCGGCTGCTGACCCCCGAGTACGCCAGCCCCGAGCAGGTGGAGGGCCGCCCGGCCACGGCCGCGAGCGACGTCTACTCGCTCGGCGTGGTGCTCTACGAGCTGCTCACCGGTCGGTCGCCGTACCGCTTGCGAAGCCGAGCCCCCGCGGACGTGGTGGAGGCGGTTCAAACGACCCGGCCCGAGCGACCGAGCCTGGCCGTTGCCCAACCGGGAGCAGCAGTAGACGCAGTGCCCCGCCGCACGGGACTGAACCCCGACCGGGCAGCGGCCACCGGCACCAACAGCAACGCCCGACTGTGCCGCCAGCTTCGGCGCGATCTCGACGACATCGTACTCACCGCGCTCCGCAAGGAACCGGCGCGGCGCTATGGGTCGGTGGCGCTGCTCGCGGAAGACATCCGGCGTCATTTGGAGGGGTTGCCGGTTCGGGCCCGGCCGGACGGGATGCTCTACCGCGCCGGCAAGTTTCTGCAGAGAAACCACAGCTCGGTGGTTGCCGCAGGCCTGGCGGCGCTGGTCGCCGTCGCTCTGGCGGGCAGCTTCGTCGCGTTCCGGGCTCGTGCGGCGGATGATCTGGACGGCTCGTTGCTCTCCACCGGTGCCTTGGCCCGACGGGATCGCATTCTGGTGGCGGATTTCACCGACCTCGCCAACGATTCCACGCTGGCCCGGGCCCTGACCGATGCGTTCCGGACCGATCTCGGCGAGTCCCCCGTGGTGCAGGTCATGAGCCTGCGCCAGGTGCGCTCGACCCTCATGCGCATGGAACGGTCTCCGGAAGCGGTCCTCGACGATTCCCTGGCCCGCGAGATCGCGGCGCGCGAGGGCGTCAAGGCGTTCGTGAGCGGGACCGTGGCGCGGGTCGGCGGGGGCTACACGCTGACGGTGCAGTTGATCAGCGCGCAACGGGGTGAGGCGCTGACCGGCCTGCGTGAGACGGCCATCGACTCCTCCCAGCTGATCGCGGCTGTGGACAGGGCCAGCAAGGGCCTGCGCCACCGGATCGGCGAATCGCTCCGGGAGCTGGATGAGATGCCGCAGCTTTCTCAGGTGACCACCGCTTCGCTCCCGGCACTCCGTCGGTACACGGAAGGGAATCGGCTCTTTGTGGCCGGAGATCGCACCAAGGCCATCCGGTTGTTCGAGGAGGCCGTGGCCATCGATACCGGATTCGCGACCGCATACGAGGCGATGGCGAAGGTGTACGGGGCCTCGGCCGAGCCGGGCCGCGCCTTTGCGGTGGGGCAGCACGCCATGGCGAACCAGGCTCGGCTTTCGCTTCGCGAGCGTGAGGTCCAGCTCGCCTCGGCGGCATACGGCACCGGCGACTATCGGACGGCGATCGACCGCTACGGTCGACTGCTCGAGCGTTACCCCGACGACGCGGCAGCGCTCAGCAACATGGCGCTGGCCTACCGTGATTGGCGGAAGTTCACCACGGCCGAGAGCGTCTACCGGCGCGCCATTCGAGCCGATTCCACCATTCCCGTGATCTACTTCGGACTGCACAGCGCGCAGCTGCTCCAGGGCAAATTCGGCGACTCCCGGCGGACCTTGGAGCTGATCGGGCGGCGTTGGCCGAACGATCGGATTCTGCCGGTCGTAGAGGTGCAGAATGCTTCCGCACGTCAAGACTGGGATGAGGCGGAGCGGCTCGCGAAAGCGCGCATTGCCACTCAACGCGGCGACACCCTGCAGCTGCTGGACGGAGTCGAGGCCTTGGCGGGGATCGTGATGACGCGAGGACGTATGGCGGAGGCGGCGCGGCATTGGCAAACGCAGCTCGCGATGGCTGCCGCATCGGGGTCCTGGGGCCGCTATCTCTTCGGTGTGCAGGAGCTCGGGTATTTGCAGCTCCGCTACCACGACGCACCCGGTCCGGCGCGAGCGCTGCTGGACTCGGTGCTGGTCCGTCACCCGCTGGAGAGCATTCTCCCCGGCGACCGGCCGTACTACGAGCTCGCCCGGTTCTACGTGGCTCTGGGGGATGTTTCTCGCGCGCGCGCCCTGCTCGCATCGGCCGACAGCACCGACCGCGCATTGGGCCGGAATCGCCCAGCCGACCGAGCTTGGACGCGCGGGGTGATCGCGTTTGCCGCAGGGCGATCCGCCGAGGCGGAGGCCGAGCTTCGGCAGGCGGCCGAGACCGATTTCTGCGCGATCTGCGCGCTGCCGGACCTGGCGCGGGCGTACGAGGCTGCCGGCAAACCGGACTCGGCGCTAGTCACGTACGAGCGCTACCTCGCGACTCCTTGGCTGTTTCGGTACGAGGTCGACGCAGTCGAGCTCGGCTGGGCGCTGAAGCGGCTGGGTGAGCTGTATGAGGACAAGGGCGATCGGTCCAAGGCCGCCGCTGCTTTCTCCAAATTGGGTCTGCTCTGGGATCGGGCAGATCCCCACCTGCAGGGCGTGGTCGCGGACGCACGCCGGCGGGCCGAGTTTCCCGGCCCGCTGCGTTAACCTCGCGGATCCCGGGGCGCTCCCTCGATGGCGCCGTAGAGCCACGCCCGGGCGAAGGTCCACTCGCGCTCGACCGTCGCATCCGAGATCCCCAGCACCTCAGCGATCTCCCGGGCCGATAGCCCGCCGAAGAACTTGAGCTCCACCACCTGGGCCTTGCGCGCGTCGAGCGCCGTGAGCCGCTCGAGCGCCTCCTCCAGCGCGATCATTTCCACGTCCGGCCGGCCGGAGGGTGCCTCGACCAGACTCAGCGACACCGGTTCGGCACCTCGCCCCCGCTTGAGCGCCGCTCGGCGCCGGGCGTGGTCCACGAGGATCCGGCGCATGATGCCCGCGGCCACACCCAGAAACTGCGCGCGGTTCCGCCAGTCCACGCGCCGCTGGTCGATGAGCCGCAGGTAGGCCTCGTGGACCAGCGCGGTGGGCTGGAGCGTGTGTCCCGCATCCTCGTGGCTCAGGTACGCCTCGGCCAGGCGGTGCAGCTCGTCGTAGAGCACGGGCAGCATCTGGTCCAGGCCGGACTTGTCGTTCCGGCCCAGGGCCAGGAGCCAGTCGGTGACCGCAGTGGGACTCTCGGGGGACAGCTCGCTCATGGCGACCGGCGGAAGGGCGAGGATGGAACGCCTCCACCGGGAGTCTACGGTCCGATCGACCGTTGCTCAAGGGCAACGTGCTCTTCCTTCGGGTCACCGGACTCTTCCCGCGGCGATCCGGGCCAGTCCGACCGCGTACGGCTGAGCGGATTCCGCCGGCTGGCCGGGATTCGGCTTGACCCGTACGGTCAGCGTCCGGGACCCGACATAGGCCACCAGAAAGCCTTCGGGCTCCTTACCCTTGGCCGTGAAGTAGATGGAAGCGGAGTCGCCCACCCCTGAGACGGCGTGCTGGGTCTGGTCGAAGCCATTGCCCGCCATGATCCGGCTCACCGTCTTGTGCGGCAGGGGCGTCGATATCAGCGCGACCTGGGTTGACGCCTTCCAGAAATCGCATGCCGACTCGGTGTGTTGAACGGTGCCGAGGCGCCCGGGGGGGTCCGTCAGGTGCCGGCTGGTTACCCGCTCGACCTCCGCATTGCTCACCAGGTCGCAGGCGTGGACATAGCCCCTCGGCGCGCTGGACTGGCCAACCAGTCCCGATCGTGCCGGGATGAACCAGAGCATCGCAATCATCAGGATAGGTATCAGCCTTCTGCATTCCATGAGTTCCCCATTTTCGTCGGGCCGAGTCCGGCCATCAGGTGTACCGACGAGGAGCGAGACTTGGCGGGCGGGTCGCTCATCGCGATCAGCGAAGGGGTGGTCTCAATGTGGGTACTAAGTGTGTTCACGGCACTGTCGGGCGTTTCTCAATGGGCAACCTATGGGCACTAGGACGCGCTCAGCCGCTAATTCTTGCATAGGTGTATCGCGGGGTAGGTTGTATCCCAGTGGAAGACCGGTTTGCTGTAGTCGATCAAGTCCGAGTCCAGCTTTGCGTGCGTCGAGGCATTTCTAGAAAACATGCTTGCCAGCACGTCTATAAAAGCCGGTTCAAGCTTATAACCAACGCCACCGTTCACGGCGATATCCGTCGATGCCATTCGGCACACCAAGAGGCCGAGGTCGGAGCCGCGGGTCACGGTGAAGGAAGCCGTGAGCCCAGCGTGGGGACCCACGAATGCCGCCGGGATGCCGAGTCCCAAGACAAGCCGGATTTGATAGGCGACGACCACCCCGTTCACGCCCAGTGAGGCACCCCGCAACGCGCTGAGAAGACTCTGCTGAATCTGGATGTTGGGGGCAGAGGCGCTGGTGCCGTCAGCGTCGGAATTGCTGCTCAGGGCACCCGAGATGACGTAGGACCCATGGGCCAGCAGGGTGGAATTCTTGGCGGTGAATGCGGTCTGGATCATGAATTTCTGGCGCACGGCAATGTTGAGCGGAAGCCCGAGCGTCGGCGCGACTGGAAGCACGAGGTCGACCGGCATCTCGATCCGTTGGCTGAGATTGTCCGACAGTCCGAGCCTGCTTCCTGCCCCGATATCGACGTCGATCTGTCTGATCCCGTCGACTCGAAAATTGCTCTGTTGGATCCGGCCGTCGCTGATCACCGTGTTGGCGTGCAGCCTGGGCTCCTGCAGGTGGAGTGTGAAAGTGATTCCGAGCTCGAGACCAGCAGATACGCCGGACCCTTCGAGCGGCTGGCTGCTCCAGGGCTTGGTGCCATCCTTGTTGTCGGGCGGCCGTTTACGCGATTGGCTCGCGCTCGGGCCATAGGCAACCCGTACGACGAGCACTTGCTGGTCCGCAGCCTGGTACGGCCAAGTGCTGTGCGGCACAGATTGCGACATCTCGACCACGAAGCGCCCGACTCCAAACGCCAGGGAATGACCTACCGTAGCCGGTGGCAGCGTATTCTGTCCCCCTTGCGTCGATCGGTCCACGGCGATCAGACGCGTGACCGGCAGTGTCACGTCCGACGCCCGCCAGTCAGCGTATCGGACCGGCTCACCCTGGTATCGGTCACTGACAAGTGAAGGGGCTGCCCGCACTGCACCGGGGAGCTCGGGGGTCTGAACGAAGGCAAAGTTCCGGAAATCGATCGGTTGGTCGACCTTGATCACACCATCCCGAATGACATCGGTAAGGTCCACGGGTCCCAGCCAGACCGACACGTCTGGACCGACCCGTTCGAGCTTGAGAACCCGACCGACTCCCCGACTGGTTACGAACATGACCATTCCGGGGCGTACCTCATCGATATGAGGTGCATTTCCACGGATCGTCCATACGATCCCATCGGCGCTCACCGAGCGAACGGAACCCGATCCACCACCTACGATCACGACATCCGGCTGATAGGCCACCTTTGCGTCAGGCACGGGACCCAGGCCGTACAGGTATTCCGCCTGACTGAACTTCGCTGGACCACCCGGACGGAAATCGCCCGCTGCCCTGCCGGCCCATCGCAGTCCCAGCCAGATCGTAGCCGCGAGGACCCCCAGTGCGACCAAGGCGACGAGCGAGGTTCGATACCGAGTCAGCTTGCCAGTCAGCGTCTCAGTGGGTCCAGACTTCGCGTCGTGTGTCATGGCCTGGCTCCGGTTAAGGCATCGACAGCAGGGCCGGTCACCGCTCCGGCTTACTGACCGCCGCGGCCACCGCTTCGGCCGCCTGCTGCGCGAGCGGCGTCAGCAGATCCTCCCCGTCCGACCCCGCCTTCCTTTTCTCCGTCTTCTCGCTCAGCACCTCCCCGGCCGCCGCCTCCAACCGCCAGGTGAGCGACAGCTCGTCCTTGGTCCGCACCCCGGACGCCATATCCGAAACCGCGCCGCCGGCCGCCCCGCTGACCGCACTCGCCGCGACGCCTCCCGCGGTCGACCCGACCGAGCTGGCGGCGCGCCAAGCTCCCGCTTGCACGGCCTCGCCCGCGGCGCGACCGAGAATGTGGCTGCCCGACTTGCGCCGCTGCTTGACCGTCGTGAGCAGGAGATAGCGGCAGTTGGCCTGGTGGGCCTCGGTGCGTACCTGCGACGTCAGCCGAGAGCTCAGCGGTTGCACGCCCAGGGTGGGCCCGGTGAGGAACTGGGTGAGCCTCTCTCCGACCGCGCTCACCACGGTGTTGGCGTCCCCCGTACTCGCCTCGACGGTCGTCGGCGCCAGACACACCCGGGTGGTGTCCGCGGGCTCCTTCGCTGCGGCCGTAGCCCATGGGAGGAGCGCGAGCAGGAGCGTTGCTGGACGGCGTGTCATTGGCACCCCCTCGAATGGACCGGTCATGCGGCGCGTGGGCCCTCCATGGACTAACGCGTAGCGCGACCGACGCCGCCCTCAGCCAGCGGCGTCTCGAGGCTGGGAATGCTCCGACGGGCGAGAGTGAGGGTATCCGGTGAGCCCTGACGCGTATCAGGCAGAGGGGAGTGCGCGAGCGTCAACCGCCGCCGGTCTGCCTCGGACCGGCTTCCGTCCAGGAGATCAGACCATGAAGGGCGCCATTCGCGTCGTCGGGTTGCTGGCCATCCCGGTACTGGTGGCTGGTGGGCTCCAGGCGCAGTCTCCGAAAGCCCGCATTACCCTCACCGGCGGCGCCCAGGCCGGCACCTACGAGATGACCGGCTCCCCGATGTGCAAGACCTTCGACTCCGGCTCTGAGGACCACGGCTTCGGCGCCGAGTTCGTGGCCGACCCGCCGCACGGCTGGCGCAAGGGCCCGCCCTACCTCTCCCACCTCTGGCTCACCACGCCGAGGATGCAACACCCGAAGCCCGACGCGGTCTCGATCGGCGTGACGTTCACCAAGTGGGGCACACCCGCCATCGAGATCGACTACAAGGTCTACACCATCCCGCCCGCGCTCGATAACAACCCCGAGCTCGGCCGCAAGCAGACCGGCAAGGGGCAGGCGATGGTGACACGTGCCGGCGGCAAGCTCGGCGCGACCTTCAGCGGGGAGACCGCGGACGGCGTGCGGCTGGAAGGGACCCTGGAGTGCCAGTGACCGCCCCACGCTGGGCTCTCGTCGTTGCGCTCGTGGGCGCACGCCCGAGTGCGGCCGCGGTGGCGCAGGAGAACGCTCCTCGGATCCCCCTGGTCACCGGCCTCGTCCTCGGCTCGGTCCTCCACTCGCCCCTCGGCGAGCGCGAGGATGTCCTCGAGATCGCGAGCGCCGACACCAGCGGCGTCCACTACGCCTGGCACGAGCGGACGATCACGGCAAAGGGCGACACGACGAACGGCTTCCGCAAGCGGTTCGTCCGCGCGAACGATCTGGCTGGCGCGCCGCGGTTCGACGACGTCTTCGGCACGGAAGAGCAGGTGCGCCCTGGCTTTACGGCCCTCTCGGTCTCGACCGCGGTGTATCGGGAGCTGCGCGACGCCGGGAGCACCCCGTTCAGCATGATCGTGACCCCGCTCGAGGCCCGTACCATGACCGCGAGCGCGACGTCCCTGAGCGGTCTGCTCGCGCCCCCCCGGGTACGCTACAAAGGAAGTCTGACCCGCGTCTCGCCCCGGCCCGAGCCGTTCCCCCTGCTCGTCAACGGCAGCCGAGCCGAGCTCCCGGCGATGCATCTGAAGGGGAGCTTTGCCGACGGGTTGCGGCGGGAGGAATGGGACCTCTGGGTCCTGGCCGACAGCGCCCATCCGCTGCTCCTCAAGTCCGTGCTTGGAGAGGACGTCTTCCAGATGGTGCGGGCCGATCTGCCCGGCACGCCGGCCGCACGGGATGGTGGGCTGCTGGCCTCCCGGCCGTTGAAGGCTGCGCTCGACGAGAGCTGCCGGCTGGAGCTGCCCGGCGTCTACTTCGCCTTCCGCACCGCGACCATCGATCCGATCTCCGATCGCGCCCTCGCCGAGCTCGCGCGCGCCCTCGCCGGGCACCCCGCCTGGAAGTTCACCATCGAGGGCCACACCGACAGCGTCGGGACCGCGTCGGCCAACCAGGCGCTCTCGCAGCGCCGAGCCGAAGCGGTGCGCGCCCGTCTGGCCGAGCGGCACGGACTGGACACGCACGCGTGGGGAGCGGTCGGGTACGGCGCCACCCGGCCGAAGGAGTCGAACGCCACCATCGAGGGCCGGGCGCGAAACCGCCGGGTCGAGCTGGTTCGGGACTGCCGCTGATCGCGCGCGTGTGCATCGCGGCGAAATGGGAGTCACCCTGAGCGAAGCGAAGGGGACCTGCCCTGATGTATGGCTCCTTCGCGAAGCCTGCCCTGAGCGAAGCGAATGGGCTCAGGGTGACTCTCTCGGATTTCGAATGCGCACTACGGAGGTTTCCATGTGGAAGAAGGCAGCCCTGCGCTCCGCCATCGCGACGGCCTGCGCCTGCGCCCCGGGAGGGGTGCTGTCCGCCCAGTCCCCCGCGATGGACGCGTGTTCGGCCCTGACCCGGGACGAGATCAAGGCCCTCTCGGGAAACCGTGACCCGGGAGCACCCTCCCCGGGCAGTTTCAAGCCGGGCGATCCCGTCACGACCTGTTACTGGCAGCAAACCAGTCCGAAGAGCTCCGTGAACCTGTGGTCCAACGTCAGCCCGAAGGAGCCCAAGGGCCTCGCGCTGAAGCAGATGGTCGCCCGCGGCAAGAAGGCCCGGCCCGTCCCGGGTCTCGGCGATGACGCGTTCTTCGTGGAGGAGCCGAGCGAGCACCCGGGAGGAACGATCTACGTGCGGGTCGGCCACTGGCGCGTGGTCATTTACAGAGAAGCCGACACGCCGCTGTCGAAATCCGAATCGGTCTTGCCCACGCTCACGGCGCTCGCCAAGGCGACCGTGCCGAAACTGCAGAAGGCGGGCTGACGATGCCGGCGCCTGTTGGTCGTCTCCTGCCGCTCGCGGCGCTCACCCTGCTGTCGGCCTGTGACCGGGGCGCCAGTCCAGCCGCTGCCGCGTCCGCCGCCACCGCGTCCGCCGCCACCGCGTCCGCTGCGGCCCCCGAGCATGCTCGCGAGGCCGACCGCGAGGCCGACCGCGACCGAGCTCCTGCCGCTTCGGCGTCGGCCGTCCGCATGGCGGCGCGCCCGGCCAATGCCTGCGGCTGGATCTCGGCGGCCGAGGTCGTCAGGATCGTCGGCCCGCTCACCGCGGCGCCGTATGCGACGGAGGACGGCTGCGTGTACCCGCTGCCCCTGGACACGGCCGCCGCGCACCGGCACGACGAGGTGGTCGAGCTCCGTCGCCAGCTCGCGGCGGCCTACGGCAAATCCGATCTGCCCGAGGTCGAGCCGGACACCAGCGGCGTGATCGTGGACGTCGTGCTCTACGCCGATCCCACGATGGCGCGCGGCATCGGCGCGGCGTTGGCAAAAATTGGACACGACATGTGCGACGACTCGGCCAGCAGGAACATGCCCTGGTGCAGGGCTGCCGAGCGCAGCGCTTCGTCGCCAGCACCCCCGCCTGCCGGATGGGACAGGTCCAACGATCCGCCCTCGCCGTCCTTCTTTGGCCAGCTCGGCCATGTAGTCGTGGACGTGAAGGTCCGCGCGGCCAGGGTCACGCGCGAGCAGAGCATCGCGATCGCCGACCGCATCCGCGACGCGATGCCCGACCTCCCGTTCCCCTCGGAACGGCCCGCCAATCTCGCCGGTCCCGACCCCTGCATCCTGCTCAAGGTGGAGGAAGTCGAGCCGGTGCTCGGCAAGCTGGTCGTGCCGCCGTACCGCTCCGACGAGGAGACGCCGCTGGCGATGGCGCAGGGCAAGAGCTGCGCGTACCTGACGGCCGGCCACCACGCGCTGGTCCTGACACCGACCTGGGCATACGGCGGCATAGCCTTCGACGGGATGCGGGCGGTCGGCGGACTGATCGAGCGGGTCGCGCCCGTCCTGCACGACGACGCGGCGGACACCCTCGATACCGGGCCGTGGGAGGACGCCGCCGGTGATCCCGCGACCGGCCAGCTCTACTTCCTCAAAGGCGACCGCGCCCTCGAGCTGGGCTTTCTCGTCTCCTCGACCGGTTTCGATGGCGCGGTGCGGCTGGCGCGCATCGCTGTCGGGCGGCTGTGACCACCGCTTGCGCTGATGAGGGAGTCTCCGGGCCTCGCACGCGTTGAGTAATGGACGCCAACGCGGAGACGCCCCATGCCCCCCTGCACCCGCCCCACCACGCACCTGCGGACGCGCGCTCTGCCGGCGCCCTGGCTCCTCATCGTCGCTCTCGCGTGCGCCGAGCCCGACGCCTTCGGGCCGGAGCCACCGGAGCGGGCTGCTCCAGTGCCGGCGATTCCGGTTGCCACGGCCACCACCAACGTGTGGGCCAGCAAGGCCGCCATGCCGACCCCGCGGCACGCGCTCGCCGTCGGCGTCGTGAACGGGATCGTCTACGCGGTCGGCGGCACGCGAAACGGCATAAACCAGGCGACGGTCGAGGCCTACAACCCGGGCAGCAACAGTTGGACGGCCCGGGCGCCCCTCCCCCAGTCACGGAGCGGCCTGAACGGTTCCGGGACCATCAACGGCGTGCTCTACGTCGCCGGCGGATTCGGCACCAACGGCGCGACCAACACCCTCTACGCCTACAATCCGTCGACCAATACCTGGGCCACTCGGGCACCGATGATCTACAGCGCTGTCTGCGGCGGGAGCGGCGTGATCGGTGGCCGCCTCTACGTCTACGGCTACACCGGCTGCACCGTCGGCGGCGTCTCGTTCCAGCGTTACGATCCCGCCACCAATAAATGGACGGCCCTGACCGTGACCACTTGGCCGCACTCAGGGCCGACGGTCGGCGTGGCCGGCGGAAAGTTCTATCTCGCCGGCGGTGAGGACAATTTGGGGCAGACGACCAGCCGCCTCGAGGTCTACGACCCCGCCACGGATACCTGGACGACCAAGACCTTCATGGACCAGCAGCGCTCCGGAGCCGGGGGTGCGGTGATCAACGGTCTCTTCTATGTGGTGGGCGGATGGGTGCGGGCCGGCAACACCTACCTGAACACCGTCGAGGCGTACGACCCCGGCAGCGATACCTGGCGCTATGTGACCGCGCTCAGCGCGGGACGGCCTTCTTCGGCGCGGCGCCCGTCGGGAAAAAGCTGTACGCCGTGGGCGGCTTCAATCCGACCCTCGGCGAGCTGGCGACCAACCAGGCGTACACGCAGGGTGATATCTGGGTGACCAAGCGTCCCCTGACGACCGCGCGCGTCGGCCCCATGGCCGCCGTGATCGGGAGCAAGCTCTACGTCGTGGGCGGCATCTCGCCCAGCAATCTGGCGCAGCTCGCGACCAACGAGGCGTACACGCCGAGCACCGACAAGTGGACCAGCCGCGCGCCGCTGCCTCAGGCGATCGTGGACGCCGACGGGGCCGCGGTCATCAACGGCGTGCTCTACCTGCCGGGCGGCCGGCACGGCGGCAGCTACGTGAACACCCTCTATGCCTACAACGCCTCGACCAACAGCTGGACGGCCAAGGCGGCGCTGCCGGTGGCCGGCGCCAACGGGGTGAGTGGGGCGATCGGCGGTAAGCTCTACGTGCTGACGGCCGCCGGTGCCGGCGGCTACGTGAAACGCCTCGATCGCTACGACCCGGGAACGGACACCTGGACCTCGGTCGCGCCCCCGCTGGGTTACCACGCCAGCGCGGCGGCCGGGGTGATCAACGGCAAGCTCTACGTGGCCGGGGGCGGCACGCCGAGCGGCATCACGAACGCGCTGGAGGTCTACGATGCGTCCGCCAACACCTGGCGCGCGCTCGCGCCGATGTCGACGCCGCGCTCGGGCGCGGCGGCGGCCGTGGTGAACGGCCGGCTCTACGTGGCCGGGGGGCAGGACCCGTCGTTGAACAAGGTGCCTGCGATCGAAGTGTACAACCCGGCCATTAATACGTGGAGTAAGCTCGCCTCGATGCAGACCGCGCGGTCCTTCGTCGCCGGCGGGGCGACCAACGGCGCGTTCTATGTCGTCGCCGGTCTGTCCAACGGCACGCTGAACCAGGCCTACCTGCCGTAAGGGAGATAGGCGAGTGACGCACGCCCGAGCTCGTAGCCACCGCCACTCGGTGAAACGATGTTGAGGAGGTACCATATGCCTTCCAGATTTCGGTCGCCGGGACTCCTTCTGATCACCGCGCTCGGCACGATCGGTTTCGGGGCCTGCGGGGACGGTGCATCGGGCCAGGCGACGTCCGGTGCGTCCAGGTCGAGTCAGCCGCCGTCTCTCTGCCCATCGTTCGCGGACGTGAGCACCGCGGCAGGCTTCCCCGTCACATTGAAGACCTCGGGCGGGAGCAAGGACAGCTTTCTCTGCTCGTACGGGCTGACCGGCCGCTACCGGGGCACCACGATCGAGCTCACCGGCGAGCCCGCCTCGCTGGCGGAGGATGTCTTCACCAAGGTGAAGCAGTCGGCGAAGGTCCTGAACGGCCAGAGTGCCGAGGCCGAACGGATCGACCTCGGCTCGGGGGGGTGGGCCTATGGCGGCGACGGCGGGGAGGCCGCCGCGGCCGGCGGCGGTCACGTGTACCATGTCACGCTCCACAGCGGCCCCCTGTCCAGCATTGGCGACCAGAAGGATGCGATGGTACGCATCCTGAAGCTCACGCTCCAGGCCGCGCCGGCAGGCCAACCCGAATCGGGGCAGCACGGCTGCATGCTGGTCACCAGCGCCGAATTCGACCAGGAATACGAGACCGACCCCAGGATGCGCGGCATGGCCTCTGATCCGATGGCGACCGACATGTCCTGGGGACCGCATTGCGACTACGATGGCGGATCGATCGACCTGTTCCAGACCAACCCGCCGGATAAGGAACTCGATCGGGTGCTCGGGTTGCTGGAGGCCGGCAAGCAGCCACGGCTGCCGGTTCAGGGCCTCGGGCAGCGCGCGTTCTTCACGGTCATCTACCCGGACGACGAGAACCGGCGCCGCGGCTTTCTCGCCGTCTATACCGGCCCGCGGATCGTGAGCTTCAGCATGGATGCGCACCCGAACGAGGCGATCGAGGCGACGCGGCCGAGGCTCGAGCGCCTGGCCAAGCTGGTGCTGCCGCGGCTCAGGTGAGGCGCACCCGGCGTGCGCCTGATCGCTCGTGTGCTGATCGTCGCCGCACTGGTGGCGGCGCCTCGGGGGCATGCTCGTCCGGTGCTTCCCCGCGGTGTTCCCGCTCGGCTTCGCCGTCTTCCTGCTCACCACGATCGAGCCTCCGGCCCACCCGGGCGAGGCGACCGGCGGCTTCGAGCGCGGCCTCACGCTCGTGCTCGGACTGTCCGGCGCGGGGCTCGTGGCGTATGCCTGGTGGGACACCCGCAACTGCATGGTGCCGAAGCAGACCAGCGTCACGCTCGCCTTCGACTTCAGCCCCGACATCTCGGACATACTCGACCATGCTCGGCGCCGCGGTTACGCGATGCGTGACCCATCCTTCGCCCAGGCGTTCACCGCGCTCAATCGGGATCGGCTGTGGCAGCCGAACCCGGCGGCGGAGCGGGCGGAGAAGCGGGTCTGGATTGCGTGCGCGATCTTCCTCGCGCTCGCGGCGATCGCGGCCGCGGTGCTCAACCGGTAAGCGTCGCGGCGCTCACCGATTCGTCACCGCCGAATCCGGCGGCACCGACCCCGGTGGCGTCGAATCCGGCGGCACCGGCCCGGGCGGCGGACCCGGCGGCACCGGTGGCGGCGTCCAGGAGACGAGCGCGAGCCTCACGCCGTCCACCTCGCTCGATGCCATCGTGATGGTGTGCTCGCCGCCGGTACCGTCCGGATCGCCGCCCATGAGCGGCGTCGGTCCGCCCGCAAAGGGCAGGGGCTGGACCCGCATCGTGAACTGGTAGCGGAACCGCGCCCCCTCGCAGCGGAACTCGGCCCAGTCGAAGCTCGCCTGGTCCGACGTGCAGGCGCCGCCCGAGCTCGCGAGCTCGTTGGTCTGGCTGCCCTCGGCCGCGAACCAGATCCCCTGGTCGTCCACCAGGTACTCGCCGATGAACCCCGGGAAGCCGGAGCTGCCGCCGCTCCCACCGCTCCCGCTTCCACCTCCGCCTGCCGTGTCGGGAGGCAGCGGATCCGGCCCGGGGCCTGGGTCGACGCCGGGCGCGCTGTCGCGCGCCGGACTCGAGGAGACGCCGGTCATCACGTCGGGCACGCCAGGGTTCACCTGGTTGCTGCCGAGGTCGGCGACCAGGCGCACGACCTCCGCCATCCGCGCCGGCTCCCAGGCGATGAGCGTGCGCATGGAATAGGTGCCGACCTCGGTGCACTCGGTGACCGGGCCCGACGAGGGCGAGGTGGCGCTGCTGCCGCTGTCGGGATCGACGAAGACGGTGTCGCCAGGCGGCAGCCCGGTGCTGTCGGCGGGCCACCAGCATTGGATCTGGGGAAAGTCGAGCTGCTCGGCGACGGCCTGGAACGGCCGGCTTCGGCCGTCGATCGTAAGCGTGACCGGCGTAGCGTGGCCGGTGAGCCGGACGATCTCGCCGGCGTGGCGGAGTGCCTCCGCCGTGGGCGACAGGCCCGCGCCGGCCACCGAGTCGGCGAGCCGGTTGAACCGGGCGGCGAGGCGCGCGGCCTCGTCATCGCCTCCGCCCGGCGAGGGCCCGCTGCCATCGCCGCTGCATGCCACCGCGCCTGCCAACGCCGCGCCGATCAGCCACGCAAAGCGATCCCGCATGCATCCCTCCGGTTTGGGTCGCGGAGTTTCGGGATCCAATATGCAGCGGGGATGTAACGGGCAAGCCGGCTGTTCCATCCTGATACCGGCCGCGCCTCGCTCCGAGGCTGCGCCAGGCTCCTACGTGAGTCTCGTATGCGCGCGACGAGAAACCGCCGACGCATTCCGTCGGCGGCGACTCGTTCGTTGCGATCGGACTGTCAGCGCGAAGCGCTGGTCGTCACCTCCGCGGCCCCGACCGCCCCCGCCGCCTTCTGCGCCAGCGCCTGATCCTGCTGCAGATCGGGCAGCAGGCTCGCCGCGAGCTGCTTGAGCGACGCGACCTTGCCGTCCTTCGCCTCCTGCTCGAACAGCCGCACCGCTTCGTCGTGCTGCCGCACGGTCTCGACCATGTACTCCTTGTCGAAGTGCGACTTGCTCATGTAGTTGAACCGGTCCACGATCTTCTGGTGCGGCCGCAGCAGCACCGGATGGGGATAGGCCGCCTGCCTGGCGCCGGTCGCGAGCTGCTGGTTCAGCGTGGCGTAGTCCGCCACGATCCGCTTGGCGTAGTCGCGAACGACGTCGTTCGTCCCCTGTTCCTGGGCCATTTTCCCGAGCTGCGCCTGCAGCAGGCCGACGCTCATGGCCGACTGGATGAAGTTGCTGTCCGTCGCGAGCGCCGTGTGCTGCGCGGCGGTCTGTGCGGCGGCCGTGGTTGGAGTGAGTATGCTGAAGATGGCGTTGAGTACGAGGCTGGTAATCGCTGCGGTGGCCAGGAATCTGATCCCCATGCTCTGATCCTTTCGGGTTGTGCCGTCGAGTCCCGCCGCGAATTCGGCATCAGCGCGGCGTCGCGGATCATAGGGAACTCGCCATTCCACAACCACCGCCGAGGGAGGGGTCCACGACCTGACCGGAGACAGGGGTTTCCCAGTTGGTTACGTGCCGTCCTTCGCGCCTCCGTGGTGAAAGGCAACCCGCCGCAGGAACCGCGACTCCGCCCGAAGCGGCTCGCCCGCTCGCCTGTCACACCGACTGCGGCGCCGCCGTCTCCCGGGCCAGCACCCCCGCCACCGTGCGCACCAGCACGTCCGCCGGCGTCGGCTTCTGCAGGAAGGGATGCGCGCCCGCGGGTCCGCCGCCCGGGCCGGCGTCGGCGAACGCCGTGTCGTGCGGATGCCCGGACATCCAGATGACCGGCAGGCCGGGGTAGTCCACCGCGATCCGCTCGACCAGCTCGCGCCCGCCGAGCACCGGCATGACGACGTCGGTGAGCACCAGGTCCACGCGGCCGTGTCCCGCCAAACGCTCGAGCGCCTCACGCCCGTTTCGCGCCTGCACGACCTCGTAGCCTTCCTCCTGCAGCATCCGGCTCACCATCCAGCGGAGCGCATCCTCGTCGTCCACCACGAGCAGCCGCGCCGCGCGACGCGTTGTCGCGGGGTCGCCGTTGCTCAGCGCGGGGCGTTCGTCGCTTGAGCCCCGTCGCTCGTCGGTGCTGCCCGGCTGCTCCTCCGTCCCCTCCGGGTGTCGGACGGTTTCGCCGGTGCGACCGTCGGTACCGCGCACGCCATCGGTACCCTGCTCGTCGGCGATGTCCGACGGCGCGGCCACGGCGGGGAACAGCACGGTGAACTCGCTCCCCTCGCCCGCGCGGCTCTCCACCCGGATCTGACCGCGCGACTGGGTGACGATCCCATGCACCGTGGCGAGCCCGAGCCCGGTGCCCTGCCCCTGCTCCTTGGTCGTGAAGAATGGCTCGAAGATGTGGGGCAGGTGCTCCGCACGGATGCCGGCGCCGTTGTCGCTTACCGCCAGGAGCACGCACGCGCCCGATGGCTGCGGGACCTCGACCCGGCCCGTGCGGATGCCCAGACTCCCGCCCTTCGGCATCGCGTCCCGCGCGTTGATCGCCAGGTTCATCAACACCTGCAGCAGCTGCGCGCGGTCCACCCGCACCCAGGTGGGATCGGCCGTGAGGTCGAGCCGCATCTCGATGTCGGTGCCGATGAGCCGCTGAAGGAGTGCGCAGCCGTCCAGCACCGCGGCGTTGAGCTGCAGCGTCTCCGGCTGGAGCACCTGCTGCCGGCTGAACGCCAGGAGCTGGCGGGTGACGCCCGCCATGCGCTCCGTCGCCTTGATGACTTCTTCGAGGTCGCCCCGGGCCCGCTCGCTCATCCCGCGGTCGCGGGCCGCGAAGCTGGCGAATCCCATGACCGCGCTGAGCTGGTTGTTGAAGTCGTGGGCGACGCCGCCCGCGAGCCGCCCGATCGCTTCCATCTTGCCGGCCTGGCGCAGCCGCGCCTCGTTCTCCTGCATGGTCCGGCTCGCGTCGGCGAGCGCGCGCTCGTGATCCCGCACCGCCGCGATGCACCACCACAGCACCGCGGTCATCGCGATGATGAGCGCGAGCACGAGCAGCGAGTAGCCCAGGCCCCGGTCGAACCACTCCGCGCGCCGGCCCTGGATCGCGAGCAGCCCGAGGGCCACCGGCACCACGACGACGAAGGGCAGGGCGCGCCGGGCCAGCAGCCCAGCGGCGCTTCGCTCGGTAAGCGTGCGCATCGGCTGGCTGTCGGGCAGCGCCGCGACGAGCGCGGCGCCGGCCGCCAGGACCATGGTCGCGGTCTGGAGCGCGATGGCCGTGAGCGGAGCGATCGCGTACAGCGGATTGGCGCCGAACAGGTATCCGATGAACGAGAGCGAGCCGAGGACCATGGTTACGAGCCCAAGCGCCGCCGCCCCCTGCCGCTTCTGCCGGCCGCCGAGCGCCAGCAGCATGCCGATGCCCAGCAGGGTCCAGCAGGTGGAGGCCGGCGGTCCCATCCGTCCCGGGGCGACGGTCGCGGTGCCGGTCCAGGGCCGCCCGAACGTGAGCAGGGCGTCGATGCCGAGCTCGAGGCCCGAGGCGTGCTCGAACAGGGTGGCGAGCCCGATGAGCCCGGTGAGCGCGGCGAACGGGACGACGGCGCGCCGGCGACCGTGGGCCAAAAGGACGAGCCCCGCGCCGGCCGCCGTGGCGGCGAGCGCGGCGTTAGGCTGGATCGAGATGGCGCCGCCCCAGGCGGTGAGGCGCCGCACGTCCAGGACCCATCCCATAAAGGAAAGGAGCCCCGCCACGCAGGCGTACCAGCCCGGGGCGGCGGCAAGCCATACGGCTCGGCGGGAGGGCTCCGTGGCTGAGGTCGGAGCGGCGGAAATCGGAATGGCGGGTTGGGTCATGTGAGGCGTTCCTTCTTCAACCTACTTCGGGCGCCTTCGGCGTCCAATCGGCCACCGCATCTTGGGGCGGGGCGCGGCCGGTGCTACAATGCCGGATAGCGTTCTTCAGGATGGTGCGCATGAAGCTCAAGCCGGTGCTCATCTCGTCGGCGATCTACCTCGCCCTCGTCGGCCTCGGCGTCCTGTTCGCCCCGCGGTACTTCGGCATCGGGGCCGTTCCGCCGAGCGCGCCACCCGCTCTCATCGCCTTTCTCCGGATCTTCGCCGGGCCCTGCCTCGGCATCGCCGTCCTCAACTGGAAGGCGCGCGACGCGGCGCCGTCTCCAGCGCGGGACGCCATCGTGCTCGCCAACACCGTCGGGTTCGCCTGCGTCACGGCCACCGACGTGTGGGGCGTCTCGAGCGGCGACGCCCGGCCGATCGCGGGCGCCTTCCTCGTGGTGCACCTGCTCTTCACGCTCGCGTTCGTGCTGGCGGGGCGCGGCGCGCTGCGGGCGACCGCGGGAGCGCATCCGTGATGACCGTGATCGCGCTCGTGGTCGGGATCCTGCCGCCGCTTCTACGCCATCGGGCTCGCGGTCACGGCGCTCATCTACGTCGTCTTCGCGCTGATCGGCGGGGGCGGTTCGCGGTCATTGGGACTGGAACTGGTGGGCGTGCTGCTCTATGGCGCCGCGGCCTGGATCGGCTATCGAAGCTCCGTCGCCATCCTCGCGCTCGGCTGGGCGCTGCGTCGTGTGGGACGTGACCCTCCACCTCCAGGGCGCCGGCGCGGGATACACGCCGGACTGGTACCCGCGGGGCTGCGTGAGCTTCGACCTGATGGTGGCGGGCGCCGCACTGACGCTCGGCGCCGGGGCGGAGCGGCGATCATCACGAACGAAGAAACGGTCGGCGGTGACTCCTTGCCAGGGCGACCCCTCGACAGCGTGCCTCCCATCAGAGGGCTCACGGTCCCGCCACCGGCTGATACCGATCCAGCCACGCGAGCGTCTCCCGGATCAGCCGCGTGCGCGGCACGTAGTGGCTCCCTTCCTCCACCACGTACCGCTTCTCGTCCTCCGGCGTGCCCAGCAGCCGGAGCATCGGCTTCTGCGCGGTCTCCATGGGGAAGAAGAAGTCGTACCGGCCGTTCAGCATCAGGGTCGGGACGGTGATCCGCGGCAGGAAGTTGACCGCGTCCACCTCCGGCCGCACCCGTTCGAAGTTGAGCCCCGCCACCACCAGCACGTTCGACCTGATCCTCGGTTCGACCGCGGGCATGAGGCCGCCCATTGCGCCCCCCCAGCTCAGGCCGTAGTAGGCCAGCCGGTCGGTCGAGAGCTCGGGCCGGGTCTCCGCGTAGTCCACCGCCCGCCGCAGATCCTTGGCCCACATGATGACGTGGTCGCGGTAGAAGATCGAGCTGTCGGCGACATCGGTCTTGAGCGAGTCCCTGCGTTCGAAGGTGCCCTTGTAGACAGGGAACAGCACGGCGCGGCCGCTCATGACGATGAAGTCGAACATCCGTGCCGAAGAAACGTCCGGCGCCGACTCGTGGATCACGTTCGAGCCCGGGTAGTACACGACGGTGGGGAAGGGCCGCGCGCCGCGCTTCGGCAGGTAGAGGTACACCAGCAGGCTGTCGCTCCCGCCGCCGTACGCGGCCCGCATCCGCACCAGCTCACGGATCCAGTCGCCTTCGTCCGTCCGCTCCACGACCTTCGCGCCGAGCGGCGTGCGGTCGTAGTCGTACATCCTGCGATAGAGGGCGAACTCGGCGTCGGAGACCGGACGCTCCTTCTGGAAGTCGCGGAACGAGCGGCGAAGGGGCCCCGCGGCCAGCGCGAGATTGGAATCGCTCAGGTAGCGTACCAGCCGGATGCCGTTGGTCGGCGAGCGGTCGAACGGCGGTTGGCTGTAGGCGTCGTTGAACTGGTAGGGCGGGTCGTTCCATCCGCCGCCCAGGATGAAGCGCTGGTCGCCGATCGGATTGAGGCACCACTCGCGAACGTTGCCGGCCATGTCGAGCGTGCCGAACTGGCTCAAGGCCCCGCTGCTGCCCACCGGAATTGGTCCGCGCCCCGAGAAGTTGCTGCGAGGGACGATCGAGGCGCTGTGGTACACGCCGGCGGCATGGTTCCAGTGCACCACCGACGGCAGCGCCTTGCCCGCGAACCGCGCGTACGCGGCCGCCTCGTACCAGCTCACGCCCCCGACCGGATAGTCGGCCTGGTCGCGCGGATAGTCGCCCGCCTCCCAGGTGGACGGTCCCGGGCGCCCCGTGCGGTCGGTCATGAGCCGCATCGCCTGCTCCCAGGGCAGCTCCCGTCCACCCTTGACGAACGGCCGATCCCAGAATTCGCGCCGGCGATACCCGCCGCTGTCCACGAAACGCTTGTAGTCGCGGTTGGTCACCTCCAGGCGGTCCATGAGGTAGTCACCCAACCGGACGGGCGGTATCTGCTCGAAACCGGGGTATTGCACGCCGAGCTCGCCGCCTTCGATCCTGACCATCTCCGGCGGAAGCGCGCCCGCGCGGTCGAGCGTGATCACCGAGTCCTGAAACGGAAGGCCCACCAGCTCGAGGGTCCGATACCCCGGCGCCTCGACCCGAAGGCGGTTCGCATTGAGCAGACCGCCGCCACCACCGTTGATCGAGATGAGCGCGCTGTCGAGCGGCGTCCGGCCGAGCAGCACCCAGGTCGAGTCCGGCGCCGTGTACTCCTTGCGCCAGACCGCCGCGCCGGCCGGCCGGGTGTGGATTCTGATGCGTCGCGCGAAGCGAGGACGCAGCGCGTTGAACAGCGAGTCGCCGGGGATGACTTGCTCCACCCGGCGGGCGAGTTGATAGGCGGACTCCCACTCACCCGCTTCCGCGAGGGCGAGCATCCGGGGCATCGCCTGCTCGCGCGCCCAGCGACGCTCGCCGGCCTGTCGGCCCGGCCCCCACCAGAGCCCGGCGCCGAGCGCGAGGAGCAGCACGCCGAGCATGACGAGCATGCCCCGGCGGCGTGGGCGCAGTTGCGGGGCCGCCAGCGCGGGCGGCGTCGTGCCGCCGGCCGGCGTCGCATACGGCTCGATGTCCGCCAGCAGCGCCTCGGCGGAGGCGGGGCGCTGCTCGGGCTCCTTGGCCAGGCACCGCATGATCGCGTCGGCGAGCGGCGGTGGCAGGTCAGGCCGGATCCCGGCGAGCGGAGCAGGGGCCCGCATCACCTGCGCCGCCAGCAGCGCCTGCGGGGTCGGACCCGTGAACGGCGGCGCACCGGTCAGCATCTCGTACGCCACCACGCCCACCGCGTAGAGATCGCTCCGGCCGTCCACGTCGCCCTGCCCCGCGGCCTGCTCGGGCGGCATGTACGTCGGGGTGCCGATGGCGAGCCCCAATGTCGTGAGCGGGCCGTCGGCCACGGTGACGGCATCGGCGGCGGCCGCCGTGGCCGCTTTGGCGACGCCGAAATCCATCACCAGCGCGTGCCGCCCCGCCAGCATGATGTTCTCGGGCTTGATGTCGCGGTGGACGATGCCGCGCCCGTGAGCGTAGGCCAGCGCGTCGAGCACTTCCTGCAGCACGCGCACGGTGTCGCCGACCGCGAGACGTCCCTCGCGCCTGAGCCGCTGGCGCAGGGTTTCGCCGTCCACGTAGGGCATCACGTAGAACAGGGTGCCGCGGCCGCGGCCCTCGGCGGGGACTTCGCCCGAGTCGATCAGGGTCAGGATGTTGGGGTGCTGGAGCCGCGCGGCGATGTGGATCTCGCGCAGGAACCGCTCGGCGCCGAGCACCGCGGCGAGATCGGGCCGCAGCACCTTGAGCGCGACGGGACGCGAGTGCCGGCCGTCCTGGGCGAGGTAGACGGTGGCCATGCCGCCGCGGCCGAGCTCGCGCTCGAGCGCGTAGCGGTCGCGCAGGAAGTCGACCAGGAACTCGGGGGGCCCGTTCAGGGTGACTCCCCACGTTTGCCGCACGCCGCCAGGAACTCCGTGCGGTGCCGCTCGACCCCGCCCACGGGGAACTCCGCGGTCGTCTTGTACGACCCCGCTCCATCCGCGTAGCGCATGGTCGCGTGCCGGTGCCCGCTCACCCACGCCAGCAGGCTGTCCTGCGCGATCGTCAGCAGCACCTTTCCGCCGGTGCTGGTCGTGCCGGCGAATCCCTTGATGCGGCGGGGCGGCGCGCTGTCCAGGCTCACCCGGACGTCGGTGCGCCCCTGCCGCAGCGCCTGGTCCGTCATGATGGCGACGGTTGCATTGTCGCCGAAGCAATCGAGACTGAGGACGACGTCATGCGTCGGCGCCTCTCCGTCCGGCCCCTCCTTGCCGTTGGTCCGGAGCGACGCCGTCGTCCGAGCGGCGCGCTCCGCCCCGGCGTGCACCGTGTCCACCCTGATCGTCCAGTCGCCGCCCGCATCCCGGCGGCCGCACGCGGCGAGGACCAGGCCGGCCAGCGCGACCGCCGCGCGGACGAGCGGGTTGGCACGTCTCACGCGTGCTTGACCGTGAGGGTCTCCAGCTCGTTCGCCACGTCGTCACACGCGTCGAGCGTATCCTCGAGCTGGTCGTACAGCGACTTCCACCGGATCACCTCGATCGGATCGGGCGCGCCGGCGAACAGCTCGGCCACCGCCGCCTGCCACGCGGCATCCCCCTCCTCCTCGGCCCGCTTGACCTCCCGGCAGCGCGCGAGCACCTCGTCGCTCTCGCGAACGTGGCGGACGGCCGCCTCGATCTCACCCACGGCCCGGACCAGGATGCGGGCCAGGCCGACAGCCGCCTCGCGACGGGAGGTGGCCTTGAGACTGACCGCGCGCCGCGCCGTGCCGCCGATGAAATCTCCTACCATGGCCAGCCGAGTCGAGAGGAGGTGGATGTCCTCGCGGTCCATGGGCGGGATGAACAGGTTGTCCATGTGGAGGTCGAGCTCGCGGGCCGCGTCGTCCGCCGCGGTCTGCAGGCGGCCGATGGTGACGACGGCATCCGGCAGGCGCGCGGGCTCGTCCAGCGCCTGCTCGAGCAGGATCGCTACCCTGGTCAGATGGGCGGCAATCGCGCTGAAGTCCTCGAAGAACCGCCGCTCGTCGGGAAAGAGCCAGCTCACGACATGCTCCCCCTCACTCCCGCACGTCAGGGACTCCCGTACCCCGTGAACACGAAATCGCTGTTCTTGACGATGGTATGGCACGCCGTGGTGCCCGGCCTGAACTTAACGGCTCCCACACCTCGCCGGCCGGTCCGATCTCGCAGGAACTCGGTGGCTCGGGTCGTCGTTCTCGAAGGTCACGGTCCTGGAGTGCAGGGTAACACAGCGGAGGCAATACATGCGAATCTTCATCACGGGCGCGAGCGGCGTCATCGGCCGGCGCGTCGTTCCCCAACTGGCTGGGGCCGGTCACCAGGTCTCGGCCGCCGTTCATCGTCCGGCATCGCGCGGCAAGCTCGAGACGCTCGGCGCCCGAGCCGTGCCGGTGGACCTGTTCGACCGGTCATCCATCGCTCGATCGGTGGCCGGCCACGACACCGTGATCAACCTCGCCACCCACATACCCCATTCCACCGCCAAGCTGCTGCTGCCGGGCGCCTGGCGGGAAAACGACCGGATCCGCCGGATCGCCTCCGGGCTCCTCGTGGACGCGGCGATTGCAGGCGGCGTAGCTCGCTTCATCCAGGAATCCTTCGCGCCGCTGTACGCCGGTCAGGGCGACGCCTGGATCACCGAGGCGTCGCCCCTCGCGCCGGTGCGCTACAACCGCACGGTGCTCGACGCCGAGCGGTCGGCCGAGCGATTCGCGAAAAGCGGAGGCCGCGGCATCGTGCTCCGCTTCGCGGGGTTCTACGGGCCCGACTCCACCCAGCTCGGCGACATGCTGCAGAACGTCCGCCGCGGAATGCTGCCGCTCCCGGGCGATCCCGGCGCCTACTTCACGTTCGTGTCGCACGACGACGCGGCCGGCGCGGTCCTCGCGGCCCTCTCGCTCGAGTCGGGGACCTACAACGTCGCGGAGGACGAGCCGGTTACCCGCCGGATGATGGGTGACATCGTGGCCGGCCTGCTCGGCGTGAAGCCGCCCCGGCGCCCGGTTCCCAGGCTGATCACCCGGCTGCTCGGGTCGCTCGGCGAGCTGATGTCCCGGTCGGAGCGGATCTCCAACCGCAAGCTGCGCGGCGCGAGCGACTGGCGGCCTCGCTATCCCGGCCTGCGCGAAGGCCTCCGCGCGACGCTGGAGCAGCGGCGGCAGGCGGCATAGCCGCGCGTACTTGACATATCGGTCAATAATTACTATCGTCGATCCATGGCGCGCCCCAGATCTTTCGATGAAGCCGCGGTGCTGGAGCAGGCAGTCGAGCTGTTCCGGGCCCGCGGCTACGAGGGCACCTCCCTCGCCGACCTCGAGAGCCATCTCGGCCTCGGGCGGCAGAGCCTCTACAACACCTTCGGCGACAAGCAGGCACTCTTCCTCAAGGCGCTGGACCACTACCGCAACACCATGGGCGAGGCCATCGCCGATTGTCTGAGCGGGCCGGACGCCGGGCTCGAGACCATTCGGGAGTACTTCCGCGCCACCATCCGGAATCTCACCGGGGAAGCCCCGCGGAACGGCTGCCTCATCGCCAATACCATCACCGAGCGCGGGCCGGACGATCCGGCGTCGCTGCTCCGCTGCAACCAGTCACGCGAGCAGCTCGAGCGCGGCTTCCGTCGGGCGCTGTCTCAGGCCAAGAAGCGTGGGGAGCTGCCGCCGCAATTGGACGTGGACGCCACGGCAACGCTCCTCGTCATCCAGAACTACGGGCTCAACGCCCTGGCCAAGACCGGCGCCACTGCCGCGGAGCTCGAGGCCGCCCTGGAGGCGCTGCTGGCGGGGCTCGGCTGACCTTTGTCTTGCCTTGTTTTTGACCGATCAGTCTCTAACGTGAACGGAGGGCGTCATGTCCGCAGCATTCAGGATCGAGGGACGGGTGGCATTGGTAACCGGGGCCAATCGCGGCATCGGCCGCGCACTGGTGGAGGCCCTGCTCGCCCGGGGAGTGGGAAAGGTGTACGCCGCCGCGCGCCGCACCGAGACGCTGGCCGACCTGGTTGCGGCAGCGCCGGACCGGGTCCCGGCCCTGCGGCTCGACGTCACCCAGCCGGCCCAGGTGCGGCGGGCCGTGGCGCAGGCGGGGGACGTGGATCTGGTGGTGAACAACGCGGCCATCCTGAGCCACGCGTTCGCCGGATTCGAGGATCCGGTCTGGCTGGATGCGGCGCGCCAGGAGTACGAGACCAATGTTGTTGGCGCGCTCCGCGTGTCGCAGGGGTTCGCGCCGGTGCTCAAGAGGAACGGCGGCGGGACCATCGTCAACCTGAGCTCGGTGGCCGGCCTGGTCGGCATGCCCCCGGTGCTCACGTACAGCTCGACCAAGGCGGCGCTCCACTCGCTCACTCAGAGCACGCGCCAGATGCTGCGCGAGCAGGGGACCCGGGTGGTCGGCGTCTATCCCGGCCCGGTGGAGACCGAGATGGCAGCCGAGCTTCCGATGGACAAGGCGTCGCCTGAGGCCGTGGCCGAGGCGATCCTGGACGGGCTGGAGCAGGGGCTGGAGGAGATCTATCCCGATCCCTTCGCTGTGGAGTACGGCAGGACGTACGCGGTCAATCCGAAAGGGCTCGAGAGCAGTTTCCCGGCGCCCGCCTCGGCGGCGTGAACCTCGGGCGCATCAGTGCGGTGACAAGCCGCCCCGTGCAGGCTCGGTTCCTGCACGGGGCGGGCTGGTGATCGGATCGGGTTCCCTCGCTCGTCTCTTGGTGTTCGCAGGCTGCTCCGATGTCGCATTCCGGCTCGCATTCCACGTATCGGCGGCTTCTCGGCGGAGCCATCGTGGCCGCGGTGCTCTTCCTGCTCCTCGGCTGGAGCGACCGGCACTACTGGGACGAGTACTTCTATCTCTTTTCGGCCTACGCGCACTCGCCGGCCGAGCTCGTGCGCTACGAGCAGCACTCGACGCTGTTTCCGGCCGGTTTCTTCTCCGAGAAGATCGGCCACGTCCTCATCCTCCACCTGGCGACCCGCGCACTGGGCGCGGGCGAGCGCGCGCTCTACCAGCTGCAGGCCCTGTACGCCCTCATGCTGGTCGCCACGTTCGGCGCCGCATGGGCACTGCTCCGCGATCTGTTCGGGCCGCGGCTCTCGCGCGAGGCCACCCTGGCCCTCGCCTTCTCGCCGCTCGCGCTCTATCTGGCCTACAAGACCCTCTCCGAGGTGCCAAGCCTGCTGCTGGTGACCGTGGGGTGCTGGGCCTTCGTCCGTGCCTGTCTGTCCCGGTCCGGATGGCGCGGGACAGCGTGGCTCGCGAGCGCTGTGGTGGCCCTCGCGGCCGGGATGCTTTGCCGGGTGACCGCGATCGTCGCCTTTGCGGCCCTCGGCCTGGCGCTCCTCGTGGCGTGCGACGAGCGGTTCGACCGGCGCCGGCTGCTCATCCGGCTCATCGGGACGGGCGCGGCGGTCCTCGCGCTGTACCTGTGCGGCCTCATGGCGGCTGGCGGCGGCCTGATGCGGATTGGCGGCCACGTCCGCGGCGTGGTGACGAGCCACTCCCCCGTTCAGCGGCTTTACGCGCTGGCGTGTTTCATCCAGGGGTTCGCGCTGGTGCTGCCCTTCGCCTGGCGGCGCCGGGGGGACCGGATGGTGCGCCTTGCCTCCGTGTGGCTCGCCGCCGCAGCGCTGCCGTTCGTCTTCGGCTTCGAGCCGCGCTACTACGTGGCGGCGCTGGTGCCGTTCGCGGTGCTGACCGCGGTCGGGCTCCGCGAGGCCGGGGGCCGCGCGTGGCTGGCGCTCTTCGCCGCACTCGTCCTGACCAACCGACTCGTGTTCGCGCCGCTCATGCCGTACGAAGTCGAGCAGTCGAGGCTGCTCTCGCTCGCCCGGGCCGTGCGGGCGGGCTCGCCAGGGAGCACGGAGCTGATCCCGTGGATCTCGGACTACAGCCTCCTCCGGTTCGCCGAGCCCGCGCTCCCGGTCGAGCTTTGCGTCAGCGATCTGCCCGGCACCCGGCTCTCGTCGCGCGGCCACGCCGGGGCGCTGGCCGGCGGCGACCTCTGGTGGGCGGGGAGCGGGCACTACGTCGGCTCACGCCCGGCGCTCGAGCGGGAGCCGCGTCCGTGGGAGTACATCGGCTGGACCTACAACCCCGCGGGCCTCGCGCTCGTGCGGCTGCTGGGTCCCACCGGCCTCGGCGCCCGCGTCGCGCACGACGCCGGGATGCACAACCATCTGACCGGAAGCTGGGTGTGGCACGACCCCACCCTGACGCGCCGCCTCACGGGCCGGCGGGGTGAGTACTACGTGTACCAGCTGGGCGGCGAGCGGGTGGCGAATGGCACCGCTCTTCATCCCGAGCGCAGCGAGGGACCTGGCCTGGATTAGCTCGAGCTATTCCAGGCCAGGTCCCTCGCTGCGCTCGGGATGAAGGCGCGCCCGTTCACCCGCCCGCCCGCCTACCTTTACCCGAATCACCACGGAGCCGACCATGCCCAGCCTCCAGGGCGCGCGTGTGCCGCCCGCCACGTACGACGACCTGCCGCCCGCCGCCCGCGCGGCGCACGACGCGCACACCCGCGTCGCCACTATCACCAACATGAAGCGGACGCTGCTGCGCTCGGTGCCGGCGTTCGAGGCGCTGATGACCTGGTACCCGCTCCGCGACACGGTGCGGGAGTTCCTGGGCGAGCGCCTCACCACGCTCTTCGCGCACGCGGTCTCGACCGAGACGGACTGCCTCATCTGTTCGACCTTCTTCCGGCGGCTGCTCATCCAGGCGGGCGAGAACCCGGACCGGCTCGTGCTCGACGACTGGGAGGCCGCGGTCATCGCGTTCGGGCGAAGGTTGGCGCTGACGCCCTACACGGTGCCGGACGAGGTCTACGCGCCGCTCGCCGCGCGGCTCACCCGCGAGCAGATCGTAGCGCTCACCGCGTTCGGCGCGCTCATGGTGGCGACCAACGTGTTCAACAACGCGCTGGACGTGCCGCTCGATGACTATCTCGAGTCGTTCCGCCGGCCAGAGACCGGGCGAGGGGAGGCGCGGCATGGGTGAGTTCGCCGGCAAGGTCGCGTTCATCACCGGCGCGGCGCACGGGCAGGGCAGGGCAGCCGCGCTGGCGCTCGCCCGCGAGGGCGCGGCGATCCTTGCCTTCGACATCGCCAGGCCGCTGGCCTACCCGGGCTACGCCATGGGCTCGTCGAGCGACCTCGAGAGCCTCGCGGCCGAGTGCACGGCGAGCGGCGCCGCCTGCGAGACCGCGTGCGGCGACGTGCGCGACGACGCGGCGATTACCGCGGCGGTCGAACGCGCGGTCTCCCGCTTCGGCCGGATCGACATCCTGTTCAACAACGCGGGTATCTGCGCGTACGGGCTGACACACGAGCTGACCGAGGACGCCTGGGATGCGATGCTCGACATCAACCTCAAGGGCGCCTGGCTGGTCGCACGCCGGGTGATTCCCGTCATGATCCGGCAGAAGAGCGGCGTGATCATCAACAACAGCTCGGTGGCCGGACTCCGCGGCATGGGCCGGCTCAGCCACTACGCCGCATCCAAGTGGGGTCTCACCGGCCTCACCAAGTCGTGGGCGCTCGAGCTCGCGCCGCACGGGATCAGGGTGGTCTCGATCCACCCCACTGGGGTTAACACGCCCATGAACGACGGTCTCGCGGAGCTGGAGGGTTTGACGCCGCAGCAGATCGCCGAGCGCTCCGCGGGCAACCTGCTGCCGGTGCCCTGGATCGAGCCGGAGGACGTGGCGCAGGCGGTGCTGTACCTGGCCTCGGACAAGGCGCGGTTCATGACCGGGGCGGGACTGGTCCTGGACGCGGGGCTGTTGACGCGGTGAGGGACTGCGGAGCGATAGAGCCTCCTCAACGCCCTGATCCGGGCCTGATTCCGCGGCGATGAGCCGATCCGTCCTTTGATCACGCCAGCGAAGGAGCCCGCATGAACGAGAAGGAGCCGCCGGCGGGATTCATCTCCGCCAACGACATCGCCCGCATCCGCCAGTACTATTGACGGCTTGGCCCCGAGGCGGCCGAGTACTTCTCGCCCGACTCCGGCCGATGGCCCGAGAATCGGGCATGGCCCGCGCTCAACAGCGGGCCGGTCGTCGGTTTTCTGACGACGACCGCGAGCATGGTCGCCTTCCTCGACA
>JAICJD010000130.1 GCA_025928645.1 Gemmatimonadales bacterium
AATGAGCAACAGCGCGAAGACGATGTGCTCCATCCGCGGTGAGAAGCGCGAGCGGCTGATCGTCACCGACCCGATGGCCGCCAGCGCGCCGATGACGACGTACCAGACCAAGATCGCCGCCAACGCCATGGCTGCCTCGCGGAGGTGATGGTGGATTGGGCCGCGGACCTTCGACGCGTGCGTCGCGCGGCCGCAGGTCCTCAGGTCCCGCAGAGATACGTTATGGCCCTTCACCGCGCCGCGGCCATGGAGGCAGCCGGTGTACCTCAATGTTGACGTCGCCCGGACTCACCCCCTCGGCGAGGCCGCTCAGCGAGTCGATTCTGGCGATCAGCGTATCGGTGCTTGACCAGCGCCAGTCCTCGGTCGTGATGCTGTCCGGCAAGCACTCGGCCGGACCCAGAGTGGCGTGGAACGCCACGGTGTCGCCCACGCCTATCAGGTTCGTGCGAGCCGTAATCGGCGCCAGGTTTACGAAACACCGATCGTTGGTCTCCGAGTCGCTACAGGCCGAGAGGAGCAACAACGCCGGTACTGGGCTCAGGAGAGTCCGGACGAGCTTCATTGGTCGACCTCCCTCGGCTTCCTGCGTGACGAAATGCAAATCGGCTGCAAATGACTTGAGAGCCTGCGTTCCACTGTCGCCTCTGGGAGCGGCTCTGCTCCGCAGCGCTCAGGCCCGTCCGCGTTCGTCGGCTGCATTTGCGGGTGAGGCGGCCTGCAGCTTCCGTCAACCAGGGCGCGCGCACTCGTGCAGCGACGTGGGAGTGCCGCGTCGCCTCGAGGCGGCCACCGACCTGGCACGCCCTGCCGTCAGACCGGGCGCGCGTCCATCCCGAAGTCGGCTTCGATACGATCGTACCAGGCCGCGTCGTCGAGCGCCCCAAGCTCGACCCACGCCTCGTCGCTCATACTCCGACGCCAGCCGAGAAAGGGAGCGGCGTCCGGCCCCACCGGGTGCCGCAGCTGCGTGGTCGCCCCGACGGCGATTTCGAGGATCTTGTCGGCCACCAGCGTGGGGGGCGCCGGCGTCTTGAGTGCGGTCGCGAACAAGGAGGCGATGCGACGCTGCTGGGGATAAGGGGAAGGCACCCGTTGCGTGCCGATGCTCTGGGCCATCGCCGTGTCGATGATCCCCGGCTCGACGATCGCGACGCGGACGTTAAACGGCTTGACCTCTTGCGCCAGGCACTCGCTCAGCGCTTCCAGCGCGTACTTGGAGGCGGTGTACGCGGCCATGGGTGACACGGCGATATGTCCCGCGACCGAGGCGACGTTGATGATGCAGCCATGGCGCCGCGCACGCATCGCCGGAAGGACCGCCTGGGTGCATCGAATGACCCCGAAGTAGTTGGTCTCCATCACGGCGCGGAACTCCGCCAACGGCAGTTCCTCGACCGACCCCATGCGCTCGATCCCGGCATTGTTGACGAGCACATCGATCGGGCCGAGATCCCGGCCGATCCGTGCTACCCCGTCGCGAACCGAGGCGTCGGCATCCACATCCATCGGGAAGACGGTGATCGGGAGACGCTCACGCTCGGCGGCCTCGCCAAGTGCAGGAGCATTGCCCGGGTTGCGCATAGTGGCGGCGACCCGATGCCCGGCTCGGCCGCAGGCGAGCGCGGTGGCCATGCCGATGCCGGAACTGGTGCCGGTGATGAGGACAACAGCCATTGTGACGGCTCCGCAGAGGAAGGGTCCACTAACATACGTTCCGCTGACCGCTGACACGAATGTGTCCTTGATCTGGACCTCCCCCGAGCCGTCCACATTGATGCGGTTGCAGGATGACGGCGGCCCCGGAAAGCCCGGGTTGAGCTGGTACGCGCAGGCGGGTGCGAGGCACAGAAGGGATGCGCACATGAGCAATCGCATCTGACTCTGCGTGACTCGTCATCCCCTGAGCGGCAAGTACACGTCCGTGATCATGTCGTGTTCCTGTACCTCGGGCCCGACGTTCACATAGTGGAAGAAGATCGGGAAGTCCCCCGGCGTTTCTCCGCTCCGCGGCAACCATTCGCGATAGAGAAAGACCGCGGCGGCGTTGTGCGCGCGCGAGCCGAGATGGCGCGCCAGGGCGCAGCGGCCACCGGGGATCACTTTGTTGACCACGCCCTCAGGATTCGGGGCCACGTCGAAATCGACCGAGAGGCAGAAGTCGACACGGTGGTCTGCCGGAGAGGTATTGTAGGGGTCGGTATGGTGAACACCGAAGCTGCGCTTCTTGGCGGTTTCGTACTCCAGGTGTGGCGGTCCGTGGTGTTCGACCGCCGCTACTTTGGTCTCGGGGAACATGATGATCTGCACATCCATGACGCTGAGGTCTCCGTCCTGAGGGCCTGTCAACAGTGGTTCGGGCTCGGCTCGTGAAAGCTCACGTTCGTTATCGCCTCTGGGAGAGCTACGGCTCAAGGGGGCTGCGGCCCGCCCGGGTTTGTCGGCTGCATTTGCGGTTGGACCGCTTGCGCCGCGGGTATGACTTGGGTATACTCGTAGTATGAAAACAGCTATCTCTCTGCCCGACGAGCTCTTTGAGTCCGCGGACGCCTTGGCCCAGCGCCTCGGGGTCTCGCGCAGCGAGCTTTACGCGACGGCCGTCGCCGAGTTCCTGGCCAAGCACCAGGACACGAAGGTGACCGAGCGCCTCGATCAGGTCTACGCCCAGCAGCCGAACCGGCTCGAGCGCCCGCTTCGACGCGCCCAGGCTCGTTCGCTCCGTGCCACTGGGTGGTAATCCAACGCGGCGAGGTCTGGTGGGCGGACCTCGACGAGCCTGCGGGCTCGGAGCCGGGCGACCGCCGCCCTGTCCTTGTTGTGCAGGCGGACGCCTTCAACCGCAGCCGGCTCCAGACCAACATCGCCGTGGTCCTGACTTCGAACCTCCGTTTGATCGACGCGCCGGGCAACGTGCTGGTCCCGCAGCAGAGCTCCGGTCTGCCCAAGGATTCCGTGGCCAATGTGTCGCAGCTGGTGACGGTCGACCGCGACTTCCTGACCGACCGCGCCGGCAAGGTCCCAGCTCGGGTACTTGCCGCCGTTGATGCTGGCCTCAAGCTCGTCCTCGCCTTGCCCTGATCTAGTCCGCAAGCGGTCTAACGAAATGCAAATCAGCTGCAAACGGCCTGTGAAAACTTACGTTCCTTATCGCCCTCAGGGAGCGTGGAGGCTCAGCGGGGTGTCGGCCTACCCGCGTTTGTCGGCTGCATTGGCGGGTTAGACGGCGGCCCCGGCTTGCGCCAGTAGCACGCGTGTGCTACTTTGTAGCATCCCCGTGCTACGGAGACCCTACAATGGTGCGCGAACTGACGCTCCGACAAGTCGGTGGGTCCATCGGGGCCACCCTGCCCAAGGACATGGCCGAGCGGCTCCGCCTCGCCGCCGGCGATCGCGTGCTCGCCGTCGAGACCGATCGCGGCATCCTGCTCACGCCGTACGACCCCACGACCGAGCGCGCGCTTGAGTTCGCCGCCCGCGCCGCGAAGAAGTACCGCGCGGCGCTCCGCAAGCTCGCCGAATAGGCGATGCGCATGCCCCGACGGCCGCCCCTATCCGAGCCGCTCTGGGTCAGCCGCCTCGTCCTGGATGCCGTGCATCTCGATCAGCTCCGGGAGCACGGCGGTCTGCCGGGGGTACGCGAGGAGAACACATTGGAAGCTGTCCTCGCGCGCCCGCAGCAGCGCCACCACTACGAGCCGCGGAGTGATCTTGCGACCCTAGCCGCGGCGTACGGTTGGGGCGTGGTGACTAGCCATCCCTATCGGGACGGGAACAAGCGCACGGCGTTCCTGGCCATGGCAATCTTCCTCGGCTTGAATGGCTCTGAGCTCGAAGCCACCCAAGAGGAGGTGGTGACCACCATGCTGGCGGCCGCGGCGGGCCAGCTTACGGAAGGCCGACTTGCGGACTGGGTGCGCGACCATCTGGTGAAGCTCGCCTAGGATGCGCCGCCGTCTAACGAAATGCAAATCAGCTGTGGGCCCTCAAGCCCGCCCGCGCACAAACCTTCGTTCCACAGCGCGCTCCAGGCGAGCTGTGGCCGAGCGGAGCTCCGCGCCCCTCCGGCCCGGCGGCTGCATGCGCGGGTGAGGCGGCAGCGCTGATGGCCTAGAGCAGCTTTCGGAATTTCTCCACGCTCAGGCCGGCGTCGCGAACGATGCCGCCCATCGTGAGGGCATTCACTGGATTGTGACGCGGGATAGTGAGAATACGCACCCCGTCGGTCATGACGATGTGCTTGCCTTGTCGCACCACGCCGAAACCAGCCTTCTCCAGGGCGCGTACCGCATCGAGGTGGTTAATCCCGGGCAGCTTCGGGACGCTCAGACAGCGACGTCGACTTCGCGGACCTCCGCGCCGCGCACCAATTCGCCGGCGACAGCCAGATACGCACGAATGGCATCTCGGATATTCTCTAGCGCCTCCTGCTCCGTGGCACCCTGAGACCAACAGCCTGGGAGTCCCGGGACTGAGACGCTGACACCTTCCTCCGAGCGCTGCAACGCCACCTTGTATTTCATGGGACCTCCGGATCTGGAGTATAGCCAGACCTTGGTCTGTCCGCCTAACGAAATGCGCATCAGCTGCAGCCCCTCAAGTCGGCGCCCGCACCAACTTACGTTCCACAGCGCCCTCAAGGAGCCCGCCGCCCAAGCGGAGCCCTGGGCCCACCCGGCCTGTCGGCTGCATGCGCGGGTTAGGCGGCGCGAGCCCGGAGCCCCTCGGCGTGGGCTCACCAGGGTAAGACCGTAGACACCGAGTGCACCAACCAAGAACGCAACCCCAAGGAGATGTGCATGACATCGGCCACCGCCTCGGCACGGCCCACGTATCGCGTCCGAGCCCAGAGCGTCGAAGCCTGCCATTGCGCCCTTGGCTGCAACTGCTATTTCGGTGGGACCCCCAACGAGGGCATCTGCGAATTCATCATCGGATATGACATTCAGGAGGGGTGCTTCGGCGACGTGGATCTCGGCGGAGTCCGTGCGTCGTGGCCGCGAAGTATCCCAACGCCATCCACGAGGGCCACGGCCACGTGGTGCTGTCGTGGACCAGGGGGCCAGCCCCGAGCAGGTGACCGCCCTGGTGACCATCCTGTCGGGCCAGGCCGGCGGCATGCCCTGGGAGGCGATCGCCGCCACGATCGAGAAGTTCGACGGCCCCATCCTGCGGCCCATCGAGATGGACGCCGACGGCCAGCGGGGCCATGTCCGCATTGCCGGCGCGGTCGAGCTGGAGACCACGCCGATCCGCAATCCGCTCGCCGGCGACCAAGAGATCGAGGTCCCTATGGTCTATCCCAAGGGCGGCATTCTCTGGAACGACGGCAACATCGTGACCACCAGCACCATGCGGGTGACCCACGACTCGCTCCGGCTGGAGTGGCCCGGCAAGTTCGGGGTGGTCGCCGACCAACGCCGGCTGAAGGAAGCCGTAACGAACGACAGACTCCGAGAAGTCATAGACGCACAACTCGGCCCAGTTGCCGAGAGACGCTCACGGCCTCTCGCCGCACGGTGCCTCTCGGTGCAGCGAAATCCGGAATCAAAGCTGGGGAATGTGGAGTTTCTACAAGAGCGAGGGTCGCGGGGCATTGCGTGATGTCGGTCACAGGCGAGCGTCGCGGCCAGGGTCGGGGTGCTGGAGGCCCGCGGACGGCGGGAGCTCGGAACCCGGGCGGGACGTCTCTTACGCAGTACGGCTGAGACGATATAATGGAAGCAGGAACCCTTACGCAGCGTTGCCGTATGCCCAACTCCCCCTCGCAATCGGTCGACCGGGTGCTGGAGGCACTCAGGGCCGGCGTGCCCGGTGCCTTCGACGAGATCTTCCCGCTGGTGTACGACGAGCTCCACCGCATCGCCGCCGGCCACCGCCGTCGCTGGAACGGCGACGACACCCTCGACACCACGGCCGTGATCCATGAGGCCTACCTCAAGCTGGTGGATCAGTCGGCGTCCGACTGGCGGAGCCGCGCGCACTTCCTCGCCGTCGCGTCGACCGCCATGCGGCAGATTCTGATCGACTATGCCAAGCGGAAGCGTGCCGCCAAGCGCGGGGGCGGGCGGCCCCACATCGCGCTCCACGACATCGACTCGGCGCTGCACGGGGAGGAAACCGCGCCCGACGCACGCGACGAGGTGCTCGTCGCCCTGGACGAGTCGCTCGGACGCCTGCAGCAGCTGGAGCCGAGGCAGGCCCGCATCGTCGAGTGTCGCTTCTTCGGCGGCATGTCCCTCGAGGACACGGCGGAAGCCCTCGGCGTGTCGGGTGCCACGGTGAAGCGCGGCTGGGCGATGGCGCAGGCGTGGCTCTATCGCGACCTGAAGCGGACGGCCGGAGCGGCAACGTGAGCGAGCGGGCCGAAGCACTCTACGAGCAGGCCCGGGCGCTGCCGCCCGCGGCCCGCGCTGCGTTGCTGGAGCAGGCGTGCGAGGGTGACGACCGGCTGGCGAAAGAGCTGCGCTCGCTGCTGGAGCATGCCGAGCCGGCCGAAGCGTTCTTTTCCGGTCTGACCGAAACCATCGCCACGCTCCCGGCCGGACACTCGGTCGGGCATTACCGCCTGCTCGGCGTGCTTGGAACGGGCGGGATGGGCACCGTGTACCGGGCCCACGACAGTCGGCTGGCTCGCGACGTCGCGCTCAAGTTTCTGCCCCCTCATCTGAGCGCTCAGCCCGGGGCCCGCGAGCGGCTGCTGGTGGAGGCCCGCGCGGCGGCCGGGCTGGAACATCCCAACGTCTGCAGCATTCACGAGATCGGCGAGACGACCGACGGGCGGCTGTTCATCGCGATGGCGTGCTATGAGGGCGAGACGGTCAAGGAGCGGCTCGCCCGGGAGCCGCTCGGCATCGAGGAGGCGGTCTCGATCGCCAGGCAGATCGCCCGCGGGCTCGCGGCCGCGCACGCGAGGGGGATCGTGCACCGGGACGTGAAGCCCGGGAACGTGATGCTCTGCGCCGATGGCACCGTGCGGCTGCTGGACTTCGGGCTGGCCAAGCTGTCGGACGTGACGATCACCGGCCCCAACGTCACGCCGGGGACCATCGCCTACATGTCGCCCGAGCAGGCGCGGGGCGCCGCAGTGGACGCACGGACGGACCTCTGGTCCCTCGGCGTGGTGCTCTACGAGATGCTGGCGGGAGAGCGGCCGTTCCGGGGGGAAAACGACCGCACGGTGATTCAGGCGATCGTGCATGAGCGGCCGGCCCCGCTCCGCCGCCGGCGGCCTGGGACGCCGGGATGGCTTGCCTGCCTTGTGGAGCGCCTCCTCGAAAAGGAGCCGGGACTTCGCTACCGGAGCGCCGACGAGCTCCTGCGCGATCTGACCGCGAGGTCTCCGCCCGTGCGCCTGTCGCCGCGGCAACGCGGGGGACCGGCGCTGCGCCCGATAACCCTGGCCGGTGCCGGCGTGCTCGCGGTGGCTGGAGCGCTGTACGCCGCGCGGAGCCATCGTGCCTCCAACGCCTCTGAGGTCACCGGCGTACTCGCAGCGCCGGCCCCGGAGATCACCCTGGGCACCACGCCGTCCACGCCGCGCGTCGACCGCGACCCTGTGACGGCGACTGTCCCGGCACCGGCCATCGCGGTACTGCCCTTCACCGTGCGCGGCGAGGGTCTCGATCTCTGGCGGGAGGGAATGGTCGATCTCCTCGCCATGGGGCTCGAGGGGGCTGGCGGGCTTCGCGCGATCCATAGCCGGACAGTCCTGGCGCGGTGGAGGGAGGAGGTGGGAGACCGACCGGCCGACCTGCCCCGGGCGCTCGGCGTTGCGCGGCGGATCCGAGCGCGCTACGCACTGGTCGGCTCTGTCGTGAGGGCGGGCCGGCAGGTTCGACTCGCGTCGGACGTGTACGACCTCACGGATGGTCACTCGTTGGGGCAGGCCCAGGTGGAGGGATCGCCCGACAGCATGCTCGCCCTGGCCGACCGGCTCGGGATGCAGACGCTGGGTGTGATCCTGGAGAAGGCACCCGGCGAGATCCCGCCCATCGACATGGCCGGCATCAGCACCCCGTCGCTGGTCGCGTTGAAGGCATACCTTGAGGGAGAGGCCCACTTCCGCCGCTCCGAGTACCGTCTCGCCAGCCAGGCCTGGGAACGCGCGGTACGCGCCGACTCGATGTTCGCGCTGGCCTACTTCGGGCTGACGGAAGCGTACGGCTGGGAAGACGAGAACGAAAATCCCAACAGGGCCCAGGAGGCGCTCGACCGATCCCGCCGGCTGGCCGACCGGCTCCCCTCGGCCGAGAAGACGATCGTCCGGGCGCAGTGGACCGGAACGCCGGAGCACAACCTCGCGATCGAGGAGGCGGTCCGCGGGCATCCTGATGACGCCCGGGCGTGGTACGCTCTGGGGGAGGTGTACTATCATCAGGCTGCTGCGATGCGGGGCCCCGAGGAAGCCGAGCGCGCGTTCCGGCGGGCCGCGGAGCTCCAGCCGGCGACGGCTCCCTACCGCGCGCATCTTCTCGACCTGGCATTCACCTGGCTGCCGGACAGCGCGCGTGTCGCGCGCGAGGTCGAGGCGTACGGAAGGGTGGCTCCACATGCCAGTCGGACGCAGGCGGCGCGGATCGCGCTCTGGCTTGGCTTCGGCGACATCGAGGCTCGCGCGGGAGCGAAGGCGGCGCTCGATACCCTGGCTCCCCCCGCGGCGGTCATGGTCTACGAGTTCCTCGCCCACCCGAAGTTCGCTGGAGAGCGTGAGGCGGTCTTCCGGGCCATCGACCACCGCCTCGACGACAACTCCCGAGCGTACCTGCGGCGCTTGCGGTTCCGCCATCTCGCCCTCCTCGACGGTCGTGTTCGCGAGGCAATGGCGCTGCTCGACGATCCCCTGACCCCGCACGGCGTCCGCGGCTGTGGGGGGCTGTATCTCCTCAGGCGGGGATTGCCGGTGTCGGACGCCGTGCTGGAACGGCGACTCGCCGCCAGCCGAGCCGATACCTCGTCCTTTGCCAACAGGTTCTGGGTTACCTGCGCGGCCAGCTATGCTGCGGAGCGCGGACGCTGGAGCGAGCACGCGGCGCTGCTCTCCCACGCGCGAGCAGTTGCCGGGCGGGCACGGGCGGCCGGCGACAGCGCCAGCGCGCGGGAGTGGGACGAGGCCGCCCGTGAAGCGGCAGCAAACGAGGTCTGGCGACGGGGCCGGAAGGAGGAGGCGCTCCGCGTCTTCGAGAGCCTGCTCGCCGGCGATGCCAGCTGGGATGTGCTCTGGCAGGTCGGCCAGCTCTCGCTCGAGCTGGGCCGGCTGGACCAGGCCGAGCGCGCCTTCCGGGCGCTCCGGCGCTGGGACGGGCCGCTGGCGTATCTCTACCTTGGTCGGATCCTGGAGCGGACAGGGCGGCCGGCCGAGGCGCGCCAGGCGTACGAGTTCTTCACCGACGCCTGGCGGAATGCGGACCCGGAGCTGCAGCCCGTCGTCGACGAGGCTCGCCGGGCCCTGGCGCGATTAGCAGGCTCCGAGCAATAGCGCTGTCACTCGCCTCCGACGGCGGCACCGCGCGTCGGGAAATTCATCGCTTCGCCGGGGCTCGACGACCGGGCTCAGCACCCCGGATCGTCTGCCGGAGTGGCGATCTCCCCTCCCACCGGAAAGTCCAGGCGCACGATCAACTCCCACTCGGGCTCCTGGCTCACGACGATCGCCCGGTGCAGCTCGTTGGGCGGCTTGATGTACACGTCGCCGGGGCCGAACACAGGAGTCTCGAAGCAGCCGTCCTTCTTGGTGAATTTCTGAAGCTTGATCTGGCCCTGAAGGACATAGGCATAGCTGAGGCCTGGATGCGTGTGCCATGCCCCGGTGCCCGTGAACATGCTCTGCTGAACGATGAAATCCGACCTGGCCTTCGAGTGAATCATGAAGTCCGGAAGGTCCTGGATGCGGTAGGGATCGAGTGTCGCGCGGACGGCGAACGGCTCCAGGGCAGCCGCGGCCACAGCCGCGGTCATCTGGTGGTGGTTGGCGTCGGGCGCCACGGGTGCGTCCTCCGAGCAGGCGGTCAATCCACCGGCGACGAGGAGAGCGACGAGTAGACCTGCAAGCCTATGGCATGGCATGGGTGACCTCCCTCTAGCATCGAGTCAGGTGGTGCGACGGGCCCGCGACCTCGGCAGGGGGGGCTGGACACCTGGCCCGGCGGCCCCCTACTGCGATCGCTCCATCCTGTTTACGACAAATGGGGGAGAATCTGGCTCACGGAAGGATGCCGGACCGGGTTGCAGCACTGGCAAGCGCGTGAGCCGAGGCGTCAGGGTTCCGCCCAGCGGTCGCCTGGGGTGGCGTCAAGGTGAGCGGGAGATGGCGGTGAGAGCGCCGGTAGGGAATCGCCGGTTCAAGGCAGGAGCTGCAGTCCTGCCCTCTGCACGTTCGCGGCCCGGCCACCAGCATGCGCGGACCGAGCCTCGTACCGGAGCGAATCTCGCGGCGAAGCGCGAGAATCGAGCCGAGGTCCGAGCTTCCCATGTCCCGAATCCCGGTGATGCCGTTCGCGACCAGCAGCGGGAGCGTGACGTCCGGGCTCCCCGG
>JAICJD010000185.1 GCA_025928645.1 Gemmatimonadales bacterium
CGCAGTACCGGGCAAGGATCATCGATGGACTGATCGCTATTCACCACGGGGGCACCGAGGATCCGGAGCCTGGCTCCGTGTCCTCCGTGCTTCCGCGGTGAAGCGGTGTGCCGGCGCACTCGCCCAGCCCGTTCCGCGGCCCGGTGACCGGGATCCGGGAACGGAGCCGCGCCGCGCGCACGCGGCTCGCGCCCCGCCCCGCAGAGCGCCACGTCGAGTGCGCTTGCCATCACGTGGACCTGGTCTGGTGCACCGAGTTGCCGAACGGCTCGGACAGCTCGTCCACCCGGTCGGGTGGCAGGAAGAGTCCCGACGGGCTCACCAGCTGTTCGTCGCGCAGCGTGTCGTCGGTGATGCTCTCGCCCATGATCTTCTTCTGCAGCAGCCGGATGCCGTAGATCAGCCCCTCGGGCCGCGGCGGGCACCCCGGCACATACACGTCCACCGGTATGAGCGTGTCGATCCCCTGCACCATCGAGTAGTTGTCGAAGATGTTGCCGGTCGAGGCGCAGGCACCCATCGAGATCGCCCACTTGGGCTGCGGCATCTGATCCCAGATGCGCCGGAGCACCGGCGCCAGCTTGAACGGCACCCGGCCCGCGCAGATGAACACGTCCGCCTGCCGCGGCGAGAAGCTCTGCCGCTCCATGCCGAACCGCGCGATGTCGAAACGGCTCGCGGCGGTGGCCATGTACTCGATGGCGCAGCAGGCGGTCCCGAACGGCATCGGCCAGAGCGAGTTGCTCCGGGCCCAGTTGGCGAGAAAATCGAGCCGCGTCGTGATCCAGTTGGGCGACATTGTCGAGACGGTCGTCGCGTCGCTGTCGCGGTACTCGGTGGCGGGATTGGTCAATCCCATTGCAGCGCTCCCCGCTTCCACAGATAGACGTACCCGACCGCCAGGATCACCACGAACACCAGCATCTCGATGATGAGCAGGCCGGCCATGTCGCCCAACTGGCGAAAGGCCACGGCCCACGGAATCATGAAGACGGTCTCGATGTCGAAGATGATGAACAACATGGCGACCAGGTAGAACTTGATCGGAAACCGCTCCCGCGCGTCGCCCAGGACCGGCATACCCGACTCGTACGGCGCGATCTTGGTGGGGGTCCGGCGGAAGGTCGAGAGGAGGTGCGATGCGCCCAGCATCAGGATCGCGTTGGCTACCACAAACGCGATGAGCAGGAGAATCGGGATATATGGCTGGAGCATACGCCTCGCCACGGAAGCGGCATCGTGAATTTTTTCACTTATCGCGGTGAAGGTAACCGACTTAAAAGGTCAATTCAACCCGCGACCGATCCGACTATATTCCCCGCCCGTTCGCCCGGGGCCCGCACATTTCCTCGAGGACACATGTCCATCAAGTCCGACCGCTGGATCCGTCGCATGGCCCGCGAGCGGGGCATGATCGAGCCGTTCGTGGACGGCCAGGTGCGCCAGGTGGACGCGCACGGGCGGCGGGTGATCTCCTACGGGGTGTCCAGCTACGGGTACGACATGCGGGTCGCGCCCGAGTTCAAGATCTTCACCAACGTGCTCAGCGCGATCGTGGACCCGAAGGAATTCGACCAGCGAAGCTTCGTGCCTTTCGAGGGCGAGGTCTGCATCGTGCCGCCAAACAGCTTCGCGCTGGCCCGCTCGGTCGAATATTTCCGCATCCCGCGCGAGGTGCTGACCATCTGCGTCGGCAAAAGTACCTACGCCCGCTGCGGCATCATCACGAACGTGACCCCGTTCGAGCCCGAGTGGGAAGGTCACGTGACGCTCGAGATCAGCAACACGACCCCGCTGCCCGCCCGGATCTACGCCGACGAGGGGATCTGCCAGGTCCTCTTCTTCGAAGCCGACACCGACGATATTTGTGAGACCAGCTACGCCGACAAGGCCGGCAAGTACCAGGGCCAGACCGGCGTCACGCTGCCGAAGCTTTAACCCCGCGGGATCCCCATGCGAACCCTCGCCCTTCTTCTCCTGCTGGTCCCCCCGAGCCTGGCGGCCCAGCAAGCGGACTCCACGGCGCCGACCCAGCCCTCCCGCCCGATCACGCTCCAGCCCGCGCTCAAAGCGCCCGTCGCCGATACCGGCATCTTCAGCCCGGTCCCGCTGCCGCCCCCGACGGAGGTCCGCGCCCCCAACGGCGCGCCCGGGCCGGGCTACTGGCAGCAGCGGGCCGACTACACGATCAAGGCCACCCTCGACACCGCGGCCAAGCGGCTCACCGGAACCGAGCAAATCCGGTATACCAACAACTCGCCCGACACGCTTCGGTTCGTCTGGATGCAGGTGGACCAGAACCTGTTCCGCCCCGGCAGCACCGGCTCGCTGCTGTTCGCCGCCGAGAGCCGGTTCGGCGGTGCGGGCTTCGCCGGCGGGTACGACATCGCGAGCATCACGCAGAGCCCGCCGCCGTCACGGCCCGGCGCGCCCCGGAGCCGGCCACGCCGCGGCGCGGGAGCGGCGGCCGGCACCGACGGCCACGGTGGCGCGGCCGCATCGCTGTCCTACCGGGTGGACGACACGATGATGTATGTCGAGCTGGCGCAGCCGCTCGCGCCGGGCGCCGCCACCGTGCTGGACGTCGCCTACAGCTTCAACGTGCCCGAGCACGGCGCCGACCGCATGGGCCGCGAGGGCAGCCTGTATGAGATCGCCCAGTGGTACCCCCGCATGGCCGTCTACGACGACGTCCACGGCTGGAACACCGCCCAGTATCTGGGCCAGGGCGAGTTCTACCTCGAGTACGGCGACATCGACTACGAGGTGACCGTCCCGGCCGGCTACATCGTCGCCGGTAGCGGCGTGCTGCAGAACCCCGAGCAGGTGCTCACGCCCACCGAGCGGACCCGGCTCGCGGCGGCGGCGAAGTCGGACAGCACCATCGCGATCGTCAGGCAGGACGAGCTGGACTCCGGCGCCGCCCGGCCGCGCCGGGACGGCACGCTCACCTGGCGGTTCCGGGCGGAGCGGGTGCGCGACGTCGCCTGGGCGGCGTCCCCGGACTACCGCTGGGATGCGTCCTCGTGGGAGGGAACTCTCGCGCAGGCGTTCTACCGGGACGCGGCCAAGCTGACCTGGGAGGACGCGGCGAAGATGAGCCGGTACTCCATCCTCGAGTACAGCACCAAGTGGTTCCGCTACCCGTACCCGCAGATCACGGCGGTTGAGGGCCCGGTTTCCGGCATGGAGTACCCCATGGTGGCGATGGAGGCGCCGGCGGAGGACAAGCCCGACCTCTACAACGTGATCACGCACGAGATCGGACACATGTGGTACCCCATGACGGTGGGCTCCGACGAGCGGCGGTACGCCTGGATGGACGAGGGCTTCAACACCTTCATCAATACCTTCTCCGAGCAGGACTACTGGGAGCGCGACGACAGCGAGACCCGCCGCAACGAGATCCGCTTCGTCACCAGCCTGGACCAGAGCCCGACCGCGCAGCCGATCATGACACCGGCCAATCGCTACCGCACCAACGACAACCTGGGCAGCCTGGCCTACGTCAAGCCGTCGATCATGCTGCTCGCGCTCCGCAACAAGGTGCTCGGTCCCGAGGTATTCGACACGGCGTTTCGGGAGTACACCCGCCGCTGGGCGTTCAAGCATCCTCAGCCGGCGGACTTCTTCCGCACGATGGAGGAGGTGTCGGGGCGCGACCTCTCGTGGTTCTGGCACGGGTTCTTCTTCACCACGGCGGCGCTCGACCAGAGCGTCGAGAGCGTGAAGTCCTCGGCCGACGGCGGCAGCCTCGTGACGCTCCGGAGCCTGGGCGCGGCGGTCATGCCGGTCGAGCTGGAGCTGCGCTACGGGGACGGCACCTCCGAGACCGTGAAGCTGCCGGTCGAGGTCTGGTACGGGGGAAACCGGTACGTATATCGGGTGGCGCCCGGGAAGCCCATTGTGAGCGCCCGGGTGAACCCGGACGGGATGTTTCCCGACGTGAATCCGGCGAACGATGCCTGGACCGCGCCGGCGAGCACCACGCCGTGACGGCGCGCCGCCACCCACCTCTCGCGTGAAGGAACGTCGCGTGCGTTTCTGTGCTGCCCTCCTGCTCCTGTTGATCGCCACGGGCGCGTCGGCCCAGAGCGCGGCGCCCGCGCCCGCGTCGGGCTCGCCCGAGGCCGCGTTCCGCCGGCTCGACCTGCCCACGCCGAACGCCGTGCGGACCGGCAGCGGCGAGCCCGGCCCCCGGTACTGGCAGCAGCGCGCCGACTACGTGATCCGCGCGTCCCTCGACACCACGACCCGCTCCGTGCGCGGGGAGGAGCGGATCACCTACACGAACAACTCGCCGGACACGCTGCGGTACGTCTGGCTGCACGTCGAGCAGAATCTGTTCAACAGCGAGAGCCGCGGGTACCGGGTCTTCGGGCAGGACCCGCGCTTCGGCACCAAGGGCGCCGAGGTGTCGGTCCGCCTCCTCAAAGTGGGGCAGCCGGCCATGCCCGCGGTCCGGGCCCGGGCCGGCGCGCCGGCGCGGCCGGCGACGCCCGCCTCGCCGCTCCACTATGCGGTGAACGGCACAGTCATGCGGATCGACCTCACCCGCCCGTTGCCGCCCAAGGGCGCCCAGCAGCTCGAGCTCGCGTGGTCATTCCCCTTCGGCGCCAACAACAGCCGGATGGGCGTGGAGACCATCGACGGCTCGACCATCTACGAGGTGGCGCAGTGGTATCCCCGCATGGCCGTCTACGACGACGTGCGCGGCTGGAACACCGAGCAGTACCTGGGCCAGGGCGAGTTCTACCTGGAGTACGGCCGGTTCGACGTGAGCCTCACGGTGCCGTCGGACATGATCGTGGCCGCCACGGGCACGCTGCAGAATCCGGACGAGGTGCTCACCGCAGCGCAGCGGGCGCGGCTCGCGCGGGCCCGCGCCGGCGACCAGACCGTGGTGATCCGCGGCAAGGACGAGATCGGCGATCCGGCCTCGCGGCCTCCCACGCCGTACCCCACCCTCACCTGGCACTTCACCGCCGACAGCGTGCGGGACTTCGCCTGGGCCGCGGCGCGGCATTTCGTGTGGGACGCGGTCGGGGTGAACGGGGGCAAGACCCTCGCTATGAGCTTCTATCCGCCCTCGGCCGACTCGGTGTGGAAGGACGCGACCCAGGACGCGAAGACCGCGCTCGAGTACTACTCGACCCAGTGGGCGCCCTATCCCTATCCCTACGCCAGCAACGTGAACGGCATCGAAGGCGGCATGGAGTATCCCATGATCGTCTTCTGCCACAACCGCACCGACGCGGTCGGGCTGTATTCGGTGACCGACCACGAGTTCGGGCACACCTGGTTCCCCATGATGGTCGGGAGCAACGAGCGGCTGTACGGCTGGATGGACGAGGGCTTCAACAGCTTCATGAACCACTACAGCTTCCCGCGCAAGTTCCCGGGGCAACCCCTGCCGACGGCGCGCGGCCTGCCGGAGACCTACATCAAGAACGCGCTCTCGGGCGACGAAGAAGCCATCATGAACCCGGCCGACCGCATGCGCACCAACGAGAACTGGCGGCAGGCGCTCTACAACAAGCCGGCGCTCGGGCTCGTGCTGCTTCGGGACCACATCACGTCGCCCGAGCGGTTCGATCCGGTCTTCCGGGAGTACATCCGCCGCTGGGCGTACAAGCATCCGACGCCGGCCGATTTCTTCCGCACCATGGAAGACGGGCTGGGCGAGGATCTGAGCTGGTTCTGGCGCTCGTGGTTCTACACCACCGACCGGCTCGACCAGGCGGTGGATTCGGTGGCGCTGTCGGATTCGGCGGGGGTGGTCTCGCGGATCTATCTGCGGAACGCGGGGCAGATGCCGATGCCGGTGGAGCTCGCGCTGCTGATGGACGATGGCAGCACGCAGCGCCTGCGGCTCCCCGTGGAGATCTGGGGACTTCGGGACACGTACGTCGCCATGATTCCCGGACCGCGGAAGGTCAACAGCGTGGTGATCGACCCCGACAACTGGTACCCCGACGTCGATCGCAGCAACAACCGGTGGCCCGCGGCGCCCACGGCGGGTGTGCCGACGCCGCCGGCTCAGCCGGCGCCGCAGCCGGCGGGGACGACCAGGTAGCCGCGGGCGGGGCGGCGGGGGGTCGCGGGGGGGGGGGGGGCCGCGCGGGGCCAACAGGGGGGGGGGCACAGTAAAAGGACCCCCAACAGGGGGGAGAGCGGTGGGGGCGCCCCCCCCCCCCCCCCA
>JAICJD010000037.1 GCA_025928645.1 Gemmatimonadales bacterium
CACGGGAAGCGGTGTACGGGCAGGCACGGGGCTGTCATCCCGAGCGAAGCGAGGGATCTTATTCGGAATGGGTCGAACTCGGCCGGGCAGATCCCTCGCTTCGTTCGGGATGACAGCCCCGTGTGCCTGCCCGCTCACCGCTCACCACTTACCGCTCACCGGTTACAGCCTACCGCTCCTCGCTCCCCGCCTGCTGGTGCGCCTCCACGAACCACAGCCACTTGTCCGCCCCGCGCGAGATCTCGGTCAGAATGTCGGCGCTGTCGGCGTCCTCCAGCTCGTTCATCTCCTCGATCCCGATGCGCACCGTGCGGCCGAACGCGGCAAGCGCGTCGGACAGCGCGGCCACGTGCTCCTCGCCCGTGACCAGCGTCAGCGGATAGTCGATGAGGGAGCTCCGCTTGGCGACGATCCCCACGGTGCCCTCCGCGATCCCGCCGAGCTGCACCGCCCGCTCCGCCAGAAGATCGACGTACTCCTCGACGTCCTCGTTGATCTCGTCGAACAGCTTGTGGAGCGCGATGAAGTGCGGCCCCTTCACGTTCCAGTGGGCCTGCTTGCACTGGGTCTGAAGGTCGATGCAGTCGGCAAGACGCTGGTTGAGCAAAGGGATCGCCTCCGCGCGGGCGGCGGCGGGCAGGTCGTTCTTGGTGGGATACAGCCGGGCGGTGTCGGCCCCGGCGCCGTTCCGGCTCTCCTTGGCGGCTGAAGGCCGCCGGCCGGTCGTGATGCGTGACACCTCGGACTCCTCGCGTGGATGGTAGTCGACGCTGACCCTCCTAAGGAGGCCACGCGTCCCGCCCCACGCAAGGGCGCCGGTCGGCTCACGCGCTCCGGAGCAGCTCGAGGCCGTCCCGGAGCCGGCCGACGCTTTCGCGGAGCTCGGCCAACACCTGGGGCGCTTCGGCCAGATCACCCGCCGCGCCCATCCGCTCGAGCCGGAGCGCGCTCGCGACCGCGTCCGCGGCGTCGAAGTTGGCGACCGATCCCTTGAGGCTGTGGGCCGCCCGGTGCACGCGGTCGGCGTCAGAGGCGCCCACGGCCTCGTCCACCGCCTCGAGGAGCGCGGGGCACACCTCCAGGAACGCGCCGGCGACCTCGTACAGCAGCTCCTCGCTGCCGTCGAAGCGCTCGAGCAGCGCCGCGCGGTCCACCGCCGGGCGGTCGCACGGCCGGCCGGCCACACCGTCCCGGTCATCGGCCGCGCGTGCCGGAGCGCCACCGGACGTGAGCGTCTCCAGCAGATCGAACAGCTCGCGAGTCCGAAGCGGCTTCGTGGTATACGCATCCATTCCGGCCGCGAGGCAGCGCTCCTTGTCGCCCGCCATGGCTCGCGCGGTGAGCGCGACGATCGGCACGTGCGCGCCGGACGCCCGCTCGCGGCGGCGGATCTCCGCCGTCGCCTCGAAGCCGCTCATCTCGGGCATCTGGACGTCCATCAGGATCACGTCGAACCGCTCGCGCTCGAGCGCCTCCACCGCGAGCCGTCCGTTGCCCGCCACCCGCACCGTGTGACCGCGGCGGGAGAGCAGGCCGACCGCGAGCTGCTGGTTCACCGGGTTGTCCTCGGCGAGGAGCACGTGGAGAGGCCGCGCAGCCGGTTCCACTGGCACCGCCTGCACCGGGGAGGCGGGCGCGCGGCCGCCCGAGCCGATCGTCGTCATGATCGCATCCAGCAGGCTGGACTGGCGCACCGGCTTGGTGACCTGCGCCGCGGCTCCGACCGCGCGGCACCGGGACGACTCCCCCTCGCCGCTCGTGGTCATCATGATGATCATCGTCCCGGCCAGCGCCGGGTCGCGCCGGATGGTCCCGGCCAGGGCAAACCCGTCGGTGCCCGGCATGTGCGCGTCCAGCAGCAACAGCGGCAGGCGCTCCCCCGCGAGCGCCGCCCCACGGAGCGCCGCGAGCCCGCCCGCCGCGCCCTCGAAGGCGCGCGGGCACATGTGCCAGCTCGCGAGCATCTCGCACAGGATGCGCCGCGTCGTCGCGTGGTCATCCACGACCAGCACCGGCAGGCCGTGCAGCTCGATCGGCTCGGGAGCGGTCGCGCCCGCCGGACGCTCGGCCACGCCGAAGCGCGCCGTGAAGTGGAACGTGCTTCCCTGCCCCTCGCGGCTGTCCACCCAGAGCCGCCCCCCCATGAGCCCCACGAGCTGCGCCGAGATGGCGAGACCGAGCCCGGTGCCGCCGTAGTGCCGGGTGGTCGAGCCGTCCGCCTGGGCGAAGGCGTCGAAGATGTGGGCCTGCTTCGATTCGGGGATGCCGATGCCGGTGTCCGAGACCGCGAACCGCAGGAGCGTCCCGGTGGGGCCCCGATCCTCCAGGGCGACCTCCACCAGCACCTCGCCGGTGTCGGTGAACTTGATCGCATTGCCGACCAGGTTGAGCAGGACCTGCCGCAGGCGACCCTCGTCGCCGACCAGCGTCTCGGGGACGGTCGGGGCAGTATGGCACGAGAGCTCGAGACCCTTCTTGTGGGCCCGGAGCGCCAGCGTGCTCAGGGTGCCCTCGAGGCATTCGCCCAGATGGAACGGCACCGGATCGAGCGTCAGCTTGCCGGCTTCGATCTTCGAGAAATCGAGGATGTCGTTGATGATGGTGAGCAGCGCGTCGGCCGAGCTCTGGGCCATGGCGAGATACTCCCGCTGCTGCGCGGTGAGCTGGGTGTCGAGCGCCAGCTCGAGCATGCCGAGGACGCCGTTCATCGGCGTGCGGATCTCGTGGCTCATGTTGGCCAGGAACTCGCTCTTCGCCTGGCTGGCCGCCTCCGCCTGGGCGGTCCGCTCGGCGACGCGGCGCTCCAGGTCCTGGTTGGTGGCCGCGAGCTGGGCCTGCACCGTCTCGAGGGTTTCCACCATCGTGTTGAAGGCATGCACCAGGCGGGTCACCTCCTGGCCGCCCGCCGCCCTCGCCCGGACCGAGAGGTCGCCCGCCGCGATGCGTTCCACGGTGTCCACCATCCGGCCGAGCGGCTCGACCATGTGCGTGCTGATGGCGACGACCGCGACCATCCCCGCGAGGAAGATCACCAGGCTCACGACCGTGGCGGTGCGGCGGGCCCGCTCGATCTCCGGACGCAGCTCGCTGAGCGAGAGGCCCAGGTACAGCGTGCCGAGCCGCCGCCCGTCGCGCACGACCGGCGTGGCGATCGGGTAGATCCGGCCGACGCCGCCACCGCGCACGACCGAGCTGATCCGCCGGCCGTGCACGTCGAGCACGATCATGTACACCAGATCACTGCTCTGCACGGCGCCCGCGAGCGCCTCGTCCACGCCGGCGGTGTCGCCGAACAGTAACGCGGGCGCCACCGCGAAGGCCGTCAGCTCGCCGATCGTCTCCGCCTTGCCGCCGATCGCGTGCAGCGCCTGGCGCTCGAGCCGTGACGGCACGTAGAGGTAGAAGAAAAGCGCGATGCCCCCGATGAGCGCGGTCATCAGCAGGGCGAGCTTGGTGCCGAGCCGCAGGCCGGCGCCACGGGACGCGGTGCTCATCGCGTTCCCCCCTCGTCGCCCACGACCCGCGCCAGCTTGAGAAGCTGGGCCCCGAAGTCCGCGCCCTCGGCCTTGGCGGCGCCGAGATTGACGACGATGCGCGGCCGATCGCCCTGGAGGTCGAGTCCCACGGCCACGCCATCCTCCACGTAGTTTGGCACGGCAGTGAGCGATGTGATCCGGCCGGGCCGGGTGACGGTGGTGACGCGGTCGAGCTCCACCGCGCGCAGGGGACTCACGTACAGCACGCTCACCGAGTCTTGCCGGAGCGCCTGCTCCAGATCCGGGATGCGGTCCAGGTCCAGCTCGACAGCGCGGAGACGTGCGACGCCCGCCGGCCGCTCGGCCGAGCCCTCCACGGCGTGCCGGACCGCGTCGGCCACATCCGCCGAGGTCCGGTACCGGCTCTGGTAGAGGATCCCCACCACCAGCTCCCCATGGCGCTGCCTCAGCAGGTTGCGGTCGAACGTCAGGATCTTGAGGAACAGGGGTACCTGGACCTCGACCGGCACCGCCACGTCCTGGGCCGCCGCTCCGGCCGGCAGGCCGAGCAGCATCAGAGCCGCAAGAATCCCCCGCGCCCGGCGCACCGGGCTAGAACCGGTACCTGAGCTCGACACCGGCCGTGCGGCCGTCCTGCGCGATCGCGGGCTGGACGTGCTCGGTGCCGCCCGGCGTCGCGTACTCGGCGTCGAAGAGGTTCGCGATGCGGATCGCGAAGTCCATCCGGTCGGCGTGCGGTGTCAGCGTGAGGGTCAGGTCGGTCATGAAGAACGGATCGGTCGTCGTGCCGTAGACGGTGCGCCGGCTCGACTCCCATCTGAGATCGACGGCGGCGGCGAGAGCGCGGGCCACGCGCAGCTCCGCCCCGGCCTTGGCCAGATGCGCGGGCGAGTTGGTGAGCGTCTCGTGCGAATGACGATCGCGCGCGCGCTGCACCGTGTAGTTCAGGTATCCCGACAGCCGGCCGAGCCGGGCGTCGAGGCCCAGCTCGGCACCCGCGGCCTCGGCGTTGCCCACGTTCCGGTATTCCATGACTCCGGCGGAGTCGGTGGTCGGATCGATGAGGCCGTCGACGGTGTAGTTGAACACCGAGACCGTGCCGAGCAGGCCCGTGGCGATCCTTCGCTGCGCGACGAGCTCGACCGTGGTGCCCTGCTCCGGACGGAGCGCCGGGTTTCGGCGCACGTAGTCGTCGTCCTCTTCGCTCTCGACGATGGTCGGCGCCCGGAAGGCCCGGCCGTAGAGCAGCTTGAGGCTGGTGGCGCCGGACGGGGCGTAGACGATCGCCGCCCGGGGCGCCGTGCCGTCCCGGTCGGTCGTGACTTCGTCGCGGCGGATACCGACCAGCAGCGAGAGCCGGCGGGTGAATTGATGCTCGTCCTGCAGGTAGATCGATGTCACGCCGTACGGAGCGCTCAGGTCGTAGACCCGTGTGCCCGTGCGCGGGTAGTAGTAGCGCGCCGTGAAGTTCGAGCGAAACTCTCCGCCCAGCGTCAGCCGGTTGGCCGAGGCAAGGTCCCACTGGAGCGATCCCTCGACCCCGATGGCGTCGCTCGCCCCGGCATCGGTCGAGCCCTCTCCGGTGCCGCTGTACTCGCCGGCGTAGCGATAGCCCTGGTAGTACGTCCGCCCGATGAGCCGCGCCCGGGCGGAGACGGGGTGCTCGACGCGAAGCTCCGCGAGGCCGAGCGCATCCCAGGTGCTCGACGGCGCGTCGAAGGTGCTGCCGTACGAGGCCGTGGGAATCGCCTTGCTTCTCGAGCCATAGCGGGCGTGGAAGGACCACTCACCCTTGCGCACCGCGGTCTGAATGCCCCAGGCGCGCTCCCAGTCCAGGTTGTGGGCCACGCCGTGGTGGGTCGCGGGCGCGTCGAACTCGGGATAGAACAGGTCGTGGCCGTCCCACCCCTGCCAGAGACCAGAGACCGACACGTCGAGCCCCGAGGGAAGCCGGCGGCCGAACAGGAGGCTCGCGCCGCGCTGGCCGTAGCTTCCCGTCCCGGCCGTGAGCCTCGCGCCATCGATCGTAGCGCCCGTCTTGGTGATCAGGTTGATCACCGCGAACATGGCCCCGGTGCCGTACAGCGCGGAGCCGGGCCCCCGCACGATCTCGATCCGCTCGAGGCTCGCCAGATCGATCGCCAGCTCGTCGCCCACCAGCGCGCTGCCGAAGGTGCCCTCGTTGGTGACCGTACCGTCGAGCAGCACCAGGACCCGGTTGTTGTAGTCGGTCGGCCGGCTGAACCCGCGGGCGCCGAGATAGCTGTAGTTGCGGTCGTTGCTCAGGTAGAAGCCGCGCACGCCCTGCAGGACGTCCGCCAGCGTACGGTAGCCGTGGCGGGCGATGTCGTCGGCGGTGACGATCGTGACCGCGCCGGCAACCGCGTTCACCGTCTGCTCGTACTTGGCCGCCGTACTGATCCGTGCCGCGAGGAGCGAGTCGAGGCCGGCGGTCGGATCGGCCGGAGACTGCGCCGAGAGGGCGGACGCGAGGCAGAGCGCGACGACCGCTCCGGCGGTGCTGCCATGTCGCATGCTGTCTCCCGGGTCCGCGGTCGAGTGGTGGACGTGCGTGGGGCTGCGATCGCAGTATCGGCCCGAAGCGACAACGACTTGAGGCCGACCCCGTTATTTTGGACGCATGGCTTCACCCGCCGCCCGGTGCTTTCTCCTGCTGATCGACGGCCTTCGTCCGGATGTCGCGGAGGAGAGACTGGCCGCGGGCGACCTGCCGCATCTCGCCGAGATGCTCGCCGCCGGGGGCCGGACCCGCGCGATCACGGTGTTTCCCTCCACCACGAGCGTGGCCTACCTGCCGTTTCTCACGGGCTGCACGCCCGGCCGCTGCAACATTCCTTCGATCCGCTGGCTCGACCGTGGCGCCTACGGCGGGCGCTGGTGGCGGGAGCGCGAGGCGGTGCGGAGCTACTGCGGCTATCAGGCGCCGCGGCTCGACGCCGACATCGCGGCCGACGTCCGGACCATGTTCGAGCTGGTGCCGGAGAGCGTCGGGATCTTCACGCCCATCGCAAAGGGCCTTACGCCGGCGCGCGATCCGTCGCGCCGGGAGCGCCAGCTCTGGGGCGCGCTCGCGCACTACGCCCAGTGGCACCAGCCGTCGGATGACGCGGTGGCGCGGCACCTGCTCCGCGCCGCGGACGGGCCCGCCCGGTTCGTCTTCGCGCAGTTCCCCGCGGTGGACGGCTACACCCACCAGGCGGGCCCCGATGCCGCGACCGTCCGCCGCGCGCTCGTGCGGGTGGACGCGACGGTCGGCCGGCTCCGCGCGCGGCTCCGCGCCCGGGGCGAGCTCGAGCGTTCGCTCCTCCTCGTGGTGAGCGATCATGGCTCGGCCGTGGTCCGCGCGCACCTCGATCTGGCCGACTGGTTCCGTGCGCGCGGCGTGCCGACGCTGTCGCATCCGGTCATCTGGGAGCGCGCGCCGCGCGCGGCGGTGATGGTGGCGGGCAACGGCTCGGCCATGGTCTACGCGCGGCCTGGCGTTCCCCGCGATTCGCGCTGGCCGATCGCGCGGCTGCGCGAGGCGGATGCGTTCGTTAGCGGGAGTGATCTCGTCGAAGCCCTGCTGCGGGAGCGGGCGGTCGGGCTGGTGGCGGGCGAGACCGGCGACGGCTGGCTCTGGGTGAGCGACGCGGCGGGCGCGGCGCGGCTTCGGCGGGCGGGCGAGGCGATCCGCTACGAGCCGCTCACCGGCGATCCGCTCGACATCGGCGGCGCGCGCGCGGGGTCGGCGCGGGAGTGGCTCGAGGCCACGTGGGACGCCGAGTGGCCGGATGCGGCGTACCACCTGCTCGATCAGTTCCGCGCCGACCGCACCGGCGACCTGCTCGTGGTGGCGCGGGAGGGGTACGACTTCCGCAAGCGGTACGAGATTCCGGAGCACAAGGCCGGACACGGGAGCCTGACGCGGGCCCATATGCAGACGCCGGTGTGGTCGAGCGAGCCGCTCGCGGCGAGCCCGCTCCGGACCGTGGATCTCTTCCCGGCGATGCTCGACTGGCTGGGCGAGCCGGTGCCCGCGGAGATCGATGGGGAGCCGCTCTGGCAGCCCGGTCAGCGGTTGCGTAAACCGCGCGACGGCACCACTTTTCCGACCCCATCATGGGTCCGTAGCTCAGTTGGATAGAGCGCTTGCCTCCGGAGCAAGAGGTCGCGCGTTCGAGTCGCGCCGGGCCCACTCTGGAAGGTCTTCCCCCGCTGAGACTTCGGTATCGGCGGGGTTCTCTTTGTCGACCAGCGGGGCCGACCTCGGGGCATCTGGATGGCCGAGACAAGGGCGAGGCGACGGTTGATGGCGGCGACTCGCCTGTGGAGTCGCATCGCACCACCGGACGCAGACCACTGCCGCGGAGCAGGGTCGCCGGGTCGCGCTTCGTCGTCTCGCGGCCTGCTCGGCGCGCTACGGGCGGTAGAGTTGCGTCGGCTGGTTGCTGACGCCGATCACGAACAGATAGAGCCGGTTATTGATGAGCACCCGCACCGCGGCCTGCGGGTCCGTCGCCGCGGGGAGCGCGCGCTTCGCGGTCCAGGTATTGGTGGCCGGATTGTACACGAACAGCCGGTGGTCCCGGAGGATCACGTACAGCTTGCTTCCGAGTGCAGTGCCGATGGCGCGGCCGCCGTCCGGCAGTGGGGCCTGGGTCGTCCAGTGCTCCGTGGCCGGATCGTAGGCGTCGAGCTGCCTCACGGCCCTGCCGGCCGAATCGGTGCCCCCGGCCACGTAGAGCTTACCGTTGATAGCGGCGCCAGCTCCGTCGATGTGAAAGTGCGGTGATTCGCGCCGCGTGCCCCAGGCGTTGGTGGCAGGGTTGTAGCGGAAGAGGCGGCGGAACGGCACATGATCACAGCTGTGCGGGTCCTCATCGGTTCTGGTGCCGCAGGTCCCTGGCAGCACGTACATGATGTTGTTTATGACCCCGGTGACGCCATCGGCCGTGGGGCGTGGCATGGGCGCCAGGCGTTGGTCCGTGTCATTCGCGTAGTCGTAGGCGACGAGGGCGTTGTTCACGGAGATGTCGCCGGTCCCGTCATGCTCCGTCCCACCGCTGTAATACAGCCTGTTTCCGATCTTTGCCACGCCGTTGGACGCTCGGCCGAATTGGGCGGTGGTGTGCCTGGACGTCCACACGTCGGTCACCGTGTTGTAGGCGGAGACGAAGAATCCCCAGCCGCACTCGTCGCTGCAGTCCTCCCCGCCGAAGGCGTAGACGATGGACTGCCCGGACGCGTTCGGCGCCATCCCCGCGGTCAGCTCCCTGCGCTCCCCTGTCTGCGTCATGGCCGCGCGCGCCGCCCAGGTATTCGTGGTGGGCAGGACCACCGCCGCGGGGGCGGCGGTGGCGGTCACGTCCGGAGCGTCGGCCGGCTCCGTGGATGTCGGGGTGTCGCCGCAGCCGGCCACGAAGACGGTTCCGGCGAGGAGAACTACGGCTGGCAGGCGAGAGGTAGGCATTGCGGAGGCCCAAAGTGAGGTGTCGGAATCGCGAGGACACGGGAGCATAGCGAGGCGCCGTCAAGCCGATCTCAAGCGGCTAACGTTCCCAGTAACAAACGACCTGGCGCTGGCTTGCGCACGCTGGCGAAGGGTTGTTGATTTTTCAGGTACTTACGCTGTTGGGGCGCTGGCCCTCGCTGGCCTCCGGCGGCTCCGGAGCAAGAGGTCGCGCGTTCGAGTCGCGCCGGGCCCACTCTGGAAGGTCTTTCCCCGCTGAGACTTCGGTGTCGGCGGGGGCTTCTGTTTCCAGTCGGCGAGGTGAACTCACGTGAGCCCGAGCGACAACGCTGCTAGATGCGATTCTTCGAGCACCTCGTCCCGCTCGACAGCATCGTAGTTCGGTGGCGAGGAGGACGCATGAAATCCAAAGGCCACTGCGCGGCCCGCGGCTTCCTCGCCGGCGCCATCGGCACCCTGGTGCTCACGGGCTTCGAAGTGCTGGAAACGGGCTGGTTGGGCGGACCCTCGCTCTATGCGGCGGGGTCCGTGGCGCGGAGGCTGGCGACCCGATTCACCAACTGGAAGCTCTCGGGGCGTAGTCAGACCATAGCCGGCCTCGCGCTTCGGTGGGCTTACGGCCCATCCCTGGGAGCGCTCTATGCCAGGATCCGCCCACAGCTTCCTCTGTCTGCCCCGGCCGCGGCCGTATGCCTGGCCGGCGGCATCTTCGGATTCGAGCTCGCGGCCATGCCCGCACTCGGAGCGACACCGCCGCTTCGCAAGTGGGACCGCCCCCAGCTGGCGATGCTGGCGGCGCACACCCTGTCGTACGGGCTGGGAACCGCGCTTGCCTACGACCGGCTCACCCGCTCTTCGCCCCGTGAGGCGGCCACCGATCCCACCCTCGATGATTGATGATGTCTGACCCCCTCCAAGCCGGCGCAGCTGCAAGTCATGGCAGAATGGCCGGCCCATTCCCGCAACATTCCTCGGGCACCCTCCACACCGGACGGTGAGCCCGTGAGCGGGCCCCCTGGCGGGCCATCGCGGTGACCGACAAAGCTTTCCACCGTCACATCGCAGCAAAGCCCTAAGAAGGTCCCGTTTTTGCGCTTCGAGGCCTCTCTACCACCACGCAAAGCCGCTCAGCCTGAGAACAGGTGCCACAGGGTGCACCGGTGGCGGGCGTACGCGGAATTTCCTCGACGCGGGGGCACGCATCAATGGCGACGTCCGTCGAATGGCGCACCGTATCGCCGGTTCGGCCGCCGCTTCCCCCGGTCTCCTCGCCTCCATCTTCCCGCGAGGAGCGGGTCGATTCACTGGAATCGGCCAGGGTGCAGACGATGCGAGGCCTCGCGTGCCTGCTGCTCGTCGCGTTCCACACGATCGGCTCGACCGGCGCGTCAGGGCTGCACGTGCCGGACGGCTCCGGCTACCGCGGGTTCGCCAATCTGTTCGTGCACATCCGGATGCCGCTCTTCACTTTCCTCTCCGGCCTGGTGTACGCCTATCGGCCGCTCAGGCTGGGGCAGACGCGGCAGTTCTCCCGCAAGAAGCTGCGCCGCCTTGGCGTGCCCCTGATCGTGGCCACGACGATCCTGTATGCGCTCCGGCTCGCGATGCATCAGCACGTGCCGCCGCTCTCACAGGTGTGGAGCATCTTCCTCTTCCCCTACTGGCACCTGTGGTTCGTGCAGGCACTGCTGATCGTGTTCGCGGCGCTTATCGTGCTCGAGTCACTCGGCGCCCTCGCGGCGTTCGGCCGCTATCTCACGGTGTTCGGCGTCTCGCTGGCGCTGTTCCTCGCCGCGCCCTTCGAGCAGAACCTCTTCGGGCTGCAGAACGCCACCTACCTGCTGCCCTTCTTCCTGTGCGGTCTCGGCGCGCACCGGTTTCGTGGCGTCCTCCAGACACGGCGAGCGCTGATCGCGACGGTGGCGTGCTTCGTCACAGCCCAGGGCCTTCATAGCTACCTCGTCCTCACGCGGCTGCACGCGCCGATCGATCCGGTCGCGAACCGATCGGCGCTGAACCTCCTGATCGGCATGTCGGCCGGGCTCTGGGCCCTGCAACGGGTGCCGACCATGCGCCTGATGGAGAAAATCGGCGGGGCCTCCTATCCCATCTACCTCTATCATCCGGTCTTCGTCGCCGCGGCGATCGCCGGCGCAGGCGCGCTGCTCCCGCTTCCCAGAGCCATGCTGTTCGTCGCGGCGGCCACGGCCGGCGTCGTCGGGCCGATGGCACTGCAGGTCGCGGCGCGGCGCGTGCCGCACGGGGGGCTGCTGCTCGAGGGCAAGTAGCGAGGACCTTCTGTCGGAATCCCCGCCGGCAGGCTTGCGGTGAGGAGCGGTCGGTGGCCAGCTACCTGCCCGCCGACCCGAATCACGCTACGTTGCACCCATGCGTCGCATCGCTACCGCGGTCGTGCTGGTCCTGTGCCTGATCGCGCTCGTCGTCCAGCCCGCGCGCGCGCAGCAAACGCGTGATTCCCGCCCCAACATCGTCATCTTCCTCGCCGATGACCTGGGCTGGCGCGACACCGGCCCCTACGGCAACCCCGCGGTCCACATGCCGAGCATCGATCGCCTGGCTCGCGCCGGCCTCGTCGTGCGCTACGCGTTCGGCACCTCGCCCCAGTGCAGCCCGTCGCGCATCAGCATGCTGAGCGGACGCTGGCCGCATGCCACCCGCACCGAGGACCTGCATACCCCGTTGCCTGCCGGGATCCCGCTCCTGCCGGCGCTGCTCCAGCGGGTGGGCTACTTCACCGGGGACATGGCGAAGACTCACTACGGCCCGAACGGGGAGCGGCAGTTCCAGTGGTACTCGCCGGAGACGGCTTCCGCCCTTCCTGCCTTCCTCGATTCGGCGGGTACCCGGCCCTTCTTTCTGTGGGTCGGGTTCCACGAGCCGCACCGGCCCTATCCCGAGGGGCGCCCCTCGCACGCGCCGGCCCGGGTGCGGCTCACGCCGTACCTCGCGGACGCGCCGGGGACGCGCGAGGACCTCGCCCGCTACTACGACGCGATCGAGCGCATGGACACGAAGATCGGGACCATGATGGACGAGCTCGGACGGCGCCGGTTGCTCGAGCACACCCTTGTAATTTTCCTGAGCGACAACGGCGCGCCGTTTCCAAGGGAGAAGGGCACCTTGTACGACAGCGGCACCCGTACGCCGCTGATCCTCGACGGGCCCGCGGTGGTGCACGCGGGTACCATCTGGGACCGGGGCATGGTGAGCACGCTCGATCTGGCGCCGACCTTGCTCGAGCTCGCCGGCGCGCCCGTGCCCCGGGACATGCAGGGACGGAGCTTTCGAGCCCTGCTCGACGACCCCGGCACGTTCCGCGGCCGACTCCGCGATCTTCAGCGAGCGCAACTGGCACGACTGCGACGAGCACCAGCGGGCCGTGCGCACGGCGCGGTTCAAGCTCATCCGCACCGATGCCTACACCGACCTGCCGCTCTGCACCGCGGCCGACCTCGGCGCCAGCCCTTCGTTTCACGATCTTCGCGCCCGCGTGCGGGCCGGCCGTCTCACCCTCGCGCAGCGCCGGCTGTTCGAATCGCCCCGCGCCCGGCTCGAGCTCTATGACCTGCAACAGGACCCATGGGAGGTCAGAAACGTGGCGGACGATCCGGCCTATGTCGCCACGGCGCGCCGGCTCGCGGAAGTGCTGGAGTCCTGGATCGAGGGCAGCGACGACTTTCCCGCGACGTCCCGGGTGCGCGACGACAACACGGACCGGCTCACGGGCATCCAGTTCACCACGAAGATCCCGCCGCTCCGCAATCCCGAGCCGCCGCCCGCGGCGGAGCGGTGGGGCGCGCAGGGACCCAAGTGATCTGAGGGCCGGCCCGAGCGACCGGGTTCGCCCCCGGCCGGCGAGGCTCAGCGCGCGTCAGTCCACGGCCACGTCCGGCCGTTCGGTACCGGAGGAGCGTGGCAGCAGCAGCGTGAGCGGCGCCACCAGCACGAACGCGGCGGCGACGAACGCGAAGATGTGATTGTAGGCGAGCACGGTGGCCTGGGTGCGGACCTGCCCGTCGAGCAGCTCCAGCGCGCGCTGGTGCGCCGCCAGCGGATCGGCGCCGGTCCGGCCGGCCGCGGCGGTCAGCATGGCGAGCCACCGGCGCGCCGCCGCGGGCCGCATGTCCTCGGCGAGAATCGCGTGATAGGCCGCCTGCCCGTGGGTCAGCATCGTGGCAGTGACCGCGATGCCGATGCTCCCCATCACCTGCCGCACCACGTTGTACAGACCGGTGGCCGCGGTCATCCGCTCCCGGCGCACCGCGGCGAGCGCGGACGTGCTGAGGGCCGCAAACAGCAGGCTGAATCCCACCCCCTGCCACACCTGCGGCCAGGCGAGGTCCCAGAACCCGGTGTCGGTCGTGAGGTCGGCCAGGTCCCAGTAGCCCCAGGCGATGCACGCGAGCCCGACGCCCACCATGAGCTGCGGCCCCGCGCGATTGTACAGCCGCCCGGCGAGCGGCATCGCCACCAGCATGGCGAGGCTCCGCGGCATGAGCGCGAGCCCCGAGTCCATGGCGGTGTATCCGAGCAGGTTCTGCAGGAACAGCGGCAGGATGAACAGGACGCCGCTCAATCCCGCGCCCATGATGCCGCCCATGAACGTGGCCGCGCTGAACCGCACGTTCCCGAGGATCGACAGGTCCACCGCCGGCCGCCGCGTGGTGAGCTCGCGCCACACGAAGCCGACCAGGCCGATCGCCGCGAGCACCGCGAGCCGCACGATGAACCCCGACTCGAACCAGTCGTTCCGCTCGCCTTCTTCGAGCATGAGCTGGAGCGCGCCCAGCCCGACGATCATGAAGCCGAGGCCGGTCACATCGATCGGCGCCCGGTTCCGCTCGAGGTACGGCGGGTCCTCGATCAGGCGCTGCACCATGACCAGGTTGAGCACGCCGATCGGGACGTTGATGTAGAACACCCAGGGCCAGGAGTACTGGTCGGTGAGCCACCCGCCGAGGGTCGGCCCGATCGCCGGCGCCAGCACGACGCCCATCCCGTAGACGCCCATCGCCACGCCCTGCTCCGCGGGGGGGAAGCTCTCGCGCAGGATGGCCTGCGGCACCGTGATGAGCACGCCGCCCGCGAGCCCCTGCAGCGCGCGGCAGGCGACCATCGCCGACAGGCTCCCTGCCAGGCCGCAGCCCATCGAGGCCATGGTGAACAGCGCGGTGGCGGCGAGGTAGAGGCGCTTCCGCCCGAAGCGCGCGCTGAGCATCCCGACGACGGGCATCACCAGCACGTTCGCGAGGATGTACCCGGTCACCACCCAGGTGATCTCCTCGATGGTGGCTCCGAGATTGCCCGCCATTTCCGGGAGCGCCACGTTCACGATGCTCGAATCGAGCACCGCCATGATGTTCCCGATCATCACCGTGCCGGCAATGACCCATTTGCCGGGGCCGCCTTCGCTCATGGCGCCGCGCCGTTCTCCTCGTCCGCGCCGAGCGGCGACCGGGGCTGGACCCGCGGCCGCAGCACCCGCATGGCGCGCCGCACGAGCTCGTGCTCGGCGGCGGTGAGCGACTCGAGACGCTCGGCCAGCGCCGCGCGGGCCCCGCTCAGGTAGGCGTCCACCCGGCGGCGGCCGGCGGCGGTGGCGCGCAGCTCGATGCGGCGGCGGTCGGCCGCGGCGGGCCGCCGGGCCACGAGCTTCTGCGCCGCCAGCTCGTCGACGACTCTCGTGACCGCGGGGCGGCTCAGGAGCAGGTACTCGGCCAGCGCGGAGGGCGCGCAGCCGGGGTACGCGTTGATCAGGGCGAGGGTCCGGAGCTGGAGGTCCGACAGGTCGCCGCCCCGCCGCCGCCAGGCATGCGCCCGGAGCAGTCGGGTGACCGCGAGGGCGACGGCCGCCACCTCGCCGGCCGAGCGCTCCGCGCCGGGGAGCGTATGATTCTGTTTCGTAAATAGTTGCATACCTGAATTATATCAGAGGCCCGCGGGCGGGCAACCGTCCGGTGCGGGGGGCGGCGCGGCTCGCGCGCGCGCGCCCTGCGCATGCGCTCGTCGGGAGGGGTCGCGCTGCGAGAATCGTCGGCCGCCTAGCGCGAGTCGGGCGACCAGTCCTCCTGCGCCAGCCAGCGGGAGTCCACCCGTCGGAACGCGTACGGCGACTTGTGAACCGACAGATACATGTCGTCGGGTTCGGGCGGGAGATCCGCGCCGAGATAGGCCCGGAGCACGTTGCCCATGACGTTCACCACGGTCACGCTGTCGCCGAACGCCGCGCGGCCGGGACCCGGCAGGTAGTACGCGCCGAAGGCGCCGAGCCGCTCCTTGGCCGCGGGGAGCGGGATCTTCGCCCCGTTGGCCGCCTGGTCGAAGTGAAGGCTCTTGCTCCCATGATCCCCCTGGAGCAGGATGACCGGGGGCACGTCCGAGGTCCGGAGGAGCGTGGTCACCAGCTCGAGCACCAGGCTGTCCAGGCACTGCACCTGCGCCACGTACGACAGCGCCCGCCACTCCGCCCGCGTCATCGCGGTGCGCTCGCGCGCGGGGCCGCAATCGGAATCGAAGATGTACGGGCTGTGTGGACTCAGGACGTGGGCGAAGGTGAATACCGGCGGCCCGGACATCCTGGGCACGCGGGCGATCGCGTTGAAGGTGCTGATCACGTAGTGGCGAGCGAGCCGCGCCCCGCCCCAATCGATGTAGCCCAGGAGCGACGTGGAGTTCAAGTTCTGGCGCAGGCCCGACCGGGAGATCTCCCGCGCCGGGTTGAATCCGTGCCACACGTGGAACTCGACGTCCGCCACGGGACTGTGCCGCGTGGCCTCCCATGAGGGGGACGGGAAGAAGGCGAACTCGTAACCCCGCGACTTGAGGAACCGCACGGTGCGGTTGTGCTTCACCAGGTAGTCCGGCAGCGTCCGGTCGATCGTCCGGCGGCCGAGGACGGATGCGAGCCCCGCCATGTGGGCGGAGTTGAGCAGCGAGGGCACCGACAGGAACGTGTGGAGGTAGTTGCTGTGGACCTCCGGCACAACGAAGCCGAGCGCCCGCAGACTGTCGAGGAACTTCCGGTTGTCGAAGCCGAATACCTTGCCGGTGACCTCGGCGTTGGCGTACTCGTCCAGCACGATGAGGTAGATGTCGCGCATCGGCTTGGCGGTGGCGCCGGCGCGCGTCCGAATGGGAGCCGCCAGCCTTCGCACCACCTCACTTTCCCGCATGGCGCGGGCGCTCCGCACCTGCGAGATGCCGATCGAGACCACGAACCAGCCTACCAGCAGGCCGCTCGTAAGCGTAAGGAAGGTCTCGGCCCGCTGGAGTCGCTCGGTGCGGCGCACCAGCCACCAGATGCCCGCGGCCGTCGCCCCAAGCCAGAGGGGGAGCACCACCGGGTGCGAGACGCCGAGCCGATGCCCGGCGAACGTCACGGCACGGGGGTAGCCCCAGAAGAGCAGGACGGCGCCCATGAGGATGAGCGCGGGAAGCCCGCGACCCCGTCGCCCGGTCACCAGTGCGGCAAGGCCGTAGACGGTCCCGCATGCCACCAGGACCGTGGCCAGCACCACCGCCACATCGCCGAGTTCCGTCCAGCCGGGATACTGCGCGGGGATGCGCAGCACCGGGATCACGGCGAACAGGAAGGGATACGCGCGACTGATACGAGCGGTCATGCTAGGGAATTGCCCCTGGAAAGCGAACCGGTACCGTGTCTTCCGTCACAGTGGCAGGCCCGCCCCTCTTGACGGCCCCGCGCCCTGGAGAGATACACTGGTAAATGCCGGAGCCTGAGCTTGCTCCGTCGAGGCGCGTCCTCGGGACCCAGGAGGCTGAGGTCGACGTGCCCTACCCCGATGACGAGCAAACGCATATCCCGTGGTCGCGACCGGCTGTGCGGACCCACCCCGTTCTCGCCGCGGTCCTGGCCGTGGCCGTCGCGATCGGGGCCTGGCACGGTCTCGTCTCCTACCTTCGCGCGAGCCGCGGGCGTCCCGCCCCGACGGCCGGCCCGATCGTGATGCACGCCCCGCGAGCCTCTGACCAAGCGGTCGCGCGCCCACCGCCCCCGGCATCCGCACGTGGCTCAGCCGACACGGCTGCCGGCATCGCTCCCAGCCCCGCTCCCGCCGGCCGGCCCGACACCGCCCGTCCCGCGCGCGGCGCGCCGGCGCGTGACATCGTTCCGGCCCCTCCTGCCGCCGTGGCCCGGAATTCGGGGCCGCCGGCGGCGCCGGCCCGCCGCGATCCAGCCGTGATCGCCTCGGCCGGAATACATGCGGGCGCCAGCAGCACTGCCCCGGCCGAAGCTGCGGGCACGGCCCTGTCCAGCGCGGCGCCGGCCGAAACTCCGAACCGCAGTCCCTTCCTCCGATCGCACCCCTGGGCAGCGGTGCCGGGCCAGCGATACTACTACCCGAGCAGCTGTCCCGCGACCCTCCGATTGCGCGACCTCGTCTTCTTCCGGTCCGAACGGGAGGCCCGGGACCAGGGCTTCGAGCGGTCGCCGCCCACCGACTGCCAATGACCCTCCCCTGAGCCGGCCGGCGTGACGCCCGGCGGTCTCGTGCGTATATGAGGGTGTGAACGCAGACGACTTTCGCCTCCCCCCGGAGCTCGAGCAGCTCGACCGGGGCCTCGCCGGGGTCCGCTTCGAGCCCCGCGCTTCGCTTGGCCCCGAGATCGTGGCCCGCGCCGCCCGCGGCGAGGTCCCGCAGGGAATGTCCCCCCGCCGGCCGCTGTTCGGGAGCCGGCGTCGGATGTGGCCGGCGGCGGCCGCGGCGATCGTTCTGGCCGCCGCGGCGCTGTACCTGCGGCCGGCGGCATCCGTGGTGGTGGACCGCTGCTGCTTCGACCTCGACGGCGGGGGTGAGCTGGACGACGGCGTGCTCGTCGTGGCAGAGCGGGATGCTCGGGTCCACCGGCTCCAGGTGTACGAGGATCGGGACCGCTCGCGCGCCTTCTCGGCCGGCGATCTCATCCGCCTCGACCGGCGCGGCGGGCCGGCCATACGCGCCGACGTCCCCGACGGGCTGGTCACAACCCACCACTGCTGCGTGGACCTCGACGGCGGCGGCCCGGAGGACGATGCCTTGCTCGTGATCGGCGTTCCACCCGACCGCGTCGTGATGGCAGCCATCTATGAGGATGGCGGCCGCGGGCGCCGCGACCACGCCTCCTTTCAGGGCCTGCAACTTCGCTGAGACCCACCGACCCGTACCCTGAGGAATTCCGTTCATGAGACTGACGAGCGGGCTCGTCGCCGTCGCCTTGTTCCTGCCGCCGTCCCTGCTCGCCCAGCAGCCGGACACGACCGGGGCCGACACGACCCGCACCGACACCACCCGCGCGGCGCACGAGCTGCCGCCGATCGAGGTGGTGGGCAGCATCGCGCCGGCGGCCGGCCCGACGATCGGCTCCGGCGTCCCGGCTCGGGTCACGACCCTGGACGAGGCGCAGGTGGACGCGTACGAGCCGAGGGTGCTGTCGGACGCGTTGAACAGCGTCGCCGGCTTCTCGAGCTACGACGATCTCGGCAGCTCCTACAAGCTCAACATTTCCAGCCGAGGCTTCTATTCGTCCCCGGTCGTCGGCCTGCCCCAGGGCATCGCGGTGTTTCTCGACGGCGTCCGAATGAACGAGCCCGAGGCCTCGCAGGTGAACTTCGACCTGCTGCCCATGGACCACATCCAGCGCATCGAGATCCTCTCGGGTAACGGCTCGCTGCTGGGCCGCAATGCGCTCGGCGGCGCGATCAATCTGGTCACCGCGCGCGGCAGGGGCCCGACGGCCGGCACGATCGAGCTGTCCGGCGGCAGCTTCGGCGCGGCCAGGGGCGAGGGCCACGTGTCCGGGGTGGCGCGAGGCGGGTACGACTGGTACGTGGGCGGCAACTACAACCGCGAGGACGGCTGGCGACAGGACACCGGCGAGGAGGGCTATCAGGGCTTCGTGAACCTCGGCAAGCTGGGCGAGACGGGCGGGATCCGGTTCCAGGGGTTCTACTCCCGCGACCGGGCGGAGCCGGCAGGCTCGCTGCCGCAGTCCATCTTCACCGACCACGCCGATTCCAACCTGACCACCGGCGACTACGAGAACCTGTGGGCCTACCAGGGCTCGCTGCAGGCGTACAAACAGTTCGGCCTCGGAAGGGCATCCGCGACGGTCTACTTCCGCCGCCACCGGGCCGAGCGGTTCAATGCCAACCAGGAAGACGATCCGGATGCCTTCGGGATCAGCTACAACAAGACGTTCGGGTATACCGCGGACTACCGCTGGACCACCGTGTTCAACGCGCGCACGGCCCTGAGTCTGCGCGGCGGCGTCGATGGCGAGGTGACCCGGGTCAGGATCGACATCTTCGCCGATTCGACCAAGTTCGGCGGCGCCCGCTCGCTCAGCACGCAGGCCCGGAGCCCGCTGTGGGACGTGGCGCCCTTCGCCGCCGCCGATCTGACGTTGGGCAAAGTGACGCTCTCGGCCGGCGCACGATACGACTACGTGCGGATCCCCTTCGAGAACCTGCTCGACCCCGCCGGCGACACGACCGGCACCTACAAGCGGTTCAACCCGCGGATCGGCGCGAGCGTCGAGGTCACGCCGGGCGGCTCGGTGTTCGCGTCCTGGGGCCAGGCGTTCCGCTCTCCAGCCGTCATCGAGAACGCCTGCGCAGATCCGGAGGCGCCGTGCCCGCTGCCCTTCGCGCTGGGTGACGATCCGCCGCTCGAGCCCGTCAAGGCCAGCACCATCGAGGCCGGGTTCCGCTTCGCGCGCGACCGCGTCGCGCTGAGCGGGTCGGCCTACTACACCAGCGTCAAGAACGACATCTTCCTCACCCCGTTCGGTGAAGAGGCCCCCACCGGCAGCACCATCGACGGGTTCTTCGTCAATCTCGCCAAGACCCGGCGGGTCGGCGTCGAGGCGTCGACGTCGTACACGTCCCCGGCGGGACACTCGGTCTATCTCAATTACGCCTACACCCGCGCCACCTTCCAGAGCGCCGCGGACATCTTCTCGATCCGGTCGGCGGGCGGCGATGACGGAGCAGGAGAGCCTGTCGAGAACCCGTTCCCGACGGGCAACGACGTCACCCCGGGCGACCGCTTTCCGCAGGTGCCCGACCATCAGGTGAAGCTTGGCGGGCTCGCGCGAATCGGGCGGTACGTCTCGGTGGGCGCGGACGGGCGCTACATCGGCAGGCAGTTCCTCCGGGGCGACGAGGCCAACGTCACCGCGCCGCTCGACGGCTATTTCGTGGCGGACGCGCACGTCGGCGTCGAGGTCGGCCGCTGGGAGATCAACGGGATCGTCACCAACCTGTTCCAGAACCGGAGCGCGACCTTCGGCACGTTCAACATCAACCAAGGAAATCCCGGCGGCCCGACCGTCGAGCGCTTCCTCACGCCGATCTCGCGCCGAGCCTTCCGCCTGGTGGTGCGCACCACGATCGGCGGGTCCTCGCCGACGGCCGGCGGGGTCGGAGACGTGGACTAGGCGCGAACAACTCACCCTGGCGGGGACCAGACGGCGGGGTAGGTTTTCCCCCACCTGGAGGCGTTTCCATGCCCGACCCGCCACGACTCGGCACCATTCTCGTCGTCGATGATCAGGACGGCGTGCGCGCCCTCATCCGGCGCGAGCTCAGCCAGCAGGGCCACACCGTGCTCGAGGCGGCGGACGGCGCCGAGGCCTTGCACCTGGTCCGCCGCCGGAACGGCGCGGTGGACGTGGTCCTGAGCGACGTGGTGATGCCGCAGATGAACGGCCCGGAGCTCGCGACCCACATCGGCGTCGAGTTCCCCGACGTGCCGGTAATCCTGATGTCCGCGTTTACACCGGCCGGGGTCGCGCGCGTGGGCCTCAGCGAGACGCTCGTGCCCGTGCTGCAGAAGCCGTTCGACCCGGGGCAGCTCACCGAGCTGGTGGACTTCGCGCTCCGACATCCGGTCTCGCCGCGCCAGGCCCCCGGCGATCCCTCCTTCTGAGCCCTCCCGCACCCTTGGCGTGGCGGGCGGCCCGGTATATCTCTCAGCCATGAATCCGCCCGGGAGGCGTGCGTGAGCGAAAACCGCGGCCGCGAGGCCCGGCTGCGTCCGGAGTTCGACTATTTGTATCCCGACGTGGAGCCCGGAACCTGGTATCCCGTCGAGGACCTCATCAGCCGGGTCGTGACCATGCTGTACGGCGACCGGTCGCGCGCCGGCGTGATCACGGGTGAACGGCTCTTGCGTGACGACCACTTCGAGTTCCGGGGCAGCTCGCCGCGGCCGACGGGGCTGCCACCCGACCTGAGCCGGCTGAGCGACGCGAGCGCCGACCCCGCGCGCGCGCGGCGCGAGGCGGAGACCCGCCCGCGCAAGCCCGGAACGTCCTGATTCTTCCCCCGTGCACCGTGCTGCCTTGCTGGTCCTGTGCGGCCTCGTCGGCTGGCCCGCCCGCGTGCGCGCGCAGGTCGAGGTCCAGGCGTTTCTCGGGTCGTCGGTCAGCCTGCCCATGCCGCTCTCGATTGCCCAGCGCGGCGAGCCCGATCTGCACTTCACCGCGCACTGGGCGACGCGCCCCTGGCTCGACACGTGGTACTACGCGGGCCGCGTGGGGCTCTGGTCCGGCGGCCGCGGGTGGCTGTTCGACTTCACCCACCACAAGATCTATCTGACCAACGGGCCGGCTGAGGTCCAGAAGTTCCGGATCACGAACGGCATGAACATGTTCACGATCAGCCGCGGGTTCCGCCGCGGACTGCTCTCCTACGCGGTCGGCGCCGGCCCGGTGATCACCTTTCCCATCAACGAGGTCCGCGGCCGCAAGCTCGAGAGCGGGCGCGGCTTTCTTGGCGGGTACCTGTTGTCGGGCGGACACGTGATGGCGAGCGTCACGCGGATGCTGCCGGTGGCGGAGCACTTCTTCCTGAGCCTGGACGGGCGAATGTCGGCGAGTTACGTGCGCGTGCCGGTGGCCGGCGGCCATGCGGCGGTCCCGAACGTCGCGCTGCATGTCCATGTCGGCGGCGGGTTCTCGCTCGGCCGCCGGGACACGGAGGGCCACCGGTAGGCTCCCGGCCGTTCTACGGGGCGGCGTCGTCCGTTCGGTTCTTGTCGATGATCGCGCCCAGAATCAGCAGAAAGGCGAACAGCCGAACGAGGTACAGCCCGGTACGCGACTCCTCGACGGGCTCGACGACGGCCAGCGCCAGCCGCTGGAGTCCGAGGATCCAGAAGGCAAGCGCGAACACCAGGAACAGACGGTCGCCGGTCTGCCGCCAGAACCGGAGGAAGAAGAGGCCGCACACGGCGTAGCCCATCACGAGCGCCCCCGCCATCAGACCGACCTGCGTCGCGCCGCCCATCATCGCGCGTCCCACACCAGGCCGTACAGCAGCACCGCGAGCCCCATGAGTACCGGGAGGCTCCGGAAGATCGCGAGGTCCCGCTCCGGCAGCACCACGAGGTCCATGACCAGCATCACGTTCCCCACCGCGAACCCCACGAAGCCGAGCCCGCTCCAGAGCAGCAGCCGTACGCCGCGCCGGCCGTAGCCGCGGAGCAGGAGCACGGCGCAGGCGAGGCTGGTGAGCGCGCAGAGGATGTACACGGCCGTCGCCATCACTCCTCCTTCCGCTTGCGCAGGCGGAACGCATCGGAGAACGCCTTCACGTTCTCGATCGGCTTCGACGCGATGAGGGACACGACCGCCACCCGGCGCTCGCGGTAGGCGTCGGCGACGCGGGCGACCGTCCGATCCAGCTCGACCGAGCGCGGAGCGTACTGCAGGGCACCCGGCTCGGTCTCACGCAGCAGGCCCGAGCCCAGCAGCCGCTGGAACCGCCGGGTGATGGACGTGGGATGGCTATACAGCTCGCGCGCCATCTCCTCCGCCGTCCAGGACCGCTCGGGCGAGCGGCGCACCAGCAGCAGCACCTCGAGCTCCTCGACCGAATCGATGTACAGGCTGAGAAACCGGTGGACCTCGTCCGAGAGACCGTTCACCCGGCGCGCCCGATCACGGACGCAGGCGACCGAGGGTGAAGTGAAAGGTGGCGCCCTGGTTCGGCATGCCCTCCGCCCAGACCCGCCCGCCATGCCGGTAGATGATCCGCTGTACGGTCGCGAGCCCGATACCCGTGCCGGGGAACTCGTTCTGCAGGTGCAGCCGCTGAAACGGCGCGAACAGGCGGTCCACGTAGCCCATGTCGAAGCCGGCGCCGTTGTCGCGAATGAAATAGGTGGGCTCCCCCGCGACGTTGGTGACGCCGAACTCGATGCGCGCCGCCGGCGTGCGGCTCGTGAACTTCCAGGCGTTGTCCAGCAGGTTCTGGAGGGCGATGCGGAGGAGCTGCCCGTCGGCCGTCACCACCACGCCAGGGCGGATCCTGACCTCCACCTCGCGCGCGGGCTCGGACTCGCGCAGGCGGTCGACGAGGAGCTGCACCACGGCGCTCAGGTCCACCTCCTGCTCCCGGGTGTCGGCCCGGGTGACGCGCGAGAGGTAGAGCACGTCGTCGATGAGCTGGGCCATCTGCCGGCTCGCCTCGCGCACCCGCTCGAGGTAGTGCCGGCCGGCGTCGTCCAGGCGCTCGCCCTGGCTCTCCTGGACCACCTGGGAGAAGCTCTCGATCCGCCGGAGCGGGGCCCGGAGATCGTGCGAGACGGCGTAGCTGAAGCTCTCGAGCTCGCGGTTCTTGTGCTCGAGATCGCGCACCAGCTCCGCCTGCGACTCCGCCAGCTCGCGAGCCTCCTGCTCGCTGGCGCGCAGCAGGTCGGCCTGGCGGCGGAGCAGCTCCGTCTTCTTCGCCAGCTCGACGAACACGGCCACCTTCGACCGCACGAACTCGGGCACGATGGGCTTGGTCAGGTAGTCCACCGCACCGACCGCGTAGCCGCGCACCGCCTGCGTCTGGCTCTGATCGGCGGCCGTCAGGAAGATGATGGGCGTATGGCGCGACTTGTCCCGCTGCCGGATGAGGGTCGCGGTCTCGAACCCGTCCATCTCGGGCATCTTGACGTCCAGCAGCACGACCGCGAACTCGTGCGTGAGCATCCATTTGAGCGCCTCGCGCCCGGAGCCGGCCCTGATCAGGTTCTGCCCCAGCTCCTCCAGCATCGCCTCCAGCGCCACCAGGTTCGCCGGCTGATCGTCGACCAGCAGGATGTTCACCCGGTCGGGCGGGGGGTCGGGCGAGCGGGTCGCGGGTGACTCCGAGGGAGCGCCGGCCCGGTCCGCCGAGTCGACGACCGGGGTGGACAGCGTGGGCGCGTGGAGTTCGCCGGCCGACTGATCGCCCGACCGTCCGGCCGTCCGGCCGTCCGTCACCGGTACAGCCACACCCGAAGCAGCGAGAGGAGCTGGTCCATGTCGACCGGTTTCGCGATGTAGTCCGACGCGCCGGCCTCGATGCACTTCTCGCGGTCGCCCTTCATCGCCTTGGCGGTCACGGCGATGATGGGCAGGTTCCGGTACGGCGGCATGTCACGGATGGCCCGCATGGTCTGGTAGCCGTCCATCTCGGGCATCATCACGTCCATGAGCACGACGTCGACCTCCGGCGTCTCCTGCAGCCGGGCAATGCCCTCCCGGCCGCTCTCGGCGTACGCCACCTTCATCTCGCTCCGCTCGAGGAAGGTCGTCAGGGCGAAGATGTTGCGCACGTCGTCGTCCACGATGAGCACCGTGCGCCCGGTGAGCGTGGGATCGGTGCGGTGCAGCGCCTCGAGCATCCGGCGCTTCCCCTCCGGCAGGTTGGCGGTGACACGGTGGAGGAACAGCGCGGTCTCGTCGAGCAGCCGCTCGGGCGAGCGCGCGTCCTTGATCACCACCGATTCGGCCAGCCGGCCGAGCTCCGCCTCCTCCCGCCGGGTGAGCTGCTTGCCGGTGTAGACGATGGTGGGCAGCTTGCGCAGCCCGATCTCGCTCTTGACCCGGGTGATGAGCTGGAAGCCGGTCATGTCCGGCAGGCCCAGGTCGAGCACCATGCAGTCGTAGCGCCCCTTCTGCAGCGCCTCCAGCGCTTCCGCCCCCGTCCCGACCGTGGTGGTCTGCACGTCGCCGTCGCCGATCAGCTCCACGATGCCGCGCTGCGCCGCCTCGTCGTCTTCGACCACGAGGAGCCGCTTGATCGGCCGGTCGACGAACTCGTGCAGGGTCGTGAGCGCGTCGCTCAGCGATTCCTTCGTGGCCGGCTTGGTGAGGAAGTCGATCGCGCCCAGCCGGAGCCCGCGCTGCCAGTTCTCCTCGACCGAGATGATGTGCACCGGGATGTGACGCGTCGCCGGATCGTGCTTGAGGCGGTCCAGGATGGTCCAGCCGTCGGCGTCCGGCAGCCGGAGGTCGAGCGTGACCGCGGTGGGCTGGAACTCGCGCGCCAGAGCCAGCGCCCGGTCCGCGCGCTGGGCCACGAGGCCCTTGAAGCCCCGGTCGCGGGCGAGGTCCAGCAGGATCTGGGCGAAGTGCGGATCGTCCTCCGCGATGAGAAGGATCCGGTCGCCGGCTTCGATGGCGCTCCGGTCATCGTTGATGGCGCGCTCGACCACCGGCGCCAGCACGACGCGCGAGCTCGCCGTGGCCACCAGCTTGGCCCCGGCCTCGGCGGGCGCGATGAGGTCCGCCGGCCCCTCGGCCTCGACCGACGGGGCGGGCGCCGGCGCCGCCGGGTAGATGAGCGGCAGGTAGAGGGTGAACGTACTCCCCTCGCCCGGCGCACTCTCCAGCCGGATCTCGCCGCCGAGCAGGCGCGTGATCTGCCGGCTGATCGAGAGGCCGAGGCCGGTCCCGCCGTACTTGCGGCTGGTGCCGGTGTCGCCCTGCTGGAACGCCTCGAAGATGACACCGTGCTTCTCCTTCGGGATCCCGATGCCGGTGTCCCGCACGCTGAACGCCACCACGGCGTTGGCCGCGTTGAGCAGCTCCTGCTCCGGGTTCCACCCCTCGGTGGCGAGCCGCGCCTTGAGCGAGACACTGCCGCGCTCGGTGAACTTGAAGGCGTTCGACAGCAGGTTCTTGAGCACCTGCTGCAGGCGCTTCGTGTCGGTCTGGAGGGCCGGCGGCAGCGCGGGGTCGAGGTCCACCTCGAAGTGCAGCCCCTTGAGGTCGGCCATCTGCCGGAAGGTGCTCTCGCTGAACTTCCGCACCTCGGCGAACGAGACGGCGCTGATGTCCACCGCCATCGTCCCGGACTCGATCTTCGACAGGTCCAGAATGTCGTTGATGAGGTCGAGCAGGTCCGAGCCCGAGCTGTGGATCGTCTGGGCGAAGCCGACCTGCTTCGTGGTGAGGTTGCCGTCGGCGTTCTCGCTCAGAATCTGCGACAGGATGAGCAGGCTGTTGAGCGGGGTCCGGAGCTCGTGGGACATGTTGGCCAGGAATTCCGACTTGTACTTGGAGATGAGCGCGAGCTGCTCGGCCTTCTCCTCCAGCGCCACCTTGGCCTGCTCGACCTCCTTGTTCTTGAGCTCGACCTCCGTCTTGCCGCGGGACAGCAGCTGCGCCTTCTCCTCGAGCTCGGCGTTGGTCTTCTGCAGCTCGTCCTGCTGCTTCTTGAGCAGCTCCTCGGACTGCTGCAGCGAGCGGGTCTGCTGCTCCAGCCGCTTGTTGGTCTCGGTCAGCGCCTCCTGCTGGCTCTGAAGGCTCTCCGTCAGCGCCTGGCTCTGCTTGAGCAGCTCCTCCGTGCGCATGTTGGCCGCGATCGTGTTGAGCACGATGCCGATGCTCTCGGCGAGCTGCTCGAGGAAGGTGAGCCGGATCTCGTCGAACTCGTCGAAGGTGGCGAGCTCGAGCACCGCCTTGGTCTCGCCCTCGAACAGCACCGGGAGCACCACCAGGCTCCGGGGCGCCGCCTCGCCGAGGCCGCTCGAGACCTGGATGTAGTCGTGGGGCACCTGCCCGATCGTGAGCATCCTCCGGTCCTTGGCCACCTGCCCCACCAGCCCCTCGCCCAGCCTGAACTCGCCGGCGACGTTCGCCCGCTCCTTGTAGGCGTAGCTCGCGAGCAGTTTGAGGGCGGCCGCGTCGCCCGCGCTGTCCACCACGTAGAACGCACCGTGGTGGGCGGTGACCAGCGGCGCGAGGTCGGACAGGATGAGCTGCGACACCGCGGCCAGGTCCCGCTGCCCCTGCAGCATGCGGCTGAACTTGGCCAGGTTGGTCTTGAGCCAGTCCTGTTCCATGTTCTTGCGGGTGGAGTCGCGCAGGTTGCGGATCATCTCGTTGATGTTGTCCTTGAGCTCCGCCACCTCGCCCAGCGCCTCGACCGCGATCGACCGGGTGAGGTCGCCCTTGGTGACGGCCGTGGCCACGTCGGCGATGGCGCGCACCTGGGTCGTCAGGTTCGCGGCGAGCTGGTTCACGTTGGCCGTGAGGTCGCGCCAGACGCCGGCGGCGCCGGGGACGCGCGCCTGGCCGCCCAGCTTGCCCTCGACGCCCACTTCGCGGGCCACGTTGGTCACCTGGTCGGCGAACGTGGCGAGCGTGTTGGTCATGCTGTTGATGGTGTCGGCCAGTGTGGCGATCTCGCCTTTCACCTCGACCCGCAGCTCCTGCTTGAGGTCGCCGTTGGCCACCGCGGTCACCACCTTCGCGATGCCGCGCACCTGGCTGGTCAGGTTGTTGGCCATCCAGTTCACGTTGTCGGTCAGGTCCTTCCAGACGCCGGCCACGCCCACGACCTGGGCCTGGCCGCCCAGCTTGCCCTCGGTCCCCACCTCGCGGGCCACGCGGGTCACCTCGGACGCGAACGAGTTGAGCTGGTCCACCATCGTGTTCACCGTGCTCTTGAGCTCCAGGATCTCGCCCTGCACGTCCACCGTGATCTTCTTGTTGAGCTCGCCGCGGGCCACCGCCGTCGTGACGTCGGCGATGTTGCGGACCTGGGCCGTGAGATTGCCCGCCATCGAATTGACGTTGTCGGTCAGGTCCTTCCAGGTGCCCGCCACGCCCTTCACGTAGGCCTGCCCGCCGAGCTTCCCTTCGGTCCCGACCTCGCGCGCGACGCGAGTCACTTCCGACGCGAAGGAATTGAGCTGGTCCACCATGGTATTGATGGTGTCCTTGAGCTCGAGGATCTCGCCCCGCACGTCCACCGTGATCTTCTTGGACAGGTCGCCGTTCGCCACCGCCGTCGTGACCTGGGCGATGTTGCGGACCTGGGCCGTCAGGTTGCCGGCCATGGAGTTCACGTTGTCGGTCAGGTCCTTCCACACGCCGGCCACGCCGGTGACCTGGGCCTGCCCGCCCAGCTTGCCTTCGGTGCCCACCTCGCGGGCCACGCGGGTGACCTCGGAGGCGAAGGAATTGAGCTGGTCCACCATGGTGTTGATCGTGTTCTTGAGCTCGTACACCTCGCCGCGGGCGTCGACGGTGATCTTCTGGGAAAGGTCGCCCTTGGCGACGGCGGTCGTCACCTTCGCGATGTTGCGGACCTGGTTGGTGAGGTTGGACGCCAATCCGTTCACGTTGTCGGTGAGGTC
>JAICJD010000064.1 GCA_025928645.1 Gemmatimonadales bacterium
GAGATGGACGCGCGCCGCGTGGGACCGCACGACGTCGTGGTCGGCATCGCGGCGAGCGGCACCACGCCATTCGTGCGGGCGGCGCTGGGCCGCGCCCAGGCGCTCGGCGCCGCCACGGGCATCGTGTCCATGTCCGAGCCGCCGCAGCTGCTGCGCAAGACCTGTGACGTCTGCATCACCGTGCCGGTCGGGCCCGAAGTCGTGACCGGCTCGACCCGGATGAAGAGCGGCACCGCGACCAAGCTCGTGCTCAACATGCTCACGACCGGGGCGATGATCCGGCTGGGCAAGACCTACGGCAATCTGATGGTCGATCTCAGGGCCTGGAACGACAAGCTGGTGGACCGGAGCCAGCGGATCCTCATGGAGACGACCGGGCTCGACCGCGAGGGCTCGCGCGCGGTGCTCGCGGCCGCCGGCGGCAGCGTGAAGACGGCCATCGTCATGGCGCGGCGCGGGGTGCCGCGCGAGGCCGCCGAGCGCCTGCTCGAGGAGCACGCGGGCCACCTTCGATCCATCGTGGGCGACCCGCCGCCCGTGGCCGCGCGATGACCGAGCGCCCGACGCTCGCCGTCGGCCTGATGTCGGGCACCTCACTCGACGGCATGGATGCCGCGCTCGTGCGGCTTACCGGCCCGAGCCACGCGGAGCTGGTGAACTTCGTCACCCGCCCCTACACCGACGACGAGCGGAGCGCGCTGCGCGCGGCGCTCGACGGCGCCCGCGCGCCCGACCTTGCCCGGCTCCATGTCCGGCTGAGCGAGTGGGCGGCGGACGCGGTGGAGACGCTGCTGGTGCAGGCGGACACCCCCGCGTCCGACCTCGGGTTCATCGCGTTTCACGGGCAGACCATCTGGCACGAGCCGCCGGTCGTCACCTGGCAGCTGGGCGAGCCGGCGGTCCTCGCCGAGCGGTTCGGCGTGCGCGTGGTGAGCAACTTCCGCGCGCGCGACCTCGCCGCCGGCGGGCAGGGCGCGCCGCTCGTGCCCATGGCCGACGTGCTGCTGTTCGCCGCGCCCGCCGGCCCCCGGGTGCTCCTCAACCTCGGCGGGATGGCCAACATTACCTTCGTCCCTCGCCGGGCCCAGGAGGACGGCGTGCTGGCCTTCGATACCGGGCCCGGCGTCGCCGTGCTCGACGGCGTCGCGCGGCTGGTGGACCGCCGCCGCGGCTACGATCGCGATGGGCTCATCGCCGCGCAGGGCACCGCCGACGAAGCGGTCCTGGCCGAGCTGCTGGCCGATCCGTTCTTCGAGGCCGCACCTCCCAAGAGCACCGGGCGCGAGCGGTTCGGCGACGCGTACGCCGCCGCGCTGCACGCGCGCGTGCCCGGCGCGGATGGCGTCGCGACGGCGGCGGAGCTCACCGCGCGGAGCGTCGCCGCCGCCGTGGGGCGCTGGACCCCGCCCGGCACCGAGGTAGTGGCCTCGGGCGGCGGATGCCACCATCCCGGGCTCATGGCCGCGCTCGGGCGTCACCTCGCGGCCGCGGGTGGCGGCGCGCTCCGGCGCTTCGACGATCTCTTCTTTCCGGGCGACGCGAAGGAAGCCGTCGCCTTCGCGCTGCTCGGCTATCTCACGCTCCACGGACAGCCCGGCAACGTCCCCGCCGCCACCGGCGCGGGCGGGGCACGGGTCCTCGGGACGGTGACGCCGGCATGACCGATCCGGGTCGCCTGATCGTGCCCGCGCTGCGCGCCGCGCCCGACGGCGGCTTCGGCCACGAGGCCGCCCGTATCGCCGACGCCCTCGATCTCGGGGCCGGCGGGTTCATCGTCTTCGGCGGGACGGTGGAATCGGTGCGCCGGCTGACCGCGGATCTGCTGCGTCGGGCCGGACGGCCGATGCTCATCGCCTCGGATCTCGAGCGCGGGGCGGGGCAGCAGATCGCCGGGCTGACCCAGTTTCCGCCGCCGCTCGCGCTCGCCTCGCTGGGCGACGCGGCCGTGGTCCGCTGGGCCGGCGCCGTCACCGCGCAGGAGGCGCGCGCGGTCGGCATCAACTGGGTGTTCGCCCCGGTGAGCGATCTGGACGTCCTGCCGGAAAATCCGATCGTGCAGACGCGCGCCTTCGGCGGCGACCCGAATCGGGTGGCGAGCCTCGTACGCACCTGGATCGAGGGGTGCCAGGACGCCGGCGCGCTCGCCTGCGCCAAGCATTTCCCCGGGCACGGCCGGACCACGGTGGACTCGCACATCGCGCTGCCCGTCGTGACCGACGGCGCCGGCACGTTGCGGGAAACCGATCTGCTGCCGTTCGCGATCGCCGTCGAGAGCGGGGTGGCCTCGGTGATGACCGCGCACGTCGCCTACCCGGCGCTCGATCCGACCGGCGTCCCGGCGACGCTCTCCCCGCGCATCATGGACGAGCTGCGCGGTCGGCTCGGTTTCGACGGGCTGGTGGTGAGCGACGCGCTCATCATGGACGGCGCGCTGTCCGGCCGGCGCGAATCCGACGCGGCCGTCGAGGCGGTGCGCGCCGGAGTCGATCTGCTGCTCTATCCGAACGACGCCAGACGGGTACGCGACGCGCTGGTGCAGGCGCTGGCGAGCGGAGCGCTCGATCCGGCGCGGCTCGAGCAGGCGCTCGGGCGATACGAGCGCGCCCTCGCGCTGGCCACCGCGCCGACGCCTCCGGTCACGCGCGGACCGTACGACTCCGCCGACGCCCTGGCCGACGAGCTGGTGGAGCAGGGCATGCTCCGCGGCTCGGCACCCCGGCTCCACGGCCCCGTCGATCTCGTCGTGGTCGACGACGACCTCGGCGGCCCGTATCCGCCGGGTCCCACGGCCTGGGCCGAGAAAGTGCTGGGCCCCGAGCGCGTCGGCCGCTACGCCGGAGGGTCGCGCGTGGTGCTCGCCTTCGCCGAGCCGAGGGCGTGGAAAGGGCGCTCCGGGTTCGGCTCCGCCTCGCGCGATCTGCTGGCCAGCGCCGTGGCCGAGGCCGATCTCATCGTCCTGTTCGGTCATCCGCGCCTGCTGCCCGAGCTCCCGAGCGACGGACCGGTCCTGCTCGCGTGGCACCGCCAGCGGCTCATGCAGGAAGCGGTGGGCCGCTGGCTCCGGCGCCGCGTGCAGCAAGGCTCGGTCTGACGCCCATGCGGCCGGGATCGGCTGACCTCGTGCCGGCCGGCCGAGCGTCGCCTCATTCCGGCAGCGTCGCGTGCCGGACGCGAGGCAGCAGCAGGTACGCCGGCAGCCCGAGCAGGAAGGTCAGGAAGAAATAGGTCGCGAACCCGACCCGCTCCGCCACGACCCCCGACAGCAGCCCCGCCGCCCACCGGCTCAGCGCGTAGATCGCGCTCAACAGCGCGAATTGCGTCGCGGCGTATCGCCGCTCGCACACCGACATGAGGAACGCGAGGAACGCCGCGGTGCCCAGGCCGGCCGCGAAGTTCTCGAACAGTGCGGCCGCCGTCACCTGGCTCCTGCCCGCGCCTGCGGCGGCCGCGGCGGCGTAGCCCAGGCTCGAGAGCAGCTGGACGGCGCCGAGCGACCACAGCCCGTGGAAGATCCCGATGCGCGTCGCGATCAGCCCGCCGAGCGTGGCGCCGGCCAGCGTCGCGAGCAGGCGGCCGGTGGTGAGCGCGGCGATCTGCGCGAGCGAAAAGCCGCTCGCGACCCAGAACGGCTTCGTCATCGGCTCCATGGCGGAGATGTCGAGCTTGAAGAGCAGGGCGAACGCCGCCACGGCGGCGACGCCCGGCCGGCGCAGCAGCGCCCGGATCGGCTCGCCGAGCGTCGGCGCGTGCGCGGCGTCGCGGCGCGGCGAAGGCAGGACGGCAGCGGCGAGCGCGAGCGCGGCCAGGATGCCGGCCCCGACCAGATACGCGGGCCGCCACCCCGCGCGGGCCGCCACCCAGAGGAGCAGCGCGCTGCTCACGAAGCTGGCGCCCCGGTAGGCCGCGATTCGGGCCGAGTTCGCCACGCCGAGCTCGCGGCCGTGGGTGATCTCGATGGTGTACGCGTCGATCGCGATGTCCTGGGTGGCGGAAAGCGTCACGTACAGCAGGAGCAGCGCGCCCAACACGGCCGCGTGCCGGACCGGGTCCGCGCCGGCCAGAAGGACGGTCACCACGGCCAGCAGCACGAGGCAGGCCCTGATCCAGGTCCGCCGGTCGCCCAGGTGGTCCACCAACGGCGCCCAGAGGAACTTGAGCACCCAGGGGAGCGACGCGCCGGAGGCGAGACCGATGCCGGCCAGGCTCATGCCCGACGCGGCCAGCCACACCGGAACGGTTTCGTTGAAGAAGAAGTAGGGAAGGCCCGACGCAAACGAGAGCGCCGCCACCCAGCTCAGCCGGACGCCGAGCCGGGCCTCGCCTGCCGCCGTCAGAGCCAGACCAGGAGCAGCGCCACGATGAGCCCGAGCACGGCGGCCATGATGAGGAGGGTGCGCGTGCGGCCGCCACTCAGCGCGGCGACGGCCGGTGTCGCAACCGGAGTCTCGGCCGGCGCGGGTGCGGCCACGGCAGGCGGGAGCGCCGGAGACTCCTCCGTCTCGCTCCCGGGCACGTGGTAGACCATGTAGCCAACGCCCTCGCTCGCGCTCGGCTCGGGCAGCCCCTCGCCGTCGAAGTGCGCCGCAACGACGGTGATGTTGTCGGGTCCGCCCCGCGAGTTGGCGAGATCGATCAACGCCGCGCAGAGATCGGAAAGCTCGGGGTGGCGGGCCACTACGGCGGGGAGCTCTTCACGGCGGACCAGCCCCGAGAGGCCGTCAGAGCAGATGATCAGCGTATCGCCGCGCCGGAGCGTCTGGCGGGTCAGGTCCACCTTGACGCGAGGGTCGGGGCCGAGCGCCTGCAGGATGATGTTGCGCCGCTCGCTCTGCTCGGCTTCCTCCTCGGTCAGCTCGCCTGCGTCCACCAGGCGCTGCATCAGCGACTGGTCCTTGGTGAGCTGGATGGCTTCGCCCCTCCGCACCAGATAGGCTCGGCTGTCGCCGATCTGCGCGAGGTAGAGATCGTCGCCGTTCACGCCCGCGGCGGTCACCGTGGTGCCCATGCCGCGGACTTCCGGATGCTCGCGGGCGTAGCCGTAGATTTTCTCGTTGGCGAGCTCGACCGCTTCCTTCATACGGAAGGCAAACCGATCGGCGGAGGCGTCGTCGTCGGCGGCCCAGGCGGTCGCGAGATGATGGTAGATCAGGTCGGCGGCCATCGCGCTCGCGAGCTCGCCGGCGGCCGCGCCGCCCATCCCGTCGGCCACCATGAAGAGCGACCCGCGAGGGCCGACCTGGTGACGACGGACCTCCGGATGGAGGCTCGCGTTGCCGGTCGTGAGGTCCGCGACCAGAAACGTGTCCTCGTTGTGGTCCCTCGTCTGCCCCAGATCGGTCTTGCCGAAGACGGACACCTGGACCGGGAGCGTCACGCGCGAGGTTCCTTCCGATGATCCATTCGGTGACGTGAAAGTGCTCCGAATCTAGGCCGAGCCTGGAGGAGCGTCAACGTCAGCTTGTCGTAAGTCTTAGCCAGTAGGTACCTTGCAGCCATGTTACTGCCCAGGGGCGCCCTCGCGCTGGCCGGCGTGGCCGCCCTCGCGTGCGGGCGAGGCTCACCGCCCCCTCCCGCGCCCACTCCCATCGCCAATGCTCCCGTGGAGTCGCTCCCTCCGGCGGGCTCGCTGCCGCCGGTGCCGCCGGTGCGCGGCCCGCTCGAGCTGCGGGTCGTCTACCCTCCGCCCGATGCGGTGCTGCAGATCCGGGATTCGAGTTTTCTCTTGGGCACCGCTGGGACGGGAGCGGCGACGGTGACGATCAACGGGCAGCCCGCACGGGTGTGGCCCAACGGAGCGTGGCTGGCCTACGTTGCGCTGCCGCGCGACAGCATCATGGCGATCCGGATCGAGGCGCGCGCCGGGGCCGATTCGGTGACCCTCGACTATCCCATCCGGCGCGTGGTGCCGGAGGCCGGCCGGGTGACCACCGGCGCCGCGTGGCTCGATACGCTCTCGTTCACGCCCAGCGGACGGATCTGGCTGGGCCGGGACGAGTATCTCACTCTTGGCGTTCGCGCGGCCGAGGGAGCCGAGGTGCGGCTTCGGCTGCCGGACGGCACCGCGGTGCCGCTCTCTTCGCAGCCGGGGCCGCTCGAGGTGCCCCCCGGGGTCCGCGCCTTCGACCGGGATACCACGCGGCTGCGCACTCCGGTCGTGCACGATCGCTACGTCGGCCTCCTGCGTGGCCGCTCCGTCGGCCCCGATCCCGGGCCTCTCCTCCCGCTGCCTTTCGCGCTGGGGCCGGCCGACAGCGCGTGGGCCTCGGTCGAGGCCATCGTCGGCGCCGATACCGCCCGCGCCCGCTGGCCGCTGCAGCTCGCTCTCCTCGACAGCATCCCGGTGGTGGCCGAGCTGGCGGACGACACGACGAAGCCGGGCACGCCCGACAGCCTGACCGTGGGGCGGGCGGCCCCGGGCGGCACCTATGCCTGGTTCTTTCCGTCCGGGACCCGGGCCGCCGTGACCGGCCGGAGAAACGACGACCTCCGCCTCCGGCTCTCGCGCGCCGCGGACGCGTGGGTGCCGGTCGGCGAAACCAGGGTCGTCTCGTCCGGGGAGCCGCCGCCCGGTGCGGTCGTCGGTTCCGTGAGCGCCAGCTCCCGGCCCGATCACGTGCGGGTCCGGATCCCTCTCAGTCAGCGGGTGCCGTTCAGGATCGAGGAGGACGACCGCTCCCTCACGGTCCGGCTGTACAGCGCCGTGGCCGACGTGGACTGGATGCGCTACGGGACGGCCGACAGCATGATACGCCGAATGACCTGGCGGCAGTCCGCCTCCGACGAGGTGACGCTGAGGTTCGAGCTGGCGCAGCCGGTCTGGGGATACCGCACCCGATGGGACCGCAGCGATCTGATATTCGACATCCGGCGCCCCCCGCGGATCGACCCCGACCAGCCGCTGCGCGGCCGGCTCATCGCGGTGGACCCCGGCCATCCGCCCGGCGGCGCGACCGGCCCCACGGGTTTGCGCGAGGCGGAGGCCAATCTCGGCGTGGCTCTCGAGCTCCGTCGCATGCTGCAGGCCGCGGGCGCCCGGGTTCTGATGACGCGCACGGCCGATAGCGCGGTGGACCTGTGGCCGCGGGTGGCGCTCGCGGAGTCCGCCAACGCGGACGTGCTCGTCTCCATCCACAACAATGCCTTGCCCGACGGCATCAATCCGTTCACCAACAACGGGACGAGCGTCTACTACAATCATCCGCGCAGCGTCCCGCTCGCCCGGGCCGTGCAGGCCCAACTGGTCCGGCGGTTCGGGCTGCGCGATCTCGGTATCGGCCTCGGCGACCTCGCGCTGGTGCGCGGCACCTGGATGCCATCGGTGCTGACCGAAGGACTGTTCATGATTCTGCCCGACCAGGAGTCGGCGCTGCGCTCCGCCGAGGGCCGGCGCCGCTACGCGCGGGCGGTCCTCGACGGGATCCGGGACTATCTTAGGGAGTGGGCGACCGAGGCACCTTGAGGCGGCCGCCCGGTCATGTGGTCCGGGGCGGGGGCCCGGCGTCTCCTAGAGCGACGAATCCCGCCTCGCTGGAGGATCTTGCTGATGGTTGTCCCCGGCTCGCGTCTCGCGACGCTCGCGGTCGCGCTGATCGTCGCCGTGCTCCCGTCCCGACTCCACGCCCAAGCCCCCGAGCAGCGCGAAGAACTGGAACGGTTCCGCGATTCCCTCGCCGCGACCTCCGACTCCACCGGCCTGCTCGCCCTGGAGCGCCGGATGATCGACGTGGCCAAGGCCGACCGTAACAACGCCTACCAGCACCTGCGGCTCGGGTTCCTGTCGCTCAGGCTCGGCGAGCTCGGGGGCCAGTCGCACTACGATGACGCCGCGTCGGAATTCCAGTGGGCCATCGACCTGCAGGCCAGGTGGCCCTACGCATGGTACGGGATGGGCCTCGCGGAGTACGGCGTTGGCGACTCGCAGATCTCGTTCATCACCGGGCTCAAGACCATGCTCGGCAAGGACGCGCTCACCCGCTCGGCCATGGCATTCGCCAAATCGGCCGAGGTGGATCCCTCGTTTTCCCGCGGCCTGGTGGAGCTCTCGAACACCGCCCTCCGGCAGCGGGTCAACATCAAGCTCGGCGTAGCGCGGGACGCCCTGCGCCGTGCGGCCGCCACGTCCGCGGCGCAGGATCCGGAGGTGCTGCTCGCCCGCGGCCGGGTCGAGCGCGAAGTGGGCGACGGCGACTCGGCGCTCGCCGCATTCCGCGGGTATCTGGAGAAGGGGCCGGATCGGAGCCTCGGCGAGCTCGAGATTGCCCGGACCCTCTTCCTGCTGGGACGCTTCGACGGAGTCCAGCCCTACTACGTGGGCGCGGCTTCGGACGATTCGACCTCCGTCGCCCAGTACCGGGCGGATCTCGCGCCGATCGCCTCCGACAGCGTGCTGCGCGAGTTCGACCACCAGTCCGGCGCCGAGCGCGTGGCCTACCTCAAGAAGTTCTGGACTCAGCGTGACCGCGCGGAGCTTCGCGCCCCCGGCGAGCGGCTGCGCGAGCACTACCGTCGCCTGTTCTACGCCCGCAAGAACTTCCAGCTCACCTCGCTCAACCGGCACTACGACATCGTCGAGCGGTACCGCTCCGGGAGTCGCGACTTCGACGACCGGGGGGTGATCTACATCCGCCACGGGGAGCCGACGAGCCGGGCCACCTACGCCGCCCCGGGGCTGGAGCCGAACGAGTCCTGGCGGTACAGCCGCCCCGACGGCGATCTCCTGTTCCACTTCGTGGCCCGCGAGGACGTGCAGGACTTCAAGCTGGTCGAGAGCTTGTTCGACGTGCTCGGCTTCAGCCAGCAGGTCGCGCTTCGGGGTGGCGAGGCCTCCCGAAATCCGATGGCCGAAGAGCTCATGACGTCGCGGGTCGAGCTCTCGCCGATCTACGAGCGCCTCCAGTCGGCCGGGTCGATCGGCAGCGGCCAGTACCAGGCCGAAGAGCGGCACATGGGCCAGGAGAGCATCGCGCTCGGCACCACGACGGACAGCTATCAACTCCGCTTCGCCCAGGAGCTCAAGGTCCACTCCGACGTCCTCGCCGTGGGACACGACTCGTCGGGGTCGCTGGTTCAGATCGCCTACGCGATCTCGGGGAAGGGCCTCGAGCCGGTCACCGTGACCCGCGGCTATCTCTACTCCGTCCGGATCCGCTTCGCCGCCACCGACCCCTCGGGGCATGTCGTGGCGGCCCTCGACACCACGCGGCACTTCGTGGCGCCGGAGCCGGTGCCGGAAAACGAGCACCTCGTGGGCCGCGTGGCCGTGCCGGTGCCGCCGGGCCGGTTGCAGTACCACCTCGCGGTGCAGCAGGGCGAGGACGCGGGCATCGTGCTTCCGCGGGACTCGGTGCGGGTAGGGCCCCCGGAGTCCGGCCAGCTCGCCCTCAGCGACCTGGTGCTGGGCGACCGGGCGGCGAATCTTGCGTGGCGACGCACGGACCAGGACACGGTCCTGTTCAACCCGCTCGAGAGCTTCAAGCGCAGCGACGAGATGCAGCTCTACTACGAGGTCGGAGGGCTCCGGCCAGGGTCCCCGTACGAGGTGCGGATCGCGGTGAAGCGCCAGGGAGGTGGGGGCGGGCTGTTCCACAAGATCTTCGGCGGCGGGGGCTCGGCGCTCAGCCTCAAGTTCAACGCGCAGGCAACCACCCCGCTCGAGTCAGCCCACCGGGGCCTGCAGCTCGAACGTCTCAAGCCGGGCAACTACGTGCTGGAGGTGACGGTCACTGACGACCGGGGCCGGAAAGACCAGCGGACCCGCGCGTTCGAGGTGACGGCCGCTTTTCCCGAGGGTGTCCTACAACGGCCAGGCGCTCGGACGGCTGTGCGTCAGGACCAGAAGCGGCTGCACCAGGGTCTCGGCTTTGACCTGGGCCTCGACCTGCACCAGATGCTGGGTGATCCCGGTGCTGGTGTCGAAGGTCGCGATGTGCATCAGGAGAGACGCCAGCGGCCGGTCCAGGGGATCGGCCTTGCTGTGCTCGGCGCTGGCGAGCGCGAGACCCGACCCCAGCGTGATGCGGGCATGGCCGAACAGCCACAGCGCCGCGCCGTCCAGCGCCTGCAGGAGCCGTTCGTTGAGCGGCAGGCTCTCGCCCTGCAGCGTGATCAGGCCGAGGCTCGGCTGATCGCTGTGCCGCCGCGAGTGCACCACGAAGCCATAGGTGAACTCCGGATCCTGACCCGCCGCCCGGCGCAGGGCGGCGCGCAGCTTCTGCTGGCTGAAGGCGATCGTGTGGTAGGGGACCACGGGCTCTCCGGCTGTGCTCGCTGTATCGGGGACGGCGACCGGTGGGGACCTGGACGCCGCTCCGCGTGCATGCATGGGTCATGCCATCGGCTGCGCTTGGGATAGAGCGAGACGAGCTAACTGTCGGCCCTGCTGTCCGCAACGGCTCTCGCGGAACGCCATGGGATTCCGCTTGACTCCCCCGGAGGGTAGCTTGCGCGGATGTTCTGCTCCCGTTGCGGAAGCGAGATCTCCAGCAAGTCCAAATTCTGCCCCTCCTGTGGTCTCGATCTCATGGCGACGACGCCCGTCCATGCGATCGCGACGGGCGCGCTGCAGGAGACCGACCTGGTCCGCGAGGCGCTGGCGGCCGAGTACGAAATCATCGAGGAGCTTGGCCGGGGCGGGATGGCGCTGGTCTATCGGGCGCGGGACCGCCAGCTCGAGCGTGAGGTGGCCATCAAGGTCCTTCCGTTCTCGCTCGCCTTCGACGCGGAGTTCGTGGAGCGGTTCCAGCGCGAGGCCCGTACCGCGGCCCAGCTCGAGCACCCCAACATCATTCCGATCTATCGGGTCGGCCGGTCCGGCCGGGTCATCTACTTCGTGATGAAGTTCCTGCGCGGCGGCTCGCTCTCGACCGTCCTGCAGGAGCGCAAGAAGCTCACCCCGCCCGAGATCCGGCGGCTCCTGCTCGAGGCCGGCAGCGCGCTGGGCTATGCCGCCCAGCGCGGCATCGTCCACCGGGACATCAAGCCCGACAACATCATGTTCGACGAGTTCGGCCAGTGCATGCTGACCGACTTCGGCATCGCCAAGGCGGCATCGGGCCAGAAACTCACCGGTACGGGCATGTCCATCGGCACGCCCCACTACATGAGCCCCGAGCAGGCCAGGGCCCAGGCGATCGACGGACGGAGCGACATCTACAGCCTCGGGGTGGTCGCGTACCAGTCCCTGACCGGCACCGTGCCGTACGATGGCGAGGACAGCTTCTCCATCGGCTATAAGCACATCACCGAGCCGCTCCCCACGCCGTCCCTGATTACCGCCGACGAGCGCCGCATCTTCGAGGTCATCAAGCGGATGCTGATGAAGGATCCGGCCGACCGGTTCCAGAGCTGCGAGGAGCTGGTGGCCTCGATCCAGGGGCAGCCCACCGCCGCTCCCGGCACCGTGCGGGCATCGGCCGCGGCGGTCACGGTGGGCGGCCGCACCAGCGCCGGCGCTACCATGCCGAGCCCCGTTGGCGGTCTGCCGCCGATCGTGAGCCAGCCCACGACCCCGATCGAATCTCCCCTGGTCAACCGGCGCGCCACGCCGCGCGAGCGGCGGGACGCGCCCCGGCGCGTCGCCGACCGGTCGCTCGCCATGCGCCAGGGCGCGGGGTCATCGTGGGGGTGGATCTGGCTCGTGCTGGCGGTGCTCGGCGGGAGCGGCGGGGCCTTCTATTACTACCGCTCGCACGGGTTCGCCACCGGCTTGACCGGATCTGACTCCGCCGGCGCGGCAGCCGACACCACGCCCCTTCGGGACACCACCGCTGCCCGAACGCCAGAGCTCGCCGCCGACAGCGCCCCGCCCGCGGCGACCAGGACGGCTCCCTCGGGCCGCCACAGCGCGCCGGCCGCGTCGGCCACGCCGGCCCCAGATGCGACCCCGGCCCCGACTCCGCCGGCGCCCGCGTCGCGATCTTCCGACAGCGCGGCCGCCACCGCCGTGTCAGCCGACAGTGGCGGAATCCGGGTCGTCGGCTTGCCGCGCGGCTCGACGGTGATGATCGACGAGAAGCCGGTCACCGAGGCGGTCACCCGCCTCGCCCCCGGCCCGCACGCCGTGGGCGTCTCGGCGCCGCGCTTCAACTTCTACGCGGACACGATCGTGGTCCGGCCGGGCGAGATTCTGGAGCTCGCACCCGAGCTCACGCCGATCGGCGAGCCGCTCCGGGCGCGGCGTCGCGCGACCGAGCGCGTGGCCGGCCGCTGCGATCCCGGGCCGGGGTATAACGCGGACGGCTCGTGCTTCGACGAGCGTCCGAAGCCGGTCAATCCGCCGTTCGTCACCTTGCCCGAAGGAGTGACCGAGACGCCCAGAGCGTCGCTGCTCTGGGTCAAGGTGTCCACCGAGGGTCGAACCGTCGACGTCGCCCGCCTCCGGCCCTCGAACGACCCGGCCTTCGAGCGCGCCGTCCGCAACTTCGTCTGGAGCATGACGTGGCATCCGGCGCTGAAGGACGGATCGCCGGTCGAGGCCTGGACCCAGATGCTGTTCCCGCCCGCGCCCCAGTGAGCGCCGGCATCCACCCCACCGCCTTCATCGCACCCGGCGCCGCCGTCATGGGCGACGTCACCCTTGGCCAGGATGCCAGCGTCTGGTACGGCGCGGTGCTGCGCGGCGACATGGCCCCCATCGTGATCGGCTCCGAGACCAACCTGCAGGACGGCACGATCGTCCATGTGGACGAGGGTGTGCCGTGCACCGTCGGGCGCCGGGTGGGCGTCGGGCATCGGGTCATCCTCCACGGCTGCACGGTGGAGGACGAGTGTCTGATCGGCATGGGGAGCGTGCTGCTGAATGGAGTGCGCATCGGCACCGGCAGCGTGGTGGCGGCGGGCGCCGTGATCCCGGAGGGAATGCAGGTGCCGCCGCGATCGCTGGTCATGGGGGTGCCGGGCCGAATCGTCCGGCAGGTGGATGCGGCGCTCGCGAGCCGGATCACGGCCACATGGTCGCACTACGTCAACCAGGCGCGAGCCCACCGCTCGGGCCGCTACCCGCTCATCGAGCTGGGCGTGCCGCGCTAGCTCCGAGCTCCCCCATCATGGCTCGGCATCGAGGACTGTTGGCGCGAGCGGCTCGCTGTCGCGACGATTGCGATGGTGCTGGCGGCATGCTGCTGCCGGCGCGGGAATACCCATTTCCACTCCACAATCTGTCCACGTAATCCACACATCCACATGTAGTTATATTTGTGATGTGGGAACACCCATCGCGCGTAGTTACGCGATTTTTCCGCGGTATTGTGCGGCTTCCGGGCTAGGCCTACTTTGGCCTTCCGCTTCGGGCCGGTCCCCGGCCGAACGGTGGACGCGCTCCACGCGGGGCAGGCTGGCGGCAATGCACGATGCGGCAAGGCAGCACCCGAAGCTCGATCGCTCTGGTAGTGCAGTCTCTGCACTCTCTTCTCTTCCATATCGCATGCGGGGAGTTCCATGAATCCGTCCACCCCACGGGACGCGCTCTCGCTGTCGCCCAACGCCATCACGGTTCTCGAAAAGCGGTACCTCGTCAAGGATGACCACGGGACGCCGATCGAGAACCCCGAGGACCTGTTCTGGCGGGTGGCGCGGACGATCGCGGAGGCCGACCGGCGGTACGGGGTGCCCGTGACGGCGGTCGAGGAGGTGGCGCAGGACTTCTACGGCATCATGGCGAGGCGGTATTTCGTGCCCAACTCGCCGACCCTGATGAACGCCGGGCGTCCGCTGGGCCAGCTCAGCGCGTGCTTCGTGCTGCCGGTGGACGATGCGCTCTCCAACGGCAAGAGTGGCATCTACGACACGCTCCGGGCCATGGCGTTGGTCCACCAGAGCGGCGGCGGCACCGGCTTCAGCTTCTCGCGGCTCCGGCCCAAGAACGACATCGTGCGCTCGACCATGGGTGTCGCCTCGGGACCGGTGTCGTTCATGAGCCTGTTCGACGCCTCGACCGACGTGGTGAAGCAGGGCGGCACCCGCCGGGGCGCCAACATGGGCATCCTCCGGGTGGATCATCCGGACATCATGGAGTTCGTCACCTGCAAGGACGACACGTCGAAGATCACCAACTTCAACATCTCGGTGGCCGTGACCGACGCCTTCATGGAGGCGGTCGAGGCCGACGGGATGTACGACCTGCGCCATCCGAAGACCGGGAAGGTCGTGGGCCAGTTGAAGGCGCGCGACGTGTGGAACCGCATCATTCACGGCGCCTGGAAGACCGGCGAGCCCGGCGTGTTCTTCATCGACAAGGCCAACCACTACAATCCGGTGCCGCACCTGGGCTCGTACGAGGCCACCAACCCCTGCGGGGAGCAGCCGCTCCTCCCGTACGACGTCTGCAACCTCGGCTCGATCAATCTCGGCGCCTTCGTTCGGGACGGCGCGATCGACTGGGACGGCCTCCGGCGGGTGATCCACGTCTCGACCCACTTCCTCGAGAACGTGATCGACGCCAACCAGTACCCGCTTCCGGAGATCACCGAGCTGGCCCAGCGCATCCGCCGGATCGGCCTCGGCGTGATGGGGCTGGCCGACCTGTTCGTGAAGCTCGGGATCCCCTACGACTCGGACGAGGGCGTGGCCCTCGGCCGGAAGATCCAGCAGTTCGTGGACGAGGAGGCCAAGGTCGAGAGCGAGCGGCTGGCACGGGAGCGGGGCGTGTTCCCCGAGTGGGAGCGGAGCATCTGGGGGCCCGATCAGACCGCCGCGCGGGGACCGAAGGGCGAGCGCATCCGCCCGATGCGCCGGCTCCGGAACTGCAACGTCACCACCGTCGCCCCGACCGGGACCATCTCCATCATCGCCGGCTGCAGCTCCGGCATCGAGCCGCTCTTCGCCGTGGCGTTCATGCGGAACCAGGCCGGTGTCCTCATGCCCGACGTGAACGAGGACTTCGTCGCCATCGCGCGTCAGGAGGGCTGGTACTCCGAGGACCTGATGCGGCGGATCGCGGAGGCCGGTCACATCGCGTTTCCTGAGGTGCCCGAGAAGTGGCAGCGGGTGTTCGTCACGGCCAACCACATCAGGCCCGAGTGGCACATCCGCATGCAGGCCGCCTTCCAGGAGTTCAACGACTCCGCGATCTCGAAGACCTGCAACTTCGCCCACGACGCGAGCGAGGAGTACGTCGAGGAGATCTACCGGCTGGCCTACCGGCTCAACTGCAAGGGCGTCACCGTGTATCGGGACGGCAGCCGGGACATGCAGGTGCTGAGCACGGGCTCGACCGCGAAGAAGGTGCAGGAGCAGGCCACGTCGAGCGGCAGCGCCGAGGCGCGCGCCGACCTGGCGCAGCTCGCGGGCGTCGCCGCGGCCTCGGGCGACCGGGGCGCGCTCGCCGCCGTGTCCGAGCTCAAGGGGCAGCTCGCCGAGCTCGAGGCCGACAACGAGCGGCTGCGCCGGATGGTGCACGAGCTCGAGGCGGAAAACCTGCAGCGGCGCCAGAAGCGCTCGCGGCCCGAGCTGCTGCGCGGGGCCACTCGCCGTCTCGAGACGCCGCTCGGCACGCTGTACGTGACGATCACCGAGGACGACCGCGGCCAGCCGTTCGAAGTGTTCATGAGTCTCGGCAAGGCGGGTGGCGCCCTCATGGCCGACGTCGAGGCCCTTGGCCGGCTCATCAGCCTGGCGCTCCGCTCGGGTATCCCGATGAAGGAGATCTACCGGCAGCTCCGCGGCATCAGCTCGGACCGGGTGATCGGGCTCGGGCCGAACAAGATCCTGTCGGTGCCCGACGCCGTGGGCATCGCGATCGAGCGGTGGATGCAGGAGAAGCAGGGCATCCAGCAGGAGCTGCTGCCCGGGTCCGTCGCCAGCCAGGCGGAGGCGGAGCCGGTCGTTTCACAGGGGGTGTCATTCAGTGGGAGCGGCGGTGAGCAGATGGTGTTCGGCGGGATGCAGGAGACGCTGTCGGGCGCGTGCCCGGACTGCGGCTCGCAGCTCGAGTTCGCCGAAGGATGCATGAAGTGCCACGTGTGCGGCTTCAGCGAGTGCGGGTGATCGTGGTCATCCGTAGATAGCGGAAGTCGTCGCGCGGTGCCCAACGGGATGTCGGCTTTGCCGGCATCCCGTTGTGTTGTTCGGCAGCTCGACGCCGATGTTCGTCGCGAAAAAGCCCTGGGTTGCCCCACTCTTGCGGCCAATCCAGTGAGGCTCAGACGCCAGGCCAATTTTGCACATTCTGACGCTCACAGATGTCATACTAGGCCGATCATGGCATCTTCGAACCTTGATTCTTGCCAAACATGCACAGTTTGGCGGTCAGGTGCTCTTGCGTCCCGGTAGGTCATGGCCCAGTATTGGGGGGGGCGCTACCGTGGCGCCCGCGAACCCACAAACCCCAGGAACCCCAGGTGACCCACCCCTCCCTCCTGCTCGCCCTTCAGAGCGCGGCGCCCGCCGTCGTTCCGGCCGACACGGCATGGATGCTCGTGTCCACCGCCCTGGTGCTGCTCATGACCCCGGCGCTCGCGTTCTTCTACGGCGGGCTCGTCCGCTCGAAGAACTCGCTCAACACCATGATGATGAGCTTCGTGGCCCTGGGCGCCGTCGGCGTGGTCTGGGCGCTCCTGGCGTACAGCCTCGCCTTCTCGCAGGGCAACGACTGGCTTGGAGGGCTCGGGAACGCGCTCCTCGCCGGCGTGGGCACCGAGGCCAAGGGCACCATCCCGCACGTCCTGTTCATGGCGTACCAGGGCACGTTCGCGATCATCACGGCCGCGCTCATTTCCGGCGCGGTGGTCGAGCGCATGCGCTTCGGCCCGTATCTGGCCTTCATCGCGCTGTGGACCGTGCTGGTGTATGCGCCGGTCGCGCACTGGGTCTGGGGCGGGGGCTGGCTCATGAACCGGGGCGTGCTGGACTTCGCGGGCGGCACGGTGGTCCACATCAACGCCGGCGTGTCCGCGCTGGTCGCCGCCATGGTGCTCGGCGTTCGCAAGGACTACGGGCGGCAGGCCATCCTCCCGCATAACGTGCCGTTCGTGCTGCTGGGCGCGGGGCTGCTCTGGTTCGGCTGGTTCGGCTTCAACGGCGGGAGTGCTCTCGCGGCCAACGAGCTCGCCGCGGTCGCCTTCACCAACACGTTTCTCGCGCCCATGGCCACGTTGGTCGTCTGGGTGCTGCTGGACTACTTCCGCACCGGGCGCGCCACGGCCGTCGGCGGCGCCACGGGCATCGTGATCGGTCTGGTCGCGATCACCCCCGCCGCCGGGTTCATCAGCCCGGCCAGCGCGCTGGTGCTCGGCGCCCTTGCGGCCTTCCCGAGCTACTTCGCCATCGTTGCCCGCTCGCGGACCCGGCTGGACGACTCGCTCGATGTCTTCGCCGGCCATGGGATCGGAGGCATCACCGGCGCGCTGCTGACCGGCGTCTTCGCCTCGAAGGCCTGGAACGCCGCCGGCAACGACGGGCTGCTCGCGGGCAACGCCGGCCAGCTGGCTACCCAGGCACTGGGTGTCGCGGTCTCGGTGGTGTACGCGGCCGCGGGCACGTTCGTGATCCTCAAGTTGCTGGCGCTGGTCACTTCGCTTCGGGCGGTCCCGCGCGCGGAGGGCCTCGGACTCGACGTCACCCAGCATGGTGAGGAGGCCTACTCCAGCGGGGAAGGGTCCATTCTGGTCATGCCGGATGCGGTTCCCGCCGGCGTCACGGCGCCCGCGCTCGCACCCCAGCCCGCGGCCCGCTGAGGCCGGAGGAGATCGCCATGAAGCTCATCGTCGCCATCATCCGGCCCGAGCGCCTCAACGAGGTGCTCGAGGCTCTGTATCGCGCGGAGGTCACGGGGCTCACCGTCTCCCGCGTCATGGGACACGGCGGGGAAACCGATCGGGTCGAGACCTACCGCGGCACCACGGTCAAGATGGAGTTGCAGGAAAAGGTCCGCCTCGAGATCGGCGTCTCCGAGCCGTTCGTGGACATCACGGTGCGCGCCATCCTGGCCTCGGCGAGGACGGGCGAGGTCGGCGACGGCAAGGTGTTCGTCCTGGACGTGAACCAGGTGCACCGGATCCGCACGGGTGAGCGGGACGAGGGCGCCGTCACGCCCACGGCGGTGGTGGACGCCTAGCCGGAGCCGTCGCCGGCGGCACACCGCCGTCGCTCGAGAACGGGTGCGGGCGCGGGCAGCAGACGGGGGCATGCTCTGAAAGTGGAGAGCGTGCCCCCGTCGCGTCGTCGGGCCAGGGGCGCGGCGCGAGCGGCGCCATCGGCATTCCCGTGCTCTGAGGGCTATACTCCGGAGCGAAGGTCCCGCAACCCGCTCGGGCGAGGATGGTATGGCCATGCGGTACGAGCACGTGTTCATCCCCGAGTCCGCCGTTCCTCGAGCGGCGCTTCCCCTCCTGCAGCACCTGGTGGACACCTACGTGTCGGAGATCAACAAGACCGCCGGAGTCTGGCACGAGGTCCGTGACGACCAGCTCGATTTCCGGCCCCATCCGCGGAGCAGCTCGGTGCGCCAGGTGTTCGCGCACCAACTGCTGAGCGAGCGGCGGTTCTTTGCCGAGTTTCTCGGCTTCACGGAGCCGCCGGTGGACTCGCTCCTGCCGCCGGGTGACGCTCCGGCCGTGTCCGCCTACATCGAGCGCCTGGTCGCCCAGTCAACGCCGCGCCTGACGCCGCTCGCGGCGGGTGACGAGGCGTACTGGCTGGCGGACGTCCCGTTCTTCGATGTCCGGCGGCAGCGGATCTGGGTCGCCTGGCGCCGCATCCTTCACACCGCGCATCACCGGGCCCAGGTGGGTCTCGCGCTCCGGCTGCTGGAGGATCGGGTGCCTCCGACCTACGGTCCAACCGCGGACGTGACCTGGACCGGGGCCGACCCGACGATGACCCTGGACGCGGCACGCCGGCAAGGGACATAATCCAGCGGACAGCGGCGTCTCCATCACCCACCGCACGAGGTACGACATGGCGGACCAGCCGAGCGGGAGCCTCAAGCCGATCACCCCCGCGCGGGTCGCGGAGGAGCTGCGCAAGCTCAGCGGCCTGCGCGCGAGCGCGAACATCAAGCCCGACGAGTACGAGCACCGGTTCTCGCGCATGATCAGCGAGCTCCGGGACCGCCGCATCGACGGCACGCGCGCGGAAATCCTCGCCACGCTGACGCCGCTGTTGCAGGAAGGCGTGGTGAGTGCCGAAGACTGGCGCCGCCTGACGAGGCAGCTCGGACTGGCCTGATGCTCGCCGCGCTCGACATGTCGGTGCCGGCGGCCGATGGGCTCGTTCTCAAGGGCACGCTTACCTATCCGTCCGGCCGCCCGGGCACCGTATACCCGCTGGCGGTCCTCGCCCATCAGTACCCCTCGACGCGCGACAGCTTCGCGCCGCTGGTGCGCGAGCTGCTCGCCGCCGAGATCGCCACGCTCGCCTTCGACGAGCGCGGCCACGGCGCCTCCATCCTGGGCCCGCACGGCCCGGTCGTCGTCGACACGCCCGAGGGGCTCGGCCTGGACGCGTTCGGCGCGGCGTTCGTCTCGAGCGCGCAGCGGGTGGCGTTCGGCCGGATCGAGAACGACATCCTGCGGGTGGCGAGCTGGGGCGCCTTCCAGAACTTCATCGACCCGTCGCGGCTCGTGCTGGTCGGCGCGAGCGTGGGCGGCTCCGGTGCGTTACTCGCCGCGCCGGCCATCGCGGGCCTTCGCGGCGTCGCCACCCTCGGCGCCGCGGGCGCGCCGGCGTTCGGACCGGACGGCGCCGACCGGATTCGGCGGACGCTCGAACAGCTGGCGATTCCCTATTTCCTCGCGTCCTCCACCGACGACCCGTTCGAAGGCGGCGCGAACGTGCGCCGCTGGAGCGATGGGTTGGCGCATATCACCGCCCGCCTTGTTCCCGGCGCGGGCCACGCGATGGCCATCTACTACGAGGTTCATACCGACCTGCTCCGCTTCCTGCGCGACGCGCTGGACGTCGAGTGAAGCCGCGGGCCCTCGGCGCCGGCGCGCCGGCCGTCACCGAGGTCGGCTACGGCGGCATGCACCTGTCGATCGAGGGACGCCCACCCGAAGCGCAGGCGCTTCGCGTGCTGCATGCGGCGTTCGACGCGGGCGTCACGTTGGTCGACACCGCCGACGTCTACTGTCTGGATCAGCACGACATCGGCCACAACGAGCGGCTGATCGCCCGCGCGCTCGAGGGCTGGTCGGGAGACCGTGGTGGAGTGCTGGTGGCCACCAAGGGCGGCCTGGCGCGTCCGGCGGGACGCTGGGAGAACGACGCCAGGCCGGCCCAGCTTCGCGCGGCCTGCGAGCGGTCGCTCGGCGCGCTCGGCGTGGATCGGATCGACCTGTACCAGCTTCACGCGCCCGATCCGCGGGTGCCGTTCCTCGAGAGCGTGGGCGAGCTGGCGCGGCTCCGCGACGCGGGAAAGATCCGGTGGGTCGGCCTCTCGAACGTCAGCGCCGAGCAGGTTCGCGAGGCCCAGGCGGTCGTGCCGATCGCCTCGGTGCAGAACCGGCTCAACCCCTTCTTCCGCGAGGCGCTCGCGGGCGGCGTCGTCCGGCTGTGCGCGGAGCAGGGGATCGGGTTTCTGGCCTACAGCCCGACCGGCGGCGGGCGGCTCAACCGCAAGCTGCCCGGACATCCGGTCGTCGCCGGCATCGCACAGCGGCTCGGCGTCTCCCCGCACGCGGTCGTCCTGGCCTGGGTGCTGGCGCAGTCACCGGCGGTGATCGTGATTCCGAGCGCGCGCACCGTGGAGCACGCGCGGGACGGGGTCGGCGCGGCGTCGGTCACGCTCACGCCCGAGGATGTGGCGGCGATCGATGCTGCGGAGTTCTCGCGGGCGTAGCGGCTACTGCCAGCGCACCAGGGTCGCGCCGACGGTAAAGCCTGCCCCGACCGCCACGAACACGATCAAGTCGCCTCGCTTCACCCGGCCGGCGCGGACCACGTCCTCCAGCGCCAGCGGCAGGGTGGCGGCCGTCGTGTTGCCGTATCGGCCGATCACCGAGGCCATGCGGCCTTCGGGCAGCCCCAGGCGCTCCGCTGTGGCGTCCAGGATCCGCTGGTTCGCCTGATGCGGAATCACCATGGCGACGTCCTGGGGCGACAGACCGTGCCGCTCCAGCAGGGTCGTGATGCACCCGGCCATCTGCGAGACGGCGAACTTGAAGACGACCTTGCCGTTCTGTTTCAGGTAGTGCTCCCGTCCGTCCACCGTCGCGTGGCTCGCCGGGCGGTAGCTCCCGCCGGCCGGCATCTGCAGCTCTTCCCGGCCGCTGCCGTCCACTCGGTGGTAGAAATCGAGCAGGCCGAAGCCGTCCTCCGCGGGCTCCAGCAGCACGGCGCCCGCGCCGTCGCCGAAGAGCACCGCCGTGGTGCGATCGAGCGGGTCGATGATCGCGCTCATGAGGTCCGCCCCGACCACGATCACCCGCTGGTGCGCCCCCGCGGCCACGATCTGGGCGCCGGTCGTCAGCGCGTACAGGAACCCGGAGCAGGCGGCCGACAGATCGAAGCCCCAGGTGTTTCGTAGCCCGACC
>JAICJD010000123.1 GCA_025928645.1 Gemmatimonadales bacterium
CAGGCTCATCCCGAAGGTCGACAGAATCCAGGCGACGAGGAGCACGGCCAGCGCCGCTCCGATGAGGATGGCCATGTCCAGCACCGCGGCAAGCGCCCGCGAGCCGAGGCCGGCGATCTCCAAATCGAGCACCACGTGCTCGGGGGTCTCGATCTCGAGGTGCTGGCGGTAGTCCGGCAACGCGGGGGGCGGGGGCGGGGGCGGCGCGGGCATGGGGCGATTGTAATATCTTTTCGCTCATGCCGCCCCCCGCTCTCCGCCCGCTCAGCGTGGGCGAGATCCTGGACACTTCGTTTTCGCTGTACCGCCGGCACTTCGCGGCCCTGGCCACGGTGGCCGTCATCTGTACCGGCCTGCCGCTGGTGCTCCGACTGTTCCTCGAGGCCGGGGGCGGCGTGTTCAGCAGCATTCCGTTGCTGCTGGTGTATCTGCTCAGCACGGTGGTCCTGAGCCTGGTCGCGACCGGCGCCACGGTCTTCATCGTCTCCGAGAGCTATCTCGGGCGGCCGCTCTCGGCGCGGGAGGCGCTCGCGCGGGCGACTCCGTACATGGGCCGCATCCTGCTCTGCTCGTTCCTCATGGCCTTCATCGTCGGGCTCGGGTTTCTCTTCTTCCTCATCCCGGGCATCGTCCTCGGCGTCGGCCTGGCGCTGGCGATCCCCGCCGTGGTGCTCGAGCCCGGGCGCAGCGCCAGCGCGGCGCTCAGCCGCTCGTGGGAGCTCACGCGGGGCGCACGGTGGCGCCTGTTCGCGCTCGGCGTCACGCTGCTCGTCCTGCTCTACGTGCCGTTCTTCGCGATCACCGGCGTGCTCACCTTCCTGCTCTCCCGTGGCGGCTCGAGCGCCGTGACGGGAGCGGCGTCGAGCACGACGATCGCCGCGCTCGCCCTGGCGGGCATCGTGCAGATCTTCATCTACCCGCTGTTCTACTGCGTCCTCACCGTGGCCTACTACGATCTGCGGGTCCGCAAGGAAGGATTCGACCTGGAGCTCCTGGCCACGTCGCTGCAGACGGCCTGAGCCGGTGATCGGTGCCGGCGCGCCGCCCGACCCGACGCCCGACATCCTGCGGGCGGTGCTCGACAGCGTGTTCGCGTCGCCGGCGTACCGCTGGGTGGACGAGCCCTTCCCGGTCAGGTTCCTCCGCGACTCCTGGCGCCGCCTGATCGAGTGGGTCGAAGCGCTCCGTACCGGCAACCCGGCGGCCTTCCGCCTCTTCGTGTTCGCGCTGCTTCTCGTGCTCATCCTGGCGCTCGCCCACGGCGCCTGGGTCGTCTGGCGGACGCTGAGGGGAGCGGCCCCCCCTTCCGAGGTGCGCGCCCCGGCCGCCCAGCCGGAAACGCGCGACGCCGGGTGGTACTTCGCCGCGGCCGATCGTGCCGCGGCCGCGGGGCGTACCGCGGAGGCGCTGCAGCTGGCGTTCGTGGGATTGGCGCTCACGCTCGACCGGCAGGGGCTGCTCCGATACCACGCGAGCAAGACGCCCGCCGAGTGCGCCCGCGAGGCGCGGCTCGCGGACCCCGACCGGGAGCGGCTCGGCGGCCTGGTGCGCACGCTGTACGTCCATGCCTTCGGCGGCCGCCCGATGGGCGCCGACGAATACCGCCGCTGGCGCGACGACCTCGGCCGCCCCTGGCATGCACCAGCGCACTGAGCTCGCCCTGGGCGCCGCCCTCGTGGCCGCGCTCGCTCTCGCGGCCGGCATGATCGGAGCGCGTCGCGGCCGCCAGACCGACGCCGACCCGCGCCGCTCCACCCTGCTCGCCGGCCCGTCGGGAGCCCGGGGCTTCGCGGACGCGCTCGCGCGGCTGGGCGTGCGCGTGGAGCCATTCGAGCGGCCGCTCGGCACGCTCACGCCGGCCGGCGGCCGCGAGACGCTCACCGCGTTCCTGGGCCCGACCACGCCGTTGTCCTCGAGCGAGGGAGCGAGGGTGGCCGGTCTCGAGAGCGACCTGCTGCTCGCGGGCCCCCGGGCTTCGGCGGCGATGCGATGCCTGGGTTGGAACGTCCGGATGCATGGGGCCGATTTCGCGCGCGTCGTGCCTCCGCCGGGCGCCTCAGGTCTTTTCCCGCCGGTGCGGGCCGTGCTCGAGCGTGGGCCCGGGGGCGAGGTGGTCGATTCCTCGGACGTGGAGGACTCCGCGCCGGTGCGCTGCACCGTTCCAGACGTGCGCCGCGAGGACACGCTGCTCCGCACCCGGGGCGGGAGCCCGGTTGCCGTTCGGTCGAGGCTCGCGGACGGGCGGACGTTCACCCTCGTGGCCGACGACCGGCTGTTCGCCAACCGCGCGCTGCGGGAGACCGCGGCGGGCCCGTTCGCCCTCCGCCTCGTGGTGCCGCGGTACCGGCATGTCGTGGTGGACGAGTACCATCACGGCTTCGACGCGTCCCGGAGCCTTGGGGGCGCGGCGATCGGCTGGACGCTCCGCTCGCCGTGGGGGTGGATGGTGCTCCAGCTGGCGGGAGCCGGCGTTCTCGCGTTGCTCGCGGCGGGCGTGCGGTTCGGGCCGATCCGCTCGGGCATCGAGCGCCGGCGCCGCTCGCCCCTGGAGCACGTGCGCGCGCTGGCGACGGCGCTGGCCGCCGCGCGGGGCCACGATGTGGCGGTGCGTCTCATCGTGCAGGGGCTTCGGCGCCGCCTGGCACCCGTGGCGCGGCCGGGCCGCGGCGAGCTCGCTGGCTGGCTCGACGGCCTTGCGCCCGCCGTGCGCACCCCGGCCGCCCGGGCCGCGCTCGAGACGCTCGCGGCGGTGAGCCGCCGGCCCGCCACCAGCGAAGATGTCCTCCGCGCGGCCGACGCCGCCGACACACTCTGGGAGGAGCTGACGCCGACATGACCGCCGTTCCGACACCGCTCGAGGGAGACGAAGCCGGGGTCCACGCCGAGGCAGCGCGCCGCCTGGTCGAAGCGCTCGAGGGCGTCGTGCTCGGGCAACCGGCCGCGGTGCGCGAGTCGGTGGCGGCGCTGCTCGCGCGGGGTCACGTGCTGTTGGAAGGAGTGCCGGGCACCGCGAAGACCCTCCTGGTGCGCGCGCTGGCCCTGGCGCTCGGCCTCGAGTTCCGCCGCATCCAGTTCACGCCCGACCTGATGCCTTCCGACATCACCGGCGTGAGCCTGCTCACCGGGCCCGGCGCGTTCACCTTTCGGCCGGGGCCGATCTTCGGGGACCTCGTCCTCGGCGACGAGATCAACCGCGCGCCCGCCAAGACCCAGGCCGCGCTGCTCGAGGCGATGCAGGAGCGGCGCGTGACGGTGGACGGCACGTCGCACGTGCTCCCGGAGAGCTTCACCGTCTTCGCCACCCAGAACCCCATCGAGTTCGAGGGCACCTACCCGCTGCCCGAGGCCGAACTGGACCGGTTCATCGTGAAGGTGCTGGTTGGGTATCCGGAGGACACCGTGGAGCAGGGGATCCTGCGCCGCGTCCTGGGTGGGTTCGAGGCGGACATGCCGGCAAGCTACGGCGTCCCGCTGGTGGCCGACGGACGGGCGCTCGCCGGACTGCGCGAGGCCGCGCGCCGGGTGCGGGTAGAGCCCAGCCTGGTCGGGTACATCACGGCGATCGTGCGGGCGACGCGGACCTCGCCGGTGCTCACCCTCGGAGCGTCGCCCCGGGGCAGCATTGCGCTGCTCAAGATGGCGCAGGCCGCCGCCCTCCTCGACGGACGCCCCTACCTCGTGCCGGACGACGTGAAGGCGCTCGCCCCGGCCGTGCTGCGCCACCGCGTCTCGGTGGCGCCCGAGCTCGAGCTCGAAGGCATCACCGCCGACACGGCGCTTCAGGGCATCATCGAGAAGGTCGAGGCGCCGCGGTGAGGGTGGTGCCATCCCGCCGCTGGCTGATCGGGGCGGCACTGCTGGCGCTGATGGCCCCGCTCGCGCTGGTCGCGCGCTGGGCATCGGGACTGCTGCCGGCCGCCGATCTGCTGTGGCTCGCCGCCTTCGCGGCGGACGCGCTCGCGGCGGCGGCCCCGCGGCGGCTGCGGGTCACGCGCGTGGCGCCAACCGCGTTCGGGGTCGGGCGCGCCGCGGTGATCCGCTACCGCTGGCAGCATGGGGCGCGCCGGCCCCTCTGGCTCATCGTGCGCGAACGGCTGCCCGACCCGCTCGGCGGCGCGGACGCCCCGACGCGCCGCCTCCACGTGCCCCCCGGTGTCGGGCTCGACGAGCGGCTCGAGCTCGTGCCGCGGCGGCGGGGCGCGGGCGCCGGGGGCGACCTGGCGGTGCGGGTGCTGGGGCCTCTCGGGCTCGCCTGGCGACAGGACACCGTGACGTTGCCCTGGTCGGCGACGGTGTACCCCACGGTTCCCGATACCGACCTCCGCGCGCTGCCGCTTCAGTTGGCGCGGCGGCGCGAGGCCGGGCTCCGGGCGATCCGCCGGCCCGGCGAGGGCCGTTTGTTCGAGGGACTCCGCGAATGGGTGCCGGGCGACGAGACGCGCATCATCGACTGGAAGGCCACCGCGCGGCGCGACAAGCCGATCGCGCGGCAGTACGAGGACGAGCGCCGCCAGCAGGTGCTGATCGTGATCGACGCCGGCCGCATGCTCACGGCCGAGCTGGACGGCATGCCGCGGCTCGAGGCGGTGATCGTGGCCGCGCTGCAGCTCGCGCGGGCGGCCGTGGAGCACGACGACAACGTCGGGCTTATGATCTTCGCGGACACCGTGCAGCGCTACGTGGCGCCCGGCCGCGGGCGGCGGGCCCTTCGAGCCGTGCTCGACGGCCTGGCCCACGCCGAAGGCCGCCTGGTCGAATCGGACTATCCGGGCGCCTTTCGCTACCTCGCCGCCCACAACCGGAAGCGCGCGCTCACCGTCCTCTTCACCGACGTGATCGACCGGACCGCGAGCGACGCGCTGGTGGCGCACGCGGGGACGCTCCGGCCGCGTCACCTCCCGCTCGCCGTGACGCTCCGGGACCCCGCGCTCGAGGCGGTGGCCACGCGGCGGCCGGACGCCGTCTCGCAGGCGTTCGAGCGCGCGGCCGCGGAGGAGCTGCTGGGTGCGCGGGAGGCGGCGCTCGCGGAGATGCGCGGGCGCGGCGTCATGGTGCTCGACGTGCCGCCCGCCGCGGCCGGCGAGATGGTGGTGGCCCGGTATCATCAGCTCAAGCGGAGGGGCCTGCTCTAGCCACGCGCGCCTCGTGAGGCGCGGCACAGCGGCCCCCGACCTCTCCCCCTACACTTTCGCCACATGTCCATCGGCGAGCAGTTCGCGCAGTTGGCCAAGGCGACGGCCCGGAAATCGGGGCATCCCGTCACCTTCGGCCTCGCCGTGCTGGTGATCGCCGTGTGGGCGGTGACCGGCCCGCTCTTCCACTACAGCGACACCTGGCAGCTCGTCATCAACACGGGCACCACGATCGTGACCTTCCTGATGGTGTTTCTGATCCAGAACACCCAGAATCGCGACAGCATCGCGATGCAGATCAAGCTCGACGAGCTGCTGCGGGCCGTCAAAGGCGCGGAGACGGCGATGGCCGACCTGGAGGACCTGACGGAGGAGGAGCTGGACGCCTTCCGGAAGTACTACGCGGAGATCGCGGAGAAGGCGCGGGCCAGGATGCGGCACGCCGGGGACCTGCCGTTCGAGTCGGGCGCGCGCAAGCCCGGATACAAGCACAAGGGCAAATCATCCAAATAGCGCATGGCGGCGCGCGGGATGCGCCGGGCCCGTCAGGCCGACAGCGGAAGGGTGGCCGGGTCGGGGAAGGCGGAGACGAACGCCTCGACCGCGTCTGGATCGAGCTGGGTCCCGGCCACGCGGCGGAGCTCGGCCACGGCCGCGTCAGGGGGCCGGGAGTCGCGGTAGGGGCGCTCGGTGGTCATCGCGTCGAAGGCGTCGGCCACGGCGACGATGCGGGCCTCGATCGGGATGTTCTCGCCCCGGAGCCCGTCGGGGAAGCCGCGGCCGTCGAGCCGCTCGTGGTGCGAGCGGACGATCCGCAGCACGTCGGGCGACTCCTGCGCGAGGGGCAGCAGCATGCGCTCGCCGAGCACGGGGTGCTCGGTGATCTGGCGGAACTCGTCGGCCGTGAGGTGCCCCGGCTTGTGGAGCACCGCCTCACGCGTCCCGATCTTCCCGATGTCGTGGAGCTCACCGCCGAGCCGGATGCCGTCGAGGCCGGCGCCCGCGAAGCCAAGCCGACTGGCGGTACCGACCGCGTACTGGCTCACCCGGATGGAATGGCCGCGGGTATAGGCGTCCTTGGCCTCGAGCGCGCGGGCGAGCATCTGCACGCCTTGCAGGAACAGCTCCTGGATGCGCTGGGCCTGCTCCCGCACCTGCCGCTCGAGGTTCTCCTGGTAGAAGCGGTTCTGCAGCACGAGGGCGCGCTTCTCGAGCACGCGTGAGACGCGCGCCTGGAGCTCGCTTACCGAGATGGGCTTGAGCAGGAAGTCGGCGGCGCCCATATGGAGGCAGTCCACCGCGGTGGTGGTCTCGCTCATGCCGGTGAGCATGATGACCGAGGTATCGGGATACTCCCGGCGGACCGCCTCGAGCAGGCCGATGCCGTCCAGCTCGGGCATCCGCATGTCCGAAATGACGAGCGGCGCCTCGCCGATGCGCCCCAGCATCGTCAGCGCCTCGCGGCCGCTCCCGGCTTCGAAGCAGGTGAAGCCCTGGGCCTGCAGCATGCGCACAAGCGAGCGCCGCACGCTGGGCTCGTCATCGACGATCAGACAGTTGGCGGAGCCGGCCATGACCGGCGGCGCGACCGGGAAATCCGGCATCTGTGCTTGGCTAGTCCGAGAAGGGGGGATGGATGCCACGAACATCCATTCGCCTGCACACTACACAGGCGGCCGCGGAATGTCCATTGGACGGGTGTCGGGGCCGGGGGGCGCCGTGTAGATTGGTGGCGTCCCGCGCCCAGGAGACTCGATGGCCGGCGTGCAGGCCCGTCTCAGATCCGAGCACCAGCGGAAATACCCCGATTTGACAGCGTCGATCTGGTACGAGGTCGCTCCGATCTTTCCCGGCGTGACCCAGCGGATGGTGAACATGGCGGGGGAGCGCCTGACCCGTCTGGCCACGCCGAGGGGCTACCTGATTCTGCGGGCGGACCATCTCGAGTTCCGGCCGGCGCCCAAGGAGAGCCACTCGGCGAGCGCCGGCAGCAGCGCCTAGCGGAGACTCGGCGCGGCGGCCGAGCGGCCGGCGTCGAGCATCTCGCGCACCTTTCTCGCCAGGCTGTCGGGCGCGAACGGCTTCTGCTGGAAGGGGGCTCCGGCGTCAAGCAGGCCCCGCTCGATCACGTCTTCTCCCGTATATCCGGACATGAACAGCACCGGCAACGAGGGGCGCAGCGCGGCGATCCGCTGCGCCAGCTCGCGGCCGCCCATCTCGGGCATCACCACATCCGAAATGACCAGGTCCACGCCGTTCGAGTTGAGCTCGAGCTGGCGCAGCGCGTCCAGCCCGTGGCGCGCCTCCAGCACGTGGTAGCCGTGCCCGCGCAAGCTGCGGCTTGCGAGCGTCCGCACCATCTCCTCGTCCTCGACGATCAGGATCGTCTCGGACCCGCCGCGCGCGGCCGGCCATTGCCCGCCTTGCGGCACCATCGGGTGCGCGGCGCCCACGCGGGGCAGATAGATCTTGAACGTGGTGCCGAGCCCCGGCTCCGTGTACACCCAGATGAACCCCTCGCTCTGCTTCACGATGCCGTACACCGTCGAGAGTCCGAGCCCCGTGCCCTGGCCGACCGGCTTCGTCGTGAAAAACGGCTCGAATATGCGCGCCTGCGTCTCGCGATCCATGCCGATGCCGGTGTCGCTCAGCGTGAGCTGCACGTAGCTGCCACGAGGGATCTGCACGCCGTCGTGCGCGGCGACGTACGCATCATCCAGGGTGACCTGCCGGGTGGCGACGGTCACCGCGCCGCGGCCGGGCATGGCGTCGCGCGCGTTGAGCATCAGGTTCACCAGGACCTGCTCGAGCTGGCCGCGGTCGGCCCGGATGTCGCCGGCGTCGGCGGCCAGCGTCAGCTCGAGCCGGTGATCCTCGCCGAGCACCCGGCGCAGCATCTTCTCGTGCTCGCGGACGACCGTGTTGACATCGAGCACTTCGGGCCGCAGGAACTGCTGCCGCGTGAACGCCAGCAGCTGGCGCGTGACATCGGCGGCGCGCGCGCCGGCCTTGATGATCTCGTCGACCTCGGCGCGGCGCGGATCGGCGGGCTCGAGGCTGCGCATCAGGAACTCGCTGAACCCGATGACGCCCGTCATCATGTTGTTGACCTCGTGGGCCACGCCGCCGGCGAGCCGGCCGGCCGCCTGCATGCGTTCGGCGCGGCGAAGCTGCTCGTCCACGCGCTTGCGCTCGGTGACGTCCCGGTAGATGCCGCGGAGCCGGGCGGGCGCGCCATCGGCGGTGCAGCTGATGTTGCCCTCGACGGTCAGACTCGCGCCGCCGGCGGTGAGCAGCACCAGATCGACGTGCCCCAGCGTTTCGCCGGCCGCGGCCCGCTCCACCACCTCCTGGTAGCGCTCGCGGCTGTCCGGGTGCACCAGGTCGAGGAAGGTGAGACGGGCCAGGGTCTCGTCGGAGTGGCCGAGCGCTTCGTGCCAGGCCGGGTTCACATAGAGAAAGCTGCCGTCCAGGGTGGTGGTGCAGACCAGGTCGCTCGCGTTGTCGAACAGGTCGCGGTAGCGGGCCTCGCTCTCGCGGAGCGCCTGCTCCGCTTCGCGGCGCTCGCTCACGTCCCGCGCGTTGAGACAGACGCCGATGAGCGCGCCCGTCTCGTCCACCACCGGCGCGTGGGTGGTCTCGTACCAGCGCTCGACGCCGTCCTTGCCGCGGAGACACCGTTCCACGCACGCCACCTCGCCCGCGAGCGCGCGGCGGAAGCCCTCGCCCGCCTCGGGGATGAAGCCGTGGATGCTTTCGCCTTCGGCGACCCGGCGCCCGAGGACGCGCTCGCTCCACTCCTGTGCCGTCGGGTTCAAGGCCTGGATGGTGCCGTCCCGATCGATCAGGACGAAGGCCTGGAGGCTGGTGTTGAAGATGGCCCGCAGGTTGGCCTCGGAGCGGCGGAGCGCTTCCTCCGCCCGCGCTTTTTCGGTGCGGGACTGGACCCGGGCGAGCGCGGCCTCGATGGCGGGCCCGATGCGGGCGAGGTTGCTCTTGAGGAGGTAGTCGGTGGCGCCGGCCTTCATGCAGCCGACCGCCGTCTCCTCGTTGACCGAGCCGGTGACGATGAGGAAAGGCACGGTGGGCGCCCGCTCGCGGGCGAGATCCAGCGCCGCCATGCCGTCGAATCGGGGGAGCGTGTAGTCGGAGAGGATGAGATCGGGGTGGAACACGTCGAGCTCGCTGAGAAAGCCCTCGCGCGTGTCCACCCGCCGCGCCTCGAAGGGGATGCTCGAGCGCCGGAGCTCGTATTCGACGAGCTCCGCGTCCATGGGAACGTCCTCGAGGATGAGGATCCGCAGCCGTGCCGCGGCTTCCCCGCGCTCCCTCGTCATGAATGTGCCGCCGGAGCCGGACGCCGAATCATGTACCCTGTCTGAAGGAGGTGATTCACCGCACAACCTGAGGCGCGACAGAGGGTTGGGCTGTGATCAGGCTCACAGTATTGTAACTTTGGTCATGATAGCCTGAGTCGTCCCCGTCTGTCCAAGCCTTTCCCCGCCGGAGTGTCTATGCCGAACGCATCGACCACGCCCAACGGTCGACCCGCGAAGCGCTTGTCCCGCGATCGAGCCCCCGCGCCGGAGACCCTCGATCTCGAGCAATTGCTGAGCGTGCTCACCGCGGTTCGCAAGGGCGATTTCTCGGTGCGCATGCCGGTCGCCAAGACCGGGCTCGCCGGCAAGATCGCCGATACCCTGAACGAGATCGCGGAGCTCAACGAGCACATGGCCAAGGAGCTCGAGCGCGTGAGCCTGGCGGTCGGCAAGGAGGGCCGCATCACGCAGCGGGCCTCGCTGGCCGGCGCCGGAGGATCGTGGGCCGCCTCGGTGGACTCGGTCAACACGCTGATCGGTGATCTGGTGCAGCCGACGAGCGAAGTGGCGCGCGTGATCGGCGCCGTGGCCAAGGGCGACCTGTCGCAGACGATGGCGCTCGACATCGAAGGCCGTCCCCTGATGGGCGAGTTCCTGCGAATCGGGAAGACGGTGAACTCGATGGTGGACCAGCTCAGCTCGTTCGCCTCCGAGGTCACGCGCGTGGCGCGCGAAGTAGGCACCGAAGGCAAGCTGGGCGGCCAGGCGCGGGTGAAGGGCGTGGCCGGCACGTGGAAAGACCTCACGGACAACGTGAACTCGATGGCGGGCAACCTCACGGCCCAGGTCCGCAACATCGCCGAGGTGACCACCGCGGTGGCCCGCGGGGAGCTCAACAAGAAGATCACGGTGGACGTGAAGGGGGAGATCCTCGAGCTCAAGAACACGATCAACACCATGGTGGACCAGCTCAACTCCTTTGCCTCCGAGGTCACGCGCGTGGCGCGCGAGGTGGGCACCGAAGGCAAGCTGGGCGGCCAGGCGCAGGTGCGGGGCGTGGGCGGAACGTGGAAGGACCTCACCGACAGCGTCAACTCCATGGCCGGAAACCTGACCGGTCAGGTGCGGAACATCGCCGAGGTCACCACGGCCGTGGCCAATGGCGACCTGTCGAAGAAGATCACGGTGGACGTGCGGGGTGAGATCCTGGAGCTCAAGAACACGATCAACACGATGGTGGACCAGCTCAACTCCTTCGCATCGGAGGTCACCCGGGTGGCCCGCGAGGTGGGCACCGAAGGGAAGCTGGGCGGGCAGGCCCACGTGAAGGGCGTGGCCGGCACCTGGAAGGACCTGACCGACAACGTCAATTCGATGGCCGGCAACCTGACGGCCCAGGTCCGCAACATCGCCGACGTGACCACCGCCGTCGCGAACGGCGACCTCTCGAAGAAGATCACCGTGGACGTGCGCGGGGAGATCCTCGAGCTCAAGGACACCATCAACACGATGGTGGACCAACTGAGCTCGTTCGCCTCCGAAGTCACCCGGGTAGCGCGCGAAGTCGGGACCGAGGGCAAGCTGGGCGGCCAGGCGCGCGTGACCGGGGTCGGCGGCACCTGGAAGGACCTCACCGACAACGTCAACTCGATGGCCAACAAACTCACCGCGCAGGTACGCAACAACGCGGACGTCACCACGGCGGTGGCGAACGGCGATCTCTCCAAGAAGATCACGGTCGACGTGCAGGGCGAGATCCTCGAGCTCAAGAACACCATCAACACGATGGTCGATCAGCTGAGCTCGTTCGCCTCCGAAGTCACCCGGGTGGCCCGCGAGGTGGGGACCGAGGGCAAGCTGGGCGGCCAGGCGCGCGTGACCGGGGTCGGCGGCACCTGGAAGGACCTCACCGATAACGTGAACTCGATGGCGGGGAA
>JAICJD010000007.1 GCA_025928645.1 Gemmatimonadales bacterium
CACGCCGAACACGGTCGACACCCAGCCGGGCTCGAGCGACATGAGCCAGTCGAACGCCGCGAACGTGAGCGAGAGCCCGAGCATCGGCAGGGCGACCGCGGCCAGCGCGCGCTCCCGTGCCGATGGCGCTCCCGACGCCGCATCGGGCGCCGCCCCGGCTCCCCGGCGAAACAGAGCGCTCAGCGCGATCCAGATCGCGAAATAGACGGCCGCGCGTACCAGGAACCAGGGCACGTTGAGCCAGGCCGGGTTGGGTGATCCGCCCGGATGCGCCCACGGGTAGAGTCGGCCCAGGCCGGGCAGCAGCACGATGAACAGCAGGCCGAACAGTGGCACCGTGCCGGCCAGCTCGAGCGCGAGCCCGCGGAGCGGATCGAACCAGCGGGCACCCGACACGTAGGCGATCGCGATCAGGAGCAGGATGCCGAGCGCGGTGCTGAGCCCGGTCGCCAGGGCCGCGAGCCAGGACGCGTACGCCTGCCGCGGATCGACCAGGAAGCCGATGCCGGAGAGCAGGAGGCCGGCGAGGCCGATCGCCGGCCCGATCCGCCAGGGTCGCCGGCTCTCCGCCGCTACCGCCGTCATGGCTCAACCACCGGGCCTAGCGAGTCGCGCCGGGCCAGTGCGGCGGCGCGCCTAGCGTCATCCCGTTCCGCGGAGTCGGCAGGCTCCCGCCCGCGGAAGCTGAGCGCGTAGGCCACGACCGCCCAGCGGTCGGACGCCGTCAGGTCCGCGGCGTAGGACGGCATCCGGCCGAACCCGTCGCGCACGGCTTCGTACACTCTCCCGGGAGGAAGCGCGGCGGCCGGCCCGGCGCGAAGCGACGGCGGCCTGGGCGGCTCCCAGTTCTCCGCGACCACGCTGCCGCCGAAGCCGCCCGCGCCATGGCAGGCGGCGCACAGCACCCGGAACCGCTCCCGGCCGCGAGCCAGCAGGTCGGCCGTGACCACGAGCGGCACGCTGGCGGCATACCCGCCGCTCGAGTCCCGGCCCACACCGGACGACGGTTCGAGCACATCCTCGCGAGCGATGGTGCCCGTGGGCGGCGACTGCATCACCTTGCCATCCGGGAACGCCGCGCTGGCGCCATAGGCGCCGGCTTTCGGCTGGTCGTGCATCCGCTGCAGCCAGCGGTCTACGTCGGTCTGGGCCCGCCCGCACCCGGCGAGCGCCAGCGACATCATGACCAGCCGGAGGGCCGTGCTCATCGGGGCGGTTCCGGGACCGGGACGATGCGGAGCGGGTGCAGCGCGGCGAGGTCCTCGCGGGTCCGCCGGCGGTCGAACAACGGGTCGTCCTCGCCGACTCCGATCCAGAATCGATCGGCCGACGCGCGCTCGAACCCATCGATCTCGAACACCGGGTGCCACAGCTCGGGCAACCGAAGCGTCACGAACACGCCGAGGAAGGCGACGAACGCGGCGACCAGCACCGTCGCCTCGAAGGTCGCCGGGATGAAGGCCGGCGCCGCGTGCAGCGGCCGGCCGCCGACCCGGAGCGGAAAGACCCAGACGTCGGCATACCACTGGATGCCGTAGCCGAGAATGGCGCCCGCCAGACCGCCCAGGAAGGCGTACGGGCCGAGCCGGCTCCGCCGGAGCCCGAGCCGCTCCTCGACCTCGGGCAACGGCAGCGGGGTCCAGGTGTCGAGCGCGCGGTAGCCGAGCGCGTGGAGCGCGTCGGCCGCGGCGGCGACCGCGCCGGCCGAGTCCAGCTCCGCGAGCAGCCCGCGCCGGATGCTCATGGCGCGCGCTCTCCGCCGGCCAGCTCGTGGCGGAGCTCGCGCAGCTCGCTGATCGGAATGAACGGCGCGAAGCGCACGAACAGCAGGAAGAGAAACACGAAGAAGCTGATGCTGCCGCCGAGGATGGTGAGATCCACCCAGGTGGGCTTGTAGATGTGCCAGCTCGACGGGAGAAAGTCACGGTTCAGCGAGGCGACGATGATGACGAACCGCTCGAGCCACATGCCCGCGAGGATCAGCAGCGAGCCGCCGACCAGCACCGGCGTCCGGGTGCGGAGCCGGGCCGACCAGAAGAGCTGCGGCGTGAGCACGTTGCACGCGATCATCAGCCAGAACAGCCAGGCGTAAGGCCCGAGCGGGCGGGCGACGAGCAGGGCGTACCGCTCATACAGGCTGCCGCCGTACCATGCGACGAACGCCTCGACGATGTAGGCGTAGGCCATGAGCCAGCCCATCGCGAGGAGGAGCTTCGCCATGTTGTCGAGGTGCCGGGTGGTGATGAGGTCTTCGAGACCGTAGAGCCGCCGGATCGGGATCACCAGCAGCAGCACCATCGCGAACCCGGAGTAGATGGCGCCGACGACGAAGTAGGGCGGAAAGATGGTCGAGTGCCAGCCGGGCAGCTGGGCGATCGCGAAGTCCAGGCTCACGATGCTGTGCACCGAGATCACCAGCGGCGTGGCGAGCCCGGCGAGGAGGAGGTACCCCATCCGATACTCGCGCCACTGCCGGGCCCCGCCGCGCCAGCCGAGCGCGAGGACCCCGTAGATGCGTCGCCGGAGCCGCCCCGGCAGGCGGTCCCGGGCGCTGGCCAGATCGGGCACCAGGCCGAGATACCAGAACAGCAGCGACACAGTGAAGTAGGTGGCGACCGCCGCGGCGTCCCACGGCAGCGCGCTCCGGAACTGCGGCCAGATGCCGAAGCGCGTGGGGTAGGGGAGCAGCCAGTAGAAGAACCAGGGGCGGCCGAGGTGGAGCAGGGGGAACATCGCCGCGTTGGTCAGCGCGAACAGCGTCATCGCCTCGGCCACCCGGTTGACCGAGGCGCGCCAGCGCTGGTTCAGCAGCAGCAGGAACGCGGAGATGAACGTGCCCGCGTGCCCGATCCCGATCCACCAGACGAAGTTGATGATCGCGAACGCCCAGGCGACCGGGATGTTGTTGCCCCAGACGCCGATGCCGCGCGCGACCGTGTAGCCCATCGCGCCGAACATCGCGAGCGCGCCGAGCCCCGACAGCAGGAGCAGCCAGCCCCAGCCGCGCGGGGCACGCAGCAGTGGGGCGAGGAGCCGGTCGGTGAGCGTCGCGTCGCCCGGACGGCCCACCATCAGCGGGTGAGACCCGGCCGTTCGCTCGCGGGGGATGGCGGCGGCGGCGCCGGCCGTCACGCGCGCGGCGGCGTGAGCCGCGGGTTGGGGTTGGTGATGCGGGCCAGATACCGGACGCGCGGCTCGGTGCCCAGCTCGTGGAGCACCTCGTAGGCGCGCGGATGATCGCGCAGCCGCGTCACGTCGTCCCCGGGGTCGGCCAGCGATCCGAACGTGATCGCCTGCGTGGGGCAGGCCTGCTGGCACGCGGTACGCACCTCGCCGCGGCGGACCGGCCGCCCCTCGAGCTCGGCTGTGATCTCCGCCTCGCGGATGCGCTGCACGCAGAAGGTGCACTTCTCCATGACGCCGCGCGCCCGGACGGTGACGTCGGGATTCTTGGCCAGACGCTCGGTCTCGCTCACCTCGGCGTTGTAGTTGAACCAGTTGAAGCGGCGCACCTTGTAGGGGCAGTTGTTGGAGCAGAACCGGGTGCCGACGCAGCGATTGTACACCATCTCGTTCAGGCCGTCGGGGCTGTGCACCGTGGCCGCCACCGGGCAGACGTACTCGCAGGGCGCCTTCTCGCAATGCTGGCACAGCATTGGCTGCGTCAGCGCCACCGGCTCCTCCGCCGTGCCGGCGTAGTATCGGTCGAGCCGGAGCCAGTGCATCTCGCGCCGGTCGAGCACGCCTTCCCGGCCGACCACCGGCACGTTGTTTTCCGCCTGACAGGCGACCACGCACGCGCTGCAGCCGGTGCAGGCGGCGAGATCGATCACCATGGCCCATTGCGGCAGCTCGGGCGGCGGCTTCGGTTCGTACAGCGAGAGCTGCCGGCCGCGCTCACCCGGCGCCACCTCGGGCCGGCGCCGATACTCGTCCAGCGTCGCGTGCAGCGCGATGGGCCTGCCGTCCATGGTCCAGTGGTCCTGCGTCACCGCGAGCCGAGTGCTCCCGCCCAGGGGGTGGACTGCGATGCCGGTGACCGCCCATGCGCCGGCCGCGCCGGCCGCGCCGCGCAGGAGATAGGCGTTCGCCCCGACGCCGGCCGCGGTAGCCTCGTCGCCCTCTCCCCGGCCCCCGGCGCGCCCATAGCCGAGGGCCAGCGTGACGGCGCCGTCGGCATGGCCGGGCACGACGAGCGCGGGCGCGGTGACGCTGCGCCCCCCGGAGGTGATCTCCAGCAGGTGTTCCGACTCGACGCCCAGCCGCGACGCGGTGGCGGAGCTCAGGAGTGCGGCGTTCCCCCAGGTGAGCTTGGTGACTGGGTCGGGCAGCTCCTGGAGCCACGGGTTGTTGGCGAACCGACCGTCGTGCACCGTGGCGCTCGGAGGGAGCATCAGCTCGAGCGAAGACGCGGGGCCTCCGTCCGGGCCGACCCTGCCTACCGCCGCCGCGAGACTCCCGACCGGCTTCACGGGAACGCTCGGCGCCGCGCTGCCCGCGACAACGCCGCGCTGTACCGCCTCCTCCCACGATGTCGCACCGCCTGCGCTCCGGCGCGTCCGCCACGCCTCGCGGACGAGCTCGTGCGGCCTCCGCGCATCCCCCGCGAGTCCGGCGAGCACCTCGATCAGCGCGTGTCCGCCGAACAACGGATCCACCAGCGGCTGCACCGGCGAGACGGTCCCGTCCCACGCTTTGCCGTCGCCCCAGCTCTCGAGGTAGTGCAGGCCCGGGATGAACCACCGGCACGCTCGAGCGGTCTCGTTGCGGTAGAGGCCGAGGTAGGCCGAGTCCGCGAGGCCGCCGAGCAGCCGGGCGAACTCGAGCTCCGGCGGGGCGGTGTAGGCCGGATTGCCTTCGAGGATGACGAGCCGGCCGACGCTGCCCGCGCGAATCGCCTCGGCCAACGCCGAGAGTCCGGTGCCGGAGTCGGCCGCGGGGACCGGCGGCTCGATGTAGCGCACCGTGCGGCCCACGCCGTCGAGCGCCAGGTTGAGTAGGTGCACGATCGCGTGCACCTCGGCGGGCTGGCGCTCGCCCGCGACGAGCGCCGCGCGACCGCGATGGGCCACGAGATCGGCAGCGACGGCGTCGAGCCAGCGGTCGTACCCGGACGCCGGCACCGCGGGAACGGAACCGAGCTCCGTGGAGGCCGCGACGCGGGCCGCGAGGCCGGCCGCCAGCCGCGGAATGTCGCTCGGCCGGACCGCGAGGCGGTGATCCGCCATGCCGCCGGTGACGCTCGGCGCTGTCTCGATCACGTAGAGCCGGCTCATACGGTCCGACGGGCTCCCGATGCGGCGGCTCTCGGCGAAGTCATGGGCGTAGCGCAGGCCGAAGGGCACGGGGCCGAGCACGTCGGCGTCGAACGAGAGCACGATGTCGGTGGGGGTGAAGTCGTACACCGGATGCGCCGGCCGGCCGAACGCCGACGCGCTGCCGATCCGGGCGGCGTCGCCGGCGAGCGGGGCGTCCCAATGGACGTGGGCCTCGGGGTAGCGCTCACGTACCTGGGACAGCAACTCGTGCACGATCGGCGAGGCGGTGGGCTCGAGCAGCAGGTGCAGCCCCGCGCCGCGGGCACCGGCGGCCTTTCGCATCGGAGCCTCGCCCAGCTCACCCGCGAACGCCTGCCATGCGCTCCGGCGCGCGCCGAACCGTACGGTGCGGGCACGCTGGGGGTCGTAGAGCCCGAGCAGCGAGGCCTGCTCGAACACGCCGGCGGCGCCGAGGCTCGCCGGATGATCCGGGTTGCCCTCGATCTTGGTGGGTCGGCCGGTATGGCTCTCCACCAGGAGTCCCGTCGCATAGCCGTCGAGCGTCATGCTGGTGGCGTAGTGTCGCGCGGCCGTAGGCGTAGCGCCCGGAGGACGGGTGACGTACGGGAGGATGGGCTCGCGGGGGCGGCGCACGCAGCCGCTCAACCCGGCGAGCGCGATGCTGGCCCCGAGGAGCCGAACGAAATCACGGCGGCCGAGCTCGCCGGACGCGGCGGTGGCCCGCAGGTCGAACGGCACATCGGGCGGAAGGTCGAAGTCGGCCTCGGGCCTGCGGGGACGGTCCTGCGGGTCGGTCACGCTGGGGTTACCGGTGGCATGCGGTACAGGTCGTGATCGCCGCGCGGCGGGCGGGGCTCAGCGGCACAGGGTGGTCGGGCTCGGGGTCGGAGTGCCAGCCCATGGCGGTGACCGCCGCCGCGGGGCGGCGCCGCGGCTCGGGATTCCGGTGGCAGTCGAGGCACCAGCTCATGGTGAGCGGCGCGGCCTGACGCACCTCCGCCATCCGGTCCACGCGGCCATGGCAGCTCTCGCACGCGACGCCGCCCTTCAGGTGGATCGCGTGGTTGAAGTACACGAAGTCGGGGAGCCGATCGACCCGCTGCCACGGGATCGGACGATCGGTCGCGAGGCTCCGGCGGACCGGCGCGAACAGCGGTCCGGAGAGCCACAAGGCGCTGTGGCACGACACGCAGGTCGTCGTGGCGGGGAGGCCGGCGGAAGCCTCGCGCTCGACAGTGTTGTGGCAGTAGCGGCAGTCGATCCTGAGTCCGGTGACGTGAATGCGGTGGTCGAAGGGTATCGGCTGCTTCGCGCCGCGTCCCCGGCCGGTCACCGCCGGCGTGCGCACCCAGACCATGATCCCGATCGGGATGGCGACCACGAGCACGGCGGCGACGAGGAGCGCGCCGCGAAAAAGCCGATTGCTCCGGGGGGAGAAGAGTGCGGCCATTCACCAACCGCGCCTCCGCAGCGCCAGCGCCGCGCCGCCCGCGGCCGCCGCGCCGACGAGGAGGCCGGCCCGCACCGCCGCCCGACGCGACGCCTTCCGGCGTTCCTCTACCAGCGAGTGCTCCGGCGGGCGTTCGAGGGTCGTGCCGTCCTCATTTTTCAGGGCGAGCTCGAGCACCTGGGCCAGATGGAGCGCGCGGCGCTGCGTGCCCTGCGCGATCTGCTCCCGGCAGCTGAAGCCGTCGGCGACGATCAAGGTGGCTTCGTCGGCCCGGCGCACGGCGGGCAGCAGCGCCCGCTCGCCGCATGTCTTCGAGACGTCGTAGTGGGCGCCGGTCTCGAACCCGAACGCGCCCGCCATGCCGCAGCAGCCGGCCTCGGGCGCCTCGAGATCGAGCCCGATCCGCTCGAGGAGCGCACGCTCGCCGTCGAACCCGAGCACCGACTTGTGATGACAGTGCCCCTGGATGACCGCGCGGCCCCGGAGGGTCGGCCAGCGGAAATCCGGCGCGTGACGCGCCAGCGCTTCGTCGAGGGTGCAGGTCTGATTCGAGAGCCGCCGCGCGTCCTCGTAGTTCGGCAGCAGGTTGGTGAGCTCGTCGCGAAACACCGACGCGCAGCTCGGCTCGAGCACCACGAGGGGCAGGCCGGCCTGAATCGCCGGCCGGAGCGTGCGCAGGATGCGGCGGAGCCGCCGCTTTGCCATGCCGAGGAAGCCGTAGTCGTACAGCGGACGGCCGCAGCAGAGCTCCTGCCGCGGCACGATCACGCGGAAGCCCGCCCGCTCGAGGACGTGCACCGCCGCCTGCGCGGTCTCCGGGTGAAAGAAGTCGTTGAACGTGTCGGCCCACAGGACGACGGACCGGCGCGCGCCCGCGGGCGCCTGGTGGCGCCGGAACCAGTGCTTGAACCGCTCGGGGGCAAAGGCCGGCGCGTGCCGCTCGGGCGCCATGCCGATCGCCCGGCCGGCCAGCGTGCCCAGCACCGGCGCGTGGGTCACGGCGTTCGCAACCGCCGGCATCGCGCCCGCCAGCCGGGCCCAGCCATGAATCCAGCCGAACGCGTACGCGTGGCGCGGGCGCAGCCGTCCAGCGTAGTAGTGAGACAGAAACTCGGCCTTGTAGGTGGCCATGTCCACGTTGACGGGGCAGTCGTGCTTGCAGCCCTTGCAGGCGAGGCACAGGTCGAGCGCCTCCTTCACGGGCTCGCTCCGCCAGCCGTCGCCGATCACCTCTCCGTTCAGCATCTCCCACAGGAGCCGCGCGCGGCCCCGGGTGGAGTGCATCTCCTCGCGGGTGGCCATGTAGCTCGGGCACATCACGCCCCCGCTCTCGCGCCGGCATTCGCCTACGCCCACGCACCGGAGCGCCGCGCGCGCGAAGGTGCCGCGGTCGCCCGGATAGCGGAAATGGGTGGCGGGGTTCGGCGGGTTGTAGTCGGGGCCGAGCCGGAGGTTCGAGGTGATGGCGTGCGGGTCGATCACCTTGCCCGGGTTCATGCGGCCCATCGGGTCCCAGATCGCCTTGAACTCCCGGAACGCCTGCATGAGCTCGGGCCCAAACATCTTGGGCAGCAGCTCGGCGCGCGATTGCCCGTCGCCGTGCTCGCCGGAGAGCGACCCGCCGAACTCGAGCACCAGGTCGCTGGCCTCGTCGAGGAAGGCGCGGAACGTGCGCACGCCGTCGGCCGTGTAGAGGTCGAACGGGATGCGGCAGTGGACGCAGCCCTGGCCGAAGTGGCCGTACAGGGCAGTCTCGTAGCCATAGCGCGTAAGGAGCTCGTTGAACCGGCGCAGGTAGCCGCCGATCCGCTCGGGCGGTACGGCCGAATCCTCCCAGCCTTCCCAGGTATCGGGGTGTCCCGGCACCCAGGCCGTACTGCCGAGCCCGCCCTCGCGCACCTTCCAGATACGCCGCTCGTCGGCCGGGTCGTCGAACAGCTTCATCGCCGGAGGGTTGCCGCCGCGCCCGAGCTGGTCCATCAGCGCGTGCGCCTGACGGTCGCTGTCCTCCTTCGAGTCGCCCCCGAACTCGACCAGCAGCCAGCCGCCGCCCGGCGGAAGCAGGGAAATGTCGGCGTTCTCGTCGCCTTTGGCGCGGACCCAGTCGAACAGGCAGCGGTCCATGCCTTCGAGACCGGTCGGCTTGAGCGGGAGGATCTCGCCGACGCGATCCGCCGCGTCGTACACGTTGGCGAAGCCGAGCACGACCAGCGTGCGCGCCTTCGGGTCGGGCACCAGCCGCAGCGTCGCTTCCAAAATCGTGACGCAGGTGCTCTCGCTGCCCACCAGCGCGCGGGCGACGTTGAACCCGTGTTCGGGCAGGAGCTCGTCCAGGTTGTAGCCCGACACGCGGCGGGGAAGATGGGGCATGCGGTGCCGGAGCTCGGTCTCGTAGCGGTCGCGCAGCGCGAGCAGCCTGCCGTAGATCTCACCCCGGCGTCCGCCGCCCTTGGCCAGTGCCTCGAGCTCGCGATCGGACGTCGCGCCCACCCGGAGCCCGACGCCGTCGTACGTGAGCACCGTGAGCGCCTCGGTGTTGTCCGACGTGCGCAGCCCGAGGCCGTGCTTCGCCGCCAGGAGCGAGTGAACGCCGCACGAGTTGTTGCCGAGCATCCCGCCGAGCGTGCAATGCGTATGGGTGGCCGGGTCAGGGGCGAACGTGAGCCCGTGCGCCTGCGCGGCGTTCCGGAGGTCGTCGAGCACGCAGCCGGGCTCGACCCGGGCCAGACGGCGCGACGGATCGATCTCCAGGACCCGGTGCATGTACTTCGAGAAGTCCATCACCACCGCGACGTTGCAGCACTGGCCCGCCAGGCTGGTGCCGCCGCCCCGCGAGAGGATCGGGGCGCCGAACTCCCGCGCGAGCGCCACCGTGTGCACCACGTCCTCGACGTCTCGGGGCAGCACGACGCCGATGGGCGCCTGCCGGTAGTTCGAGCCATCGGTCGCGTAGAGCGCCCGGCTGCCATCGTCGAACCGGACCTCGCCGCGCACCCGCTCGGCGAGCGCGCGGGCGAGGCCGTCGCGATCGACCGGGCCGCCCGCCGGCCGGTCGATGGCGCGAAGCCGCTCGAACCGCGCCGACTCGCGCTGAACCCGCTCGATCGTCAGGCCGGCCATGCCGCCTCCCGCGCGCCGGCGGCCGCGCCCAGCTCCGCCGCCTCGTCGTCCACGATCGGCAGCACGTGGCCGCCGTATCTGAGCACCGCGATCGACGCCTTCGGCCCCTGCCGCTCGCGCGCCATGCGGAGGGCCTCGGCGGCGCTCGCCGCGTGGCGGAACCCCAGCCGGCGCGCCTCTTCCGGCTTCACGCCCGGCGACACCATGATGCAGTCGGCGCGGTCGACGATCTGCGCCACGTCGGCCAGGATCGCGATGCCGACCAGATCCTCCATGCCGCCTGCCTGCACCAGGCTCACCAGCTCCGCGTGCGGCCGGTAGCCGATCTCGAGCACGTTCTTGTGATTGCTCGCGACGCCCTCGGGGTTGGGCGCCACCAGAATGAGCGAGCCGCCGGTCTTCACGGCCACGTCGCCGGCATAGGCGCCTTTGGCCGATTGCCAGAAGTCGCGGTCGGCAGAGTGGGAATCGATGAGCACGATGTCCGCCCGGGTGGGAAGGTGGGCGCCGTAGACTTCGCGGGCCCGCGCGCAGCCCGCCCGGTGGGCCGCGACGACGTCGCCGGTGACGCAGCCGACGGCGCGGCGCTCGATGTCGTACACGACGTTGACGATGTAGCGGAGCCCCGCCAGCGCGGCCGCCTCCTCCATGCGGAGCCGCATCGGGTTCTCCGCGACGCCCATGACCGTGACCGACATGTGCATCGAGGCCTCCCACTGGTTCCGGTCCATCATCTCGGGGCCGGAGACGCCGGGAAAGGCGATCTTGGCGCCGCCGGAGAAGCCCTTGACCCGGTGCGGCAGGATGGCGCCGACGCCGAGCACGAAGTCGGCGTCGCGGAGGAGGCGGTTGGCGGTGACCGGGGTGCCGTCGCGCGTCCGGCCGAAATCGTGGAGCGCGGAGCGGTCCTGGTAGCGGTGTTCGTGCACGCGATAGCGGCCGTAGCACTTGCCGAGCTTGCCGCGCAGCTCGGCGTCGCTCATCGGGCGGTGGGTGCCGGGCGCCTGAAGGAGCTCGATCCGGTCGTCGGGCACGCCGGCGGCGTGCAGCTCGTCCAGCACGAGCGGGAGGATTCGGTCCGTCGGCGTGGCGCGGGTCGCGTCGTCGATCAGGATCAGGACGCGGTCGCGCGCCCGGACGGCCTCGCGGAGGGGCGGGGCCTCGATCGGATGCTGGAAGCCTTCGCGCAGCACTGCCGCTTCGTCCGTGTCGTGCCAGGCGCGGGGGCCGAAGACGCCCATGAGCTGCGCGTCGGGCACCTCGACGGGGGCAATGTTCTCGTAACCTGGGTAGGGAAAGTCGATCTTCACTGTCGGTTCACTTTCGGAGCGCCTCTTGTGTCAGCTTCGGAGCGCCTCTTGTGTCAGCGGGAGCCTGTCCAGTGTCATCCTGAGCGAAGCTAAGGAGGGATGCGTCTGCTCTGGGCTCCTTCGCTTCGCTCAGGATGACTCCCAGGGCGACTCGGTACCCCACCACCACCTCATCCACGGTGCGGGAGATACCGCTCGGCCAGGTCCCGGAACGAGCGCCGGATCACGTCGCCACGATCCGGGTCACCCTTCACCATCGACTCCATGAACTCCCTGGCCTGATGCAGCGTGATGTGCGGCGGCAGCGGCGGGACGCTCGGATCGGTGACCGCTTCGAGCACGAACGGCCGGTCCGCCGAGAGCGCCTGGTCCCATGCCGCGCCGACCGCGCCAGGCTCCTCCACACGGATGCCGTCGAGACCGAGCGACTTGGCGTAGTCGGCGTAGGGGAAGTCCGGCAGGTCCTGCGACGCCTCGAACTTGGGATCGCCCTCGAAGACGCGCTGCTCCCAGGTGACCTGGTTCAGGTCGCGGTTGTTGAGCACGAGGACGATGAGCCGCGGGTCGGACCAGCGCATCCAGTACTTGGCGATCGTGATCAGCTCGTTGATGCCGTTCATTTGCATGGCGCCGTCGCCGACGCACGCGATGACGGGCCGGCCGGGGTGCGCGAACTTGGCGGCGATCGCGTACGGGACCCCCGGCCCCATCGTGGCCAGGTTGCCGGAGAGCGACGCCATCATGCCGCGCCGCAGCTTGAGGTCCCGGGCGAACCAGTCGGCCGAGGAGCCGGAATCGGATGTGATGATGCAGCCGTCGGGGAGCCGGGGGGACAGCTCCCAGAAGACCCACTGCGGGTTGATCGGGTCGGCGGGGTTCCGCGCGCGGGCCTCGAGCACCTTCCACCACTCGGTGAGCCAGCCCTCGATGTCCTTGCGCCAGCCGCGGTCCTCCTTGCGCTGGAGCAGCGGGAGCAGCGCGCGCAGTGTCGCCCGGCTGTCGCCTACGAGACTCACTTCCATGGGATAGCGGATGCTGAGCATGCGCCCATCGATGTCGATCTGCACCCCGCGCGCCGCGCCTTCCTTGGGCAGAAACTCCGAGTACGGGAAGCTCGAGCCCACCATGAGCAGCGTGTCGCAGTCGCTCATGAGCTTCCAGCTCGGCAGCGTGCCGATGAGCCCGATCGAGCCGGTGACGAACGGGAGATCGTCGGGCACGACCGCCCGGCCGAGCAGCGCCTTGGCCACGCCGGCGCCGAGGCGGTCGGCGGTCTCGATCACTTCGTCGGCGGCGTCCAGCGCGCCCTGCCCCACGAGCATCGCGACCCGCTCGCCGGCGTTGAGGACGTCGGCCGCGCGGCGGAGGTCCGCTGCCTCCGGCACGATGCGCGCCGGCGTGTAGCCGATGCCGGAGTGGATCGTGCCGTGAGCGCGGGGCGGCTCGGGCACCGCGTCCTCGTTCTGGAGGTCGCCCGGGAAGATGAGGCAGGTCACCGTGCGCTGATCCATGGCGATGCGCATCGCCCGGTCCACCAGGTGGCGCACCTGGGCCGGCACGCTCGCCTGCTGCACGTACTCGCCGGCCACGTCCTTGAAGAGCGTGGTGAGGTCGACCTCCTGCTGGAACGACCCGCCGATCGCGGGCCGGGCCGCCTGGCCCACGATGGCCAGTACCGGCTGGTGGTCCATCCGCGCGTCGTAGAGGCCGTTCAGCAGATGGATGGCGCCGGGACCGGAGGTCGCGAGGCAGACGCCTACCTGGCCGGTGAACTTGGCGTGGGCGCAGGCCATGAACGCGGCCATCTCCTCGTGGCGGACCTGGATGAACTCCGGGTCGCCGTCGGCGCGGTTGAGCGCGCCCATGATGCCGTTGATGCCGTCGCCCGGGTACCCGTAGATCCGGTGCACGCCCCAGGCGCGAAGGCGCTCGAGCAGGAAATCGCTGACAGTGTCGGCCATGCTGCTTCTCCGTTCTTCTCAGTGGCGGCGCGGCCGCCGGGCCCGCGCCGCCGCCATGCCGCCCGCGAGGGCCAGGCCCGCCAGGCCGAGCGCGCGGCGATGCTCGGACAGCCAGATCTGCGGGCTCCAGCGGCGGGAGATGGCGTCGAACCGGCCGTGCGCGCCCACGTCCGCGCGCACCGGCTGCCACAGGTTGTCGGGACGCCCGGGCCGCTCGGGCTGGTCGGTCTGCTGCGAGGCGTATCCGGTGCGGCCGAGATACCGGTCGAGGAGCCGGGGCACGATGCGGTTGGCCACGATCGCCTTGACCGCCGGAAACCCGAGATACATCTCGTTGCGCTGATGCTCGACGGCCCACACCACGGCGTCGGCGATGACTTCGGGCTGGTACACCGGTGGAACCGGCTGCGCGCGATAGGCCAGCCGGCTCTTCACCCAATCGAACTGCGGCGTGTTCACGGCGGGCAGCTGCAGCATGGTGACCCGCACGTGGCTCCCGTCGTGGTCAAGCTCGCTGCGCAGCGACTCGGTGAACCCCTGGATGGCGTGCTTGGCGCCGCAGTAGGCGGACTGCAGGGGGATCCCGCGGTACGCCAGCGCCGAGCCGATCTGGATGATCACGCCGCGGTCGCGCGGCAGCATCCGCTCGAGCGCCGCGAGCGTGCCGTACACCGTGCCGAGGTAGGTGACCTCGGTGACCCGGCGGTATTCCTCCGCCCGCATCTGCTTCACCGGCGAGAATACCGACACCATCGCGTTGTTCACCCACACGTCGATCGGGCCGAACCGCGATTCGACCGCCTCGGCTGCCGCTTCGACCGCGCTGTGGCGGGCCACGTCGGTCGGCAGCACGAGCGCCTCGCCGCCGAGCGCCTCGACCTCGGCGCGCGCCTGCCGGAGCCGCGTCTCGTCGCGCGCGAGGAGGCCGATGCGGTCGCCGCGGCGGGCGAAGGCGCGGACGATGCTCCGTCCGAGGCCGGCCGAAGCGCCGGTCACCACGACGACGCGCCCGTCGCCCGTCATGACGCGATGCCCGCCATGCGGCCGGGCCCGGTCTCGATCTGGACCTCCAGATCCCCATGCACCGCCAGGACGTCCACCCGGGCGGTGTCCTCGGCTTTCGCGGCCGTGCGCTCGAACCGCAGGTCGGCCGAGGCTTCTCCGACGCGCACGCCGCGGAGCTCGATCCACGTGCCGAGCCCCGGCATGGTCGGCTCGGTAATGCGCAGCCGGTGGTCGAGCGCGTTGGCCTCGAGTCCGAGCAGGTGCTGGAGCAGGAAAGGCATGGAGCCCGCCGCCCAGGCCTGCGGGTGACACGCGACCGGATAGCGGATGGGGGTGGGGTAGCGCTCCCGGGAGAAACCCGTCCACAGCTCCGGCAGGCGGCGGTGGTCGAAGTCTCGCGCCGCCGAGGCGATGCCGTCGAAGATCCGGCGTGCCTGCGTGGCGAGGCCGTAGCGCTTGAGCCCGGCGGCGATGAGCGCGTTGTCGTGCGGCCACACCGTGCCCAGGTGATAGGCCACCGGATTGTAAGCCGCGCTCGACTCCGACAGCGTCCGCACCCCCCAGCCGCTGAACATCTCCGAGTCCATGAGCCGCTCCGCCGTCCGCCGGGCCTTCGTCGGGTCGGCGATGCCGCACCACAGGGCCTGGCCCGCGTTCGAGCTCACCACGCGCAAGGGCTCCTTCCGGGCTTCGAGCGCCAGGGCGTAACAGCCGAGCTGTTCCACCCAGAAGTCACGATCGAAGGACGCCTTGAGCTGCGCTGCCTGCCGGCGAAGCCCCTCGGCCGCGGCGCCTTCGCCGCGGCGGCTGTAGAGCTCGGCGATCGCGAGCCGGGCCGCATAGACGTAGCCCTGCACCTCCACCAGGGCGATCGGCGGGGTGGCGATTCGCCCGTGCTCGTCCACGATCGCGTTCCCCGAGTCCTTCCAGCCCTGGTTGATGAGCCCATGCTCGGAGACGCTGCGGTACTCGACGTATCCGTCGCCGTCAGCGTCGCCGTAGCGGTCGATCCACTCCAGCGCGCGCCGCACGTTGTCGCGCAGCTCATCGAACAGGGCGAGATCGCCGGACCAGGTGACGTACTGCCCGAGCACGATGAGAAACAACGGGGTGGCGTCCACCGTGCCGTAGTAGGGGCTGTGCGGGATCGCGCCCGTCCGCGCCATCTCCCCGAGCCGCAGCTCGTGGAGAATCTTGCCGGGCGCCGCGTCCCGCCATTCGTCGACGTGGTCCGCCTGATAGGTCGCGAGCAGCCGCAGCGTGTCGCGCGCCACCTCGGGCGCGTAGGGCAGCAGTTGCAGGGCGGCGATGAGACTGTCCCGTCCGAACAGGGTGGCGAACCAGGGAATCCCGGCGGCCACGAAGGTCCGCTCGCGGAGCGTGCTGCGGAGCAGTCCGAGGTCGGCGAAGGAGCGCGCGAACACGTCGTCGAGGGAGAGACTGTCGCTGGCGAAGGTGGCGCCATCGGGCCAGCGGCGCGGCGAGGGAGGGGTCTCGTGGGAATCCTGGCGGTCCGGTGGCGGCTTGGACTCCGAGGAGGCGTCATCGGCTCCCGAAGGGCGCTCGCGGACGAGGACGCGCAGCTCCAGCCGGTGCTCTCCCCGCGGCTCGAGGCGCACGGTCCCGCCCAACGTGGCGGGCCCGCGGGAGGTGAACTCGGACGGTGGTACGATGGTGACGGTCCGATCGAGTCGGTCGCGCCCGTGATACTGGAACGTCAGCCTGGTCCCGTCCCAGTCGGGGGCATCCAACCGGCCACGCTTCTCGTCGAGCAGCCCGCGCACTTCGAACACGTCCTCGAATCCCGCCGCGAAATCGAACTGGAGTGTCGGCTGGACGGGTTGGCGGCCCCAATTCCGGAGCGTGAGCACATCGGTCAGGCTCAGCGCTCGGCCGTCGATGGTACGGGCCCACTCGATCGACAGCGTGTCCCTGGGCAGCTCATCCCCCGACTGTTCCAGCTCGGGGTTGGTGAGCTGGATATGGCCGTGGTCACCGGCCGAAGTGGTCACGCCCAGCGCCGTCGGGATCTTTCCGTCCAGGCGCAGCTCGTAGGTCCGGAGGTAGCGACAATCGTGATAGTAGAGGCCGAGCCCGTGGCCCCGGCTGGCGGGAAGCCGACCATCGGGCTCGGTGACGAGAAAAAGGTCGCCGTCCTTGAGCACGACCGCGTCCGCGATCGTCCGGGTCACCGATGGAAGCCCTTGGGAGAGGACCTGATGCTTGCGTTGGCGGGCGCCGCCGGACTGGGACGAGGACGTGCTCTCGGGCGACGGCTGAACGCGAGTCATACTACCCATGACCGCACTCGCGGCGCGGGTTTTCCGTGATGCCGCTCACGTTGCTCCGCGAGGGTCGCCAACCGTCGCGTGGCCGGTCACGCTGTCCCGCAGGCTACCGATGGGCCGGACACACCTACGCACCGCATCCGGCCTGGGTGACCCGGGGAGTTTCACATTCGCGGGGTGCCTGTGGTCACATCATTCCCCGTGCGCGCGGCGTAACATCTCGAGCGAGACAAGATGAACACCAACTCCTGCAAGGAGTGTCGAGATGCTCCCGCTCAGACTCATGGCCGCCGCCGGCACGCTTTCGGCCTTCCTGGCGGTCACGCCCATGAGCGCGCTGAACGCGCAGACGCCGCAGCAGGACTCGGCCGGCCGGACGACATGGCCGTCAGTGCCTCGGCTGCCCACCCGCGGCAGCCCGTCCACGACCACCACGACCTCGACGAGCACGCCCACCACGGCTGACACCGGCCGGCTCGCGGTCGCCGCCGACAGCGGCGTCGTCCGCGACATGAGCCTGTCCAACCTGTGGGAAGTGCGGCTGGGCAACCTGGCTCAGCAGAAGGCGTCCAACGCCGCGGTGAAGGATTTCGCCAAGCGCATGGTCGCCGACCACACGTCCATGTGGGGCCAGTGGACCTCGCTGGCCAAGCAGAACGGCCTTCCGGTCACCTCGACGCTCGGAACGGAGCAGCTGCAGTCGGTGAGCTCGCTCCAGGCGGCGTCCGGGGCCGAGTTCGACCGCGCCTACATGAGCGCGATGGTTCAGGCGCACCAGCGTGACGCCGGGATGCTGCAGCAGGTCGCCTCGTCCGCGCAGTCCGCGGCCGTTCGCCAGCTCGCTTCGAGCGGGGTCGCGACGGTCCAGCAGCACCTGACGATGGCCGAGCAGGTATCGAGCCAAATCGGAGCGCCCACCACGGTGGCGACGAATCCGACGGCCCCGGCTCCCACGACGCCGACCACTCCGAACCCCACGCCGGACAACAATCCCAACCGGCGCACCACCAACGGTAATGGGGCCAATCCGAACCTTCGCGCGGACGGGAAGTACGTCACCGAGGTGTCCTACGGGCACATCATGGAGACGCGCCTGGCCCAGATGGCGCAGACCAAAGCGACCGATCCTCAGGTGAAGCAGTTCGCCAACCAGATGTACGACGACTTCAACAGCTGGATGGGGCGGTGGTCGGACCTGGCATCGAAGAGCGGCTACTCCTTCAACCCGAACATGGGTCCGAAGCACCAGGAGAAGATCAGCCGGCTCAAGAAAGCCTCGCACAACCAGTTCGACCGCACCTACCTCGAGATCGTCATCGAGAACCTGAACTCGATGATCCCCTACTTCCAGAAGGAAGGCCACCAGGCGCACACGGCGCGGGTGCGGAGCATGGTGGACCAGGAGCTGCCGATCCTGCGGCAGCACTTGCAGGTTGCTGAGCGCCTGAATCGATCGTCGCAGGCGAGCGCCAAGTAGCGGGTGAGCTACCCTGAACGAGGAGTCCACCTGAACCGAGCGAAGGGGGCATGCGTTACGGCATGCCCCCTTCACTTCGTTCAGGGTGACTCTACAAGGCCGCTATGAACGTCCGCGTCAGCCCTGGTGCGCCGCCACGCCCGCCAAGCTCCGAGCCGATACCGGCGCTTCCCAGCGGCCCGGCCCGCGCGGGGGCCGGTGGACCGGATCCGCGCCGATCGTGCCGACCAGCGCCGTGAGATAGCTCGGCGCCGTCACCCGATCCAGCTCGGCGCGGGCGCGCTCGAGCCGCGCCGGAATGCCCAGCCGACGCGCCTCCTCGCGGTGGCCGGGGCTCGCCAGGAACTCGCGAAGGCTCCGGACGTGCCGCTCCCAGAGCGCGATGTCGCGCTGCTGCTTCACGGTCAGGCGGTCGCGGTACCAGTCGCTCGAAAGCAGGGCCTCGCGGGTGAACATGCCGCGGATCGCCGGATCGCTCGCGTCCATTCCTTCATATTGGCCGTGAGCCATGATGTGCAGCAGGGCGCGCAGCGGCGGGCAGGCGTCGTCGATCGTTCCGTCCTCGAAGTAGGCGCTCGCCACCCGCCGCTGCGCCTCCACGACGTTGGCCACGCCGTCGGCGAAGACCGCCGGGTCCTGCAGCTCGGGCCGGAGGATCTCATCGGTGAATACGGCGCTCGGCGTATCGAACACGCGGCCCAGATATGTCTGCACGAACTTGGCCGTGATCCGCCAGCCCAGCCGGCTCGCCAGGACCCGGGCGCCCTCGTACTCGTAGTCCTCCAGCCGCTCCAGGTGCCCCTCCGCGATCAGGTGCTTCGGGTCCCGCTCGTGCGGGAACAGGCGACACCAGATTTCCGGAATCAGCAGGCTGATGTCGTGGTCCACGCGGTAGCGCGGCCCGATGAACCCCGCGGCCGAGCTGAGGCCGGCATACCCGGTGAGCAGCAGGCTGACGAGGGCGTTGTTGAGGTCCGCCGTCGCCGCGAGGGCGTTGAACGGCCCCTTCGTCAGCGCGCCCTCGGAGCCTGCGCCGGTCGTGCTGGGCGACGTGCCGGTGAGCGAGCAGATGTAGTCCATGAACAGCTCGGGCAGCTCCTGATAGTGGATCGGCCCGTAGACGCACAGCGGCCGGATGCCCGGCTCGGGCGGGTTGTTGCGGCGGCCCGAGAGCACGCTGATCACGGGGAACAGCACCGGCATGTGGAGCGGGAGCCGGCGATAGAGCCGCGCGCCCATCTCGGCCACGTAGCGGTCGCGCGGACGGGCGAGGTCGGGCCGGAGCTGCAGGTAACGCGGGTTCTTCGTCCGTTTCCCGTCGATCACCCGAGGCTCGGCCGAGCAGACGGAGTAGCCCTGGTCGGTGCGCGCGGCGTTGCGTTCGACGTGCGCCCGCATCGGCGCGGTGAAGGCGTCGTGAACGGCCACATCCTCGGCGATGCTCAGGACGTCGGCCGCCTGGAGCGGCCGGAAATTGGAGCAGAACAGGCCGGGGCTCGCGATGTCGCGCTCGGCCTGGCGGTCGAGACCGGGATGGACGGCATCGTCCGGGCGCTGGAACAGACGGAACTCGCAGTTCTCGGCCAGCTTGAGACTCGGGTGCCCGTCGTACTCGCCGGGAAGACCGACCAGCCGCCGGGCGGGGACCACCACCGAGGCGGTGATGTCGTCCTCCATCTGCACCTTGTCGGCCGCGACGAAGTCCTGGCGCAGCTTGTAGGTGCGCCAGGCGCCGTGCTCCTCGCGTCCGATGCGGAGGTAGTTGGCCACCAGCCGGCGCCCCTGATACTTGAGCTCGTGGCCGGGAGCGCCGTTGATGATGTCCACGCTGAAGTGAGGCTTCCAGTCGTCGCCCCACTCCGGGCGGTAGAACCGCTTGACCACGAACACCAGCGCGCGCAGGTGGCTCGGGACGCTCTCGACCCAGGCGTTGTGCTCCGCGGTGAACTCCGCGGGGCTGGGCGTGAGCAGCTTGATGACCGAGCCGAGCGAGCGGTCGGGCGCGAGGATCGGCCGGCCGCGGTTCTCGCCACGGCGGAGCTCGGGCAGGCGGGCGTCTTCCCAGGTCCGGTCGAAGATGGCCTGCAGCATCGCCATGTCTTCGTCGAAGTCGCGCACGTGGAACGACCCCGGCAGCACGGCGTCCACCAGGCTCTTGCTGATCTCCGACTTGCCGCCGCCGGAGACGGTACAGGGTTTGTGGCAGAACGCGCCTTCGGGCACCGTGCCTACCAGCCGCCAGCTCGGCGCGGCGTGGTGCTTGGCCATCCGGACCTTGTAGCCGCTCGGGTGGATGTAGATGCGGCCCGGCAGGAGCTTGAGGTGCTGCTCCACGCCGTTCCTGGTCCAGCGGATGTCCTGCCGGCGGATGTCGATCTGCATGTCCTCCGGCATGTAGTGGATCTCGGGGTAGATCACGTCGGTGGCGTAGCCGGAGGGGTGCACCGTCGCGCGCTGTCCCACCAGCGCGAGCGCCTCGGCGAACCGATGGCTGGCGCTCACGATCCGCACCTGTTCCGGCGAGAACGTGTCGCCCAGGTTGAAGGTGGCGAACGCCAGCGCCCCGCCCGCGTGCTCCTCCTCGGCCAGGCCGAACAGGTTGGCGCTGTAACCGATCTGGGTCTTCACTTCCTTCTTGCAGTAGCCGAAGTAGTTGTCGGCGATCAGCGTCACCATGACGCCGCGGATGTCGCGTGAGGTGAGCTTGAACGGCCGGCCATCGTTGTACAGCTCCGCCTCGTCCTCCCAGCACATGCCGGCCGCGCGCTGCGTCTCGGTGGCCTCGCCGGCGTGCGGCAGGCCGACGTCGCGCTTCCGGAGCCGGGTCAGGTGCGGCGCCAGGATGACGCAGCCGCTGTGGCCGGTCCAGCCGTCGGCGTCGAGGCCCGCGTCGTTGGCCGGGAGGTGCGGATCGCCGGCGTTGCCGAAGATGCTCTCGACAAAGTCGAGGTTGGCCACGAGGCCGCCGGGAACAAAGAACCGGACCTCCATCCGCTTCTCGGGCGACACCTTGGGCACCGCGGGGCAGACCAGCGGCCGGAGGAGCAGCGAGACCATGATCTCTACCGGCGCGTGCCAGCCCGCCGTGAACGGCAGGCGGAGCAGCTCCGGCGGCGGCCGCAGCGCTTCTTCCAGGAGACGGAGGAACGTCACCGGCGGCACCCGCCGCTTGTCCGCGGGGATCGGCAGGCCGCCTTCGGCCACGTGAAAACTGCCCTGCGTCGTGCGGCGGTCGTTGATCGGGTTGTGCAGCACCCCGTTGTCCAGCCGATAGCTCGAGACCAGCCCGTTCTCGTATCGGTCGCCGTCCACCGGCAGGCTCAGCTCGCGGGCGAGCCCATACTGGTCGAGGATGAGCGTCTCGCCGGGGAGCCGGACGGGTTGCGGGAGGCCCGCGGCCACGCACAGCGCGTCGAGATATTGCTGCACGCGGCGGTCGGCGGGGCAGAGATGGTCGGCCAGGAGCCGCGCCTGCTCGCGGTAGCGGGCGAACAGGTTGCCGGCGAGGTGGAACACGCTCGCGTCTCCCGCGCCGGCCGGCACCTCGAAGCCGAGCGCCGCGAGCTTGAGGAAGATGGAGCCGGTCGAGGTTCGCCGGTCAGGCGGACAGACCGATCCATCCGGCCTCAGTCCAACGGTGCGCTCCAGCTCCATGCGTTCCTCCCAACGTGCTGAACAGCGGCAACCTTCGAGGTCTCAAGATCAACGTTCCACCCGACGGAGGTTTCGTCAACCTCCCTGGAGTCATCCTGAGCGAAGCGAAGGAGCCCTGACCTGACGCATGCCCCCTTCCGCTTCGCTCAGGGTGACTCCGGGACGATCCGCATCGCAGCGCGCACTCACCTCCGACCCGGGAGCAGGCCGATGATGGAGTCGAGCGTGGCGACGTTGTGGGCGCGGCACGGCGCGCCGACCACCCGGGCCGCATCGGCGGGACCAGGGGAGCGCCGCCCGCCCGCTGTGAGCGAGGCATCCATCCAGTCCCGCGCCAGCCGTGAGAGCTGCCAGCCGAGCGGAGGATTCACCACCCGGTCGCGCACCATTCTGGCTCGGGCTGAATCGGCCGGCGCCGTGCCCGCGTACAGGCTGTCGCAGACGTTGAGCTGGAAGAAGCGGGCCCCGGGCACCGACGCCGCATCGGCTCGGGCGAGCGAGCCGCGCGCCGTCCGCGCGTTGAGCAGCGCCAGCAGCGGGGACAGCCACTCGCCCTCGAGACTCGGGTGCGCCGCCAGGCTGCTGTCCACCGCCAGGTCTCGCCGGCAGGCGATCGGGTCGTTGCAGAGGTAGATCACGGCGACCTTGAGCGGGCGCGCGGCGGCGCGGGTCGTGATCGCGCGGCGCACATCCCCTGCGGTCGTGAGCCCCGAATTCTCGAAGTAGCCGCCGTCCACCAGCGAGCCACGCGCGACCCCGTCGTGCCGCTCGATCCGGCCCGCGGGGCTCACGTAGGTGAACCGCGCGCTGTTGTGCACGGCCGTGGAGAGACGCAGATCGGCGCCGAGCGCCTCGAGCACGCCGCGCGCGTCGAGGAAGACGGTCGCGTCGCCGAAAGGCGCCGTCACGTATCGGCGGCCGGTCTGCACGTGCGTGGTGTTGAGCAGCAGGAGCGGGGTGTCCGGCGCGCCCGGCGCGTCGGCAAGGGTGAGATACCCCGACGCGAGCGTGTTCGACCCCGTCGCCGAGTCGTACGAGACTTCCCACGACTGCTCCAGCGCCGTGGCGCGGTCGAAGGCGCGGATGGGGAACGGCAGGAACCACTGCAGGAAGTCCGGCGCCACCAGCTTTGCCAGGACCGGCGACAGAAAGTCGTCCGCCATGAAGCGGCGCACGCAGCCCGAGACGGCGCCCGACCAGCGCCGGGCCGTCGTGTCCGGACGGCCGAGCACGCCGGGCGCGCGCCGCCGGCAGGTCATGGCCCCGGCCCCGCCGCCGAGATCGCGCACCATCCCCGCGAACACGGCCGCGCCCAGGCTGCCGCCGGACACGCCGGAGATGGCGAAGACGTGCCGGGCGAAGGCGGGGTCGCGATCCTGCAGCGTGCCGAGCGTGACCGCGGTCCAGTAGGCCGCACGCAGGCCGCCACCGGACGCGGCGACCAGCAGGACGGGAACGGTGTCCGGATCCTCTCGCGCGCGCGCCTCGAGCCATCGGTCGAACCGGCGGGTGAGGCCGCTGTCCCTCGGCCCGAAGGCCGCCGGAAGCGGCGGGTCGAGGGTTCGGATCTCGTGGTTGTCGTTCCACCGGCTGAACGCAACGGCCAGCGCGAGGAACAGCGCCACGAGCGGCAGGCGGAACCGGCGCCCAAGATAGGCCAGCACGCTGCCGGCGTACACCGCGTTGGCGACCGCCAGGGCCACGAGCACGAGCGGTCCCAGGGCGCGCGCGAACGGCACCGTCCACCAGGTGAACCCGACGAAGAAGGCCGCGCTCACCAGGCCGGCCACCAGCGCCGCGCGCCTGGGCGCGAGCGGCACGGCGTCCTCGCCGTAACCTTCGGCGAGCTCGGCTTGGAGCCGCTCGCGTCCGCCGGGGCCGCCGTTGGTCGGGAACAGGTCCCGCCGATGATAGACGAAGAGGTAGAGCGCCCAGGCCAGCCCGAGCGACAGCCACGCGGCGACGCGGAGCTCCATCTGGTCCGGATCCATCGCGCCGACGCCGGGCGCGCGCGACGGGGTTCCTCCGGGCCACACGATCAGCGCGCCCAACGGAATCGCGACCAGCGCGCGGCCGACCCGCTGGCAGAGGCGGACGTCCGACTCGAGCCGGGCGGGGAGCCCCACGCGGCCGATCCGGGCCAGCACGCTTCCGTCCCGCCAGTGCGCCAGCAGGACGGTGAGCAGATATGACCCGGCCGCGACCCCGACGAAACGACCGGTCGTCAGCGCGGCCCGAGCGAAGGCGAGCCCGGCGAGCGCCAGGACCGCCACGCCGAGCATGCGCGGAATGTGGACCTCGAAGAATCCCAACCACGCGTCCGGGTACGGCCGCGCGTCCCGCGCGAGGCGCACGAGCGCCAGCACGCGGGCCGAATACCAGACCACGAGCGCGGTGCCGGTGAGCGCGGCGAGCGCGCCTGCGATGCGCCAGTACGGGTGGGCGCCCTCGACCAGCCGCTGGAGGATATCCTGCCCCTGTGGCACGACCAGCACCGCCAGCGAACCTCCGAGCACCGCGAGCACGCTGTAACGGAGCCGCCAGAGCACGATGCCGCGCGGACCGCGCAGCAACATGAGGACGAAGCCGAGCGCGTAGACGGCGAGCGACGTCCACTTGAGCGCCGCCGCGACCGAGCCGGCCAGCACGGCGGCCGGGGCCGGCGCCCCACCCATGGCCGCGACGACGGCCGCATGGTGCAGTGGGACGTTCTCGCCGATGACGTCGAGCGCGGCGGCCGCGAGCGGCAGCAGCGCGATCGCCGAGGAGAGGGCCGATGGAGGAGCCGGGGCGCGGCGGGCGGCCTCCAGGCTTGCCGGGTCCTCCGGTGGAAATCGGCGGAACCGCTCGGCCCAGAGATAGAACGCGCACAGGAAGGGGGCGTAGCAGAGCGCGAACAGCAGGTCGGCGAAGCCGAAGGCGCGCGCCACGTCGCACCCCTGCGCGCCGGCGGACCGCGTCATGGCAGCGAACGACTCGGGCGAGAAGCTGAGCTCGAGATCGAGCAGCGAGAACGGCGGGCTGGGACAGCCGGCGAAGGCCACCGAGGCCACGTGCAGGCCGGACCACGCGGCGAGCGCGCCCAGCCCGGCGACAAGCAGGACCGGCGGAAGCCGGCGGGTGAGCCGGTCGAAGGTGCCGCGGCTATAGGCGGCCAGGCGCTGAATCATGGACGTGCCCCCTGTGCAACCCTTCGCTCGCCGCGGGTGTCCAAGGGCCGAACGCTTCCCGGATCACCCACGTGACGACTGTGTTCGCCATGCTGCTCGCGGTCCAGGCTTCGAGCACCGGATCATCGCCCCAGCTCCCCGTGGTCGGCTCGGCCAGTACGGTCAAGGCCACGCGAACGGCCGAGCCGCCAGTGCTGGACGGCCAGGACAGCGACCTCGTCTGGCGGTCGGCGCCGGCGATCGACGGATTCCTCGAGGCGAAGCCCACGGAGGGCGCGCCGCCGATGTTCCGGACCGAAGCCAGGGTCGCCTACGACGAGCGCAATCTGTACGTGTTCGTGCGCGCGTTCGATCCCCACCCGGACAGCATCGTGCGGCTGCTGTCGCGGCGGGACGACCAGACCGCCTCCGACTACGTCACCCTGATGCTCGACCCCTACCACGACCGCCGCACCGGCTACGAGTTCTCGGTGAATCCGGCCGGCGTAAAGTCCGACTACGCGATCTACAAGGATGGTGACGAAGACGTGGCGTGGGATGCCATCTGGGACGCGGCGACGCGGGTCGACTCGCTGGGGTGGACCGCGGAGTATCGGATCCCGCTGAGCCAGCTCCACTACTCCTCGCGGGGCGGCGGGACCTTCGGGCTGCTCATCTGGCGGGTCATCCAGCGTCATACCGCTACCGTCACCTGGCCGCTCTACCGGGTGAGCCGCTCCGGACTGCCCTCGCAGTTCGGCACGCTCACGGGCCTCGAGGGGCTCGGCAGCCCGGGCCGCGCGGAGATCACGCCGTATGTGGTCACCAAGAACTCGCCGTCGACCACGCCCGACGGCCTCGAGCAGAGCCAGGACCTCTCGGTGGGCGGCGACTTCCGCTACCGGCTCGCGTCCAATCTTCTCCTCAATGCGACCGTGAACCCGGACTTCGGGCAAGTCGAGGCCGACCCGTCCGAGCTCAACCTTTCCGCGTTCGAGACCTTCTTCGACGAGCGCCGGCCGTTCTTCGTGGAAGGGAAGGGACTCTTCACGTTCACGGTGAATTGCGTGGTCGTGCTCGACTGCAACACGGGCGAAGGGCTGTTCTACTCCCGCCGGATCGGCCGCGCGCCCCAGCTCACCGACATCTACGGGAGCGACGGCGCGCCGCCCGCCACCAAGATCCTCGGCGCCGCCAAGATCACGGGCCGGCTCCCGGGCGGGTTCTCGCTCGGCGTGCTCGACGCGGTGACCGACCACGAGACCGCGCCCGGCCGCGGCCCGACCCTCGAGCCGGCGAGCAACTACGCGGTGGTGCGCGGGAACCAGGATTTCCGGGGAGGCGAGGGGAGCGTCGGCTTCATCGCGACGGCAGTCAACCGTTCGCTGGACGACGCCAGCGCGGCGTTCCTCCACCGGGGGGCGTACAGTGGCGGCATCGACGCGCGCTGGCGATTCAACGGGCGCTACGAGGTGTCGGGGTCGCTCGACCTGAGCCGGGTCGAGGGGGACACGGCCGTAATCGCGCGGACCCAGCGCGACCCGGTGCACCTGTACCAGCGCCCCGACGGCGGGCTCGACTACGACCCCACCCGCACGTCGCTCGGCGGAAGCAATCAGGAGATCCGGTTCGCCAAGGTCGGCGGGCGGCGGCTCCACTTCGAGACGGCCTACCAGCGGCGCTCGGCCGGGTTCGAGATCAACGACATCGGATTTCTCCGCCAGGCCGACCAGCAGGAGTGGACCAGCTGGGCCAATCTCGTCTTCAGCACGCCCAACCGGATCTTCCAGCAGCTGCGCTGGAACTTCAATAACTGGGAGTACTGGACCAGCGACGGCCTGCCCACCGAGCGGGCGTTCAACACCAACGTCCACGTCCAGTTCACCAACCGGTGGTGGCTGCACCTGGGCGGCACGCTGGGCCAGGTCGGCGCCACCTATTGCGACCGGTGCGCGCGGGGCGGGCCCGCGGTACGGCAGGATGCGTACCTCTCCCCCTGGATGACCATCGAGGGCGACGACCGGCGCCCGCTCAAGCCCATCCTCTCCCTCAACTACACGACCGGCGACGGCGGCCGCTCGGAGACGATCGAGGTCAAGCCCGAGCTCGATCTCAAGATCGCGAGCCGCTTCACCACCTCGCTCAGCGCCGACTACACGCACAACCGGAACGACATCCAGTACTTCGGCACGTTCACCGACGCGGCCGGCGCCGATCACTTCACCTTCGCCCATCTGGCGCAGCAGACGTTGAGCCTCACCTGGCGCCTGGGCTACACCTTCACACCGACCACGTCGCTCCAGATCTACGCCTCGCCGTTCGTGTCGAAGGGGACGTACAGCAACATCCGCGAGATCGCCGACGCGCGGGCGAGCGACTACGACGCGCGATATCGGTCGTATACCGACTCCAGTGTGGCCGCGCAGCCTACCGGCTTCAACTTCCAGCAGTTCCGGTCGAACGTCGTCTTCCGCTGGGAGTATCGGCCGGGCTCGACGCTGTTCCTGGTCTGGAGCCAGGGCCGGGAAGGATCGGCGGACATCGAAGGTCGCAGTTCGTTCCGCGGCGACATCGGCGACCTCTTCGCGCGGCGGGCGAACGATACGTTTCTGGTGAAGGTGTCGTACTGGTTGGCGAGGTAGGCGGACAGGCGGTCGGGGCTCGCGATGAGCGGAATGGCGCATGCGCTTCATCCCGAGCGGAGCGAGGGACCTTGCGCGGGAATGGCTCGAACTGGGCCCGGCTAGGTCCCGCGCGCCGCTCGGGGTGAAGGTGCCCGTGCACCCCGACCGCCGCTCGCCTACCCGCCCACCTGTCCGCCCACTCGCCCGCCCGCCTGTCCCTCAGTCGCCCCAATCGCCAGCGCCGCGAACGCCACCAGCTTGAGCGCCGCGATCACGGCGTGGCAGAGTTCCCAGCGGTCGCGCCACCGGGTCCAGTCCGCTGGGACCGTGTCGGGAGTCCAGGTGGCGAACACGCTGTTGATCGGGGCGACGAAACCGACCCAGACCACCACGAATGCCACGGTGAGCAGCACCGCGGCCGTCAGGGCCCAGCGGAAGTCGCCGGAGCGCCGGAGCATCCACGCCAGCCACCAGGTCACCAGGATCGCGGCGATGTCCACGGGGCCGCCGATGATGGCGTAGTCCCGGTAGAGAGATTCCATCGCCGCCCGCCAGAAGGAGCCGGACCACGGCGCCTTGCCCCGGATCTGCAGCACGTGGGACCACGAGGACCCGAGGCTCAGGGCGGTGATCACGAGGGTCACGACGTAGCCGTTCACGCGCTTCTTCACGGGGGCAACATCCCCGTGCCCTGCCAGCCGGACCGTGAGCCGGGTCACGCGCCGTCTCGGGCGCGCGGATTACCGTGGTGTGGTCAGGGCCGCCGGGCGGGCCGGCGGTCGAGGGTCAAGCCGAGGAGAGCCATATGCTTGGAGACAACGACGCCATCGCGACCATCCCGGTCAAGGACATCGAGGCGGCGCGGAAATTCTACCACGACACGCTCGGTTTGATGGCCGGGCCGAGCCGCCAGGAAGGGGTGCTCACGTGCAAGAGCGGGAGCACGTCCGTGCTGGTGTACCAGTCTGACTTCGCCGGAACCAACGAGGCCACCGCCGCGACCTGGGCGGTCGATGACGTGGACGGCACGGTGCGGTCGCTCAAGCAGAAAGGAGTGACCTTCGAGCACTACCACTTCCCCGACATGACCCTCAAGGGCGATGTACACGTGGCGGGCGAGATGAAGGCCGCGTGGTTCAAGGACCCGGATGGGAATATTCTCGCGGTAGTGAGCCGGTAGGCGTCGGGCGGCCGCTCTCCTCGCCGCCCTCCGGCACGGCGGCGAGCAGGGCGGCCAGCTCCGAGGCGCTCCGGGGGCGGTCCTCGGGCCGCTTGGCCAGGCAGGACAGAATCACCCTCTCGAGCGCCGGCGAGATCGGATTGCCGGTCCGTGCGGCCGGCCGGACCGGCTCCTGCTGCACGTGGAGCAGCACGGTCTGCATGGCGTTCGCGCCCTCGAACACCAGTCGTGCCGTCAGCAGGTAGTACGCGACGCAGCCGAGGGAGTACAGGTCCGCCCGCCCGTCCACCACCTCTCCGTGCACCATCTCCGGCGCCATGTATGCCGGGGTGCCCACGGCGAGCCCCGCCATCGTCGCCAGCGAATCCGCGTCATCGGCGCCCGCGACCGACTTGACCAGCCCGAAGTCGAGCACCTTCGCGAAGTCGTGCTGCCGCCCCACCCGTCCGAGATGGATGTTGGCCGGCTTGATGTCCCGATGCACCAGGCCCACGTCGTGGGCTTCCTCCAGTGATTCGCACACCTGCCGGAGGATGCGCACCACCCGCGGCGCCGGCAGCGGACCCTCGGCCGTCACGAGCTGATCGAGCGTGATCCCCTCCAGCAGCTCCATCACCAGGTAGAGGCGCCCCTGGTCCGTCACCCCGAAATCGTAGAGCTGCACGGTGTGGGGTGACTTGAGCCGCGCCGCGGCTTCGGCCTCGCGACGGAAGCGGGTAGCGGCGAGCCCGGGCTTGCCGGCGTCGTCGCCCGCCAGCGCCTCGGGCCGGATCAGCTTGATGGCCGCCGGACGCGCCAGCATACGGTGGTGCGCGAGGTACACCTCGCCCATGCCGCCGCTTCCGATCCGCGCGCCGAGTCGGTAGCTGCCCATCTCCCTGGCCTTGGTCACCTGCTGCCCGAGCCGGGTCACCACGCCCGAGATGACGACGGCGACGCCCGCCATCAGGTAGTTCGGGTAGTGCATCAGGAACGCGGTGGCCACCGAGTGGAAATGGTAGACGCCCGCCGCGCGGGCGATCAGCATCCCGATCGGATCCATCGAGGCCGCGAGCAGCCCTGCCACCAGCATCTTCCACGGCTGCGCCGGCACGATGGCCGCCGTCATGAGGATGACCGGCCCGATCCAGGTGATCATCGGCTCGCCGGCGCTCGGCGTCGTCGAGACCGGGCCCCAGTGGATCATGACCCCGAGATCGATCGCCGTGAGGACCAGGTAGACCAGCGCCAGGTCGAGGACGAAGCCGGGACTCCGGCGGGTCGTGCGGAGATAGAAGAACAGGGCCAGCGAGGTCGCGAGCCCGACCAGCGCGACACCGTCGATGAACCGGAAGTTCGTGGCGCGTGGGTCGGCAGGCGACGCGAAGTGCAGCGCGAGGTGTCCGAGCAGTGGCCCGAGAAACCAGAGGCCGGCGGCTACCAGCGCCAGGATCTGGAACCGGTGGCTGGCCTGGCGCAGCAGGTCGTCGGGCAGACGCCGCGGCCGGCCGGGATCCGTCTGCAGGTCGGCGGGTGTCTCGGAGGGCATCCGCTCGACCACCTGGGTCTCTGCCACCATGACGGCATCGTAGCGCCATGGAGCCCGGACGTCGAGGGCGGTACATTACGGCCGCAGCACGTTCGCCTGTGGTCGATGGTCCACCCGCCGCGCCGCCCCAGTCCGGCTCGCGGCCCAGCCTCAGCCCGCCCTGACGTCGCACCCGCTTTCCCGACTGTTCTCCCGTGCCAGCGCCGGCCCCGACGATCTGCTCGCGGGTCCGATCCGCGGCGAGCTGCTCGGCGCCGAGCACCTGGCCGAGCGGGCCCGGGCGCTCGCCCGCGCGCAGCGGGTGCCCGCGCGCCCGGCGCGCCGCCGGGCCCGTCTGCTCGAGCGGCTGGACGAGACCCGCCGCCTGCTCGACGATGCCCACGATCGGCTGGCCGCCGCGGCGGACCGCGAGCTCAACGTGAGTCCCGCCGGCGAGTGGCTGCTGGACAATCTGCACGTCGTGCAGGAGCACATCCGGGAGGTCCGCGAGAGCCTGCCGCGCGGCTACTACCGCGAGCTGCCCGAGCTCGCGGGCGGCGCGCTCGCGGGCTACCCGCGGGTGTACGAGATCGCGATCACGCTGATCTCGCACACCGAGGCGAAGATCGAGCTCGAGAGCGTGGACCTGTTCCTCGGCGCCTTCCAGCAGGTGCAGCCGCTCGCGATCGGAGAGCTGTGGGCCATCCCCGCCATGCTCCGGCTCGGCTTGATCGAGAGCGTGCGGCGCATGGCGCTCCGGACGGTGCGGCGGCTGGAGGAGCTGGAGAGCGCCGACGCGTGGGCGGCGCTGCTGGTGGACCCCGCGGGCGAGCGCGTCGCCGAGACCACCGCCGCGCTGCACCAGTTCGTGAGCAACCCGCCGCCGCTCACGCCGACGTTCGTCGCGCGGTTGCTCGTCCAGCTCCGGGCCGGCGGCGGCGCGCAGCCGCCGCTGTTCAGGCTGGAGCACTGGATCGCCGACCAGGGCATGCAGGCGGAAGAAGCGTCGGCGCGGGCCAACGAGCGGGTCGCGCTGACCCAGCTCACCATGGCGAACAGCATCACCAGCCTGCGCGGCATCGCGCGGATGGACTGGGACGCGTTCGTCGAGCGGCAGAGCGCCATGGAGGCCGTGCTCCGCCGGGACCCCGCCGCGGTGTACCCCCGGATGACGTTCGAGACCCGCGACCAGTACCGCCACGTGGTCGAGCGCATCGCCAAGCGCACCCGCCGCGATGAGGCCGAGGTGGCGCGGGTCGCGCTCGGGCTCGCGGAAGCGGCGCCCTCCGACGGCGCCGGCGACGCGGATCGGCGCCGCCACGTCGGGTACTACCTGGTGGACCAGGGTCTCCGCGAGGTCGAGGCGCGGTGCGCCTACCGCGCGCCGCCCCGCCTCGCGCTCTATCGCTGGATCCTGCGCCATCCGAACGTGGTCTACGTCGGCGGTGTGCTGACCGGGACGCTCGCCGCCCTCGCGGCGGTGCTCTGGCTCGGCGGACCCGAGGCGCGGGCCGTGTGGCCGCTCGTCCTCCTGTTCGCGCTCATTCCGGCCAACGACATCGCCGTGAGCGCGATGAACCAGCTGGTGACGACCTTCCTGCCGCCCCGCCGGCTGCCGAAGCTGGATCTCGCCCGGCACGGCGGCGTCCCGGAGGAGTTCCGCACCGTCGTGGTGGTGCCGACCCTGTTTGGCAGCGTCGAGGCGGTGCGCGAGGCGCTGGAGCACCTCGAGGTCCAGTACCTGGCCAACCGCGAGCCCCACCTGCAGTTCGCCATCCTGAGCGACTTCACCGACGCCCCGACCGAGACCCGTGAGAGCGACGCCGCCATTCTCGCCGCGGCGGAGGACGGCACCCGCGCGCTCAACGCGCGCTACGGCGCCGAGGGCGAGGACGCCTTCTACCTGTTCCACCGGCCCCGGCGCTGGAACCCGAATCAGGGCGTGTGGATGGGCTGGGAGCGCAAGCGCGGCAAGCTGGCGGAGTTCAACCGCTACCTCCGCGGGGCCGACGCGGGCGCCTTCTCGAGCATCGTGGGCGACCCCGCGCCGCTTCGCCGTGTGCGCTACGTCATCACCCTCGACGCCGACACGCTGCTGCCGCCGGACACCGCGGCCCTGCTGATCGGCGCGCTCGCCCACCCGCTCAACCGGGCGGTCTACGACGAGCAGCGGGGCCGCGTGGTGCAGGGCTACGGGATCCTGCAGCCGCGCGTGGGCGTGTCCCTCCCCAGCGCGCACCGGTCCCAGTTCGCCGCGGTGCACTCGGGCCACCCAGGCGTCGATCCCTACACCACGGCGGTGTCCGACGTCTATCAGGACCTGTTCGGCGAGGGGAGCTTTACCGGGAAGGGCATCTATGACGTGGACGCGTTCGAGCGCGCCACGCACGGCCGCTTTCCCGAGAACACGCTGCTGTCGCACGACCTGATCGAGGGCAACTACGCCCGCGCGGGCCTCGCCAGCGACATCGTGGTCTACGACGACTACCCGCCGCGGTATCTCACCTACACCCGCCGCAAGCATCGCTGGATCCGGGGCGACTGGCAGCTCCTCCGCTGGCTCACCGCGCGGGTGCCCGGCCCGGACGGCCCCGAGCCCAACCGGCTGTCACTGCTCTCGCGCTGGAAGATTCTCGACAACCTGCGCCGCAGCCTGGTCGAGCCGGCGCAGCTCGCGCTGCTCATCGCGGGCTGGACCGTGCTCCCGGGCGGGCCGCTGCGCTGGACCCTGCTCGGCCTCGGCGCGATCGCCGCGTCACACGTGGCGGCGCTGCTCCTGGCCCTGCTCCAGCCGCCGATGGACAAGTCGTGGCGGGCCTACTACGCGGTGGCGGGCCACGACGCGGCGACCAGCATGCAGCAGGTCGCGCTGGCCGTCACCTTCCTGCCGCACCAGGCGTGGGTGTCGGTGGACGCCATCCTTCGGACGCTCTGGCGCCTGTGGGTGACGCGGCGGCAGCTCCTGGAATGGCAGACCGCATCGCAGACCGAGCGCCTCCTCGCCGGGGGCGCGGGACCCGCGTGGCGGACCATGTGGCCGGCCGTGGCGCTGCCGTACGGGCTGCTCGCGGCGGCGGCCGGCGCGGTGATCGCGGCCGGGGGATCGGTCGCCGGCCCGCCGCTCCTCGGCGCCGCGGCGCCGCTCCTCCTCCTGTGGTCGATCTCGCCGTCCATCGCGCACGCGATCAGCGCGCCCGCGGTCCGGCGCGAGCGGCGCCTGCCGGCCGCGAGTCGGACGGCGGCCATGCGCTACGCGCTGCTCCACTGGCGCTATTTCGACCGGTTTGTCTCCGCCGAGACCCACTGGCTCGCGCCCGACAACTTCCAGGAGGATCCGGCGCCGGTCGTCGCGATGCGGACCTCGCCCACCAACATCGGGCTCCAGCTGCTGGCGACGGTGAGCGCCTGCGACCTCGGCTTCATTACCGCCGAGGATATGGTGGGCCGGCTCGAGCGCGCCTTCGCCTCGCTCGAGGCGATGCGGCGGTTCCGGGGCCACTGGTACAACTGGTACGACCTGCGCGACCTCCAGGTGCTGGAGCCTGCCTACGTCTCGACCGTGGACAGCGGCAACCTGGCCGGCCATCTCGTCGCGCTGCAGCAGGCCTGCCTCGAGCTGGCCGACGAGCCGGTGTTCGACGCGCGCACCTGGCGCGCGCTCCGGGCCGGCGTCATGCTCGCGGCGGAACAGCTCCGCCGCCGGGACGGCGCCGGCGATCCGGCGGAGGCCGCCGACGCGGCGCGGGGACGCGAGGCGGCGGCGGCCGCGCTCAAGGAGGCGGAGACCACACTGAGCGGCGCGGAGGCGCTGGCGCCCGCGGCCGTGCTCGAGGCGGTCACGCCGGCGCTCGAGCGCGCGCTCACCGCGCTGGCCCCGGTGCCGGCGCCCTCCGACGGCGGCGAGCCGCCCGGGGAGTGGATCCGCTGGTGTCTCCGGCTCGCCAACGAGCAGGAGGCCCGGCTCAAGGGGCTCGAGCTGCTGCCCGCGTCGGGGCGCGTCGCGCGGCCGGTCGCCCGCTCCGAGTCGTGGCGGTCGGCGGCGCCGCGATCCCCGGCCGCCGCGGATCTGCTGGCGCGGCTCGCCGCGCTCGCCGAGCGCGCCTCGGCGTACATGCAGGCGATGGACTTCGCCTTCCTCTATGACCGGAGCCGGAGCCTCTTCGCCATCGGCTACCAGGCCGGCTCGCCGGCGCTCGACGGCTCGCACTACGATCTGCTCGCCTCCGAGGCGCGGCTGGCGAGCTATCTCGCGGTCGCGCGCAACCAGGTGCCGGTCGAGCACTGGTTCCGGCTCGGCCGGACGCTCACGCGGGCCGCCGGGGCGACGGCGCTGGTGTCGTGGAGCGGCAGCATGTTCGAGTACCTGATGCCGAGCCTGGTCATGCGCTCGTTCCCCTACACGGTGCTCGACCAGACATTCATCGGCGCCGTGCGGCGGCACATCGCCTACGCCGGCGAGCGGCGGGTGCCGTGGGGCATCAGCGAGAGCGCCTACAACCTGCGGGACCGCTGGCAGACCTATCAGTACCGGGCGTTCGGCGTGCCCAACCTGGCGCTCAAGCGCGGCCTCGGACGGGACCTGGTGATCGCGCCCTACGCCACGGCGCTGGCGGCGATGATCTCGCCGCAGCGCGCCATCGCGAACCTCGCGGTGCTCGAGAAGCTGGGCTCGGTTGGCCGCTACGGGTTCTACGAGGCCCTCGACTACACCCGGCCGGACCCGGGCCGTCCGTTCGGGCTGGTGCGCGCCTACATGGCGCACCACGTCGGCATGAGTCTCGTCGCGCTCACCAACGCGCTCACCGCGCAGCTCTGGCAGCGCCGCTTCCACACCGACTCCATGGTCAAGTCGGTGGAGCTCCTGCTCCACGAGCAGGCACCGCGCCGGCTCGAGCTGCAGGAGCCGCAGTCGAGCCGCGCCGACGAGGCGCTGCCCGATCCGGAGCTCCAGCGTCCCGTGGTGCGCGAGGTGGCGAGCCCCGACACGCCGGCGCCGCACGTGGCGCTGCTGGGCTACCTGCCCTACACCGTGATGGTGAGCCACTGCGGCGCCGGCTACAGCCGGTTCGAGGAGCTCGCGGTCACCCGGTGGCGCGCCGACGGCACCCGCGACGCCTTCGGCCAGTTCTGCTACCTGCGGGACGTCACCGAGGGACGGGTCTGGTCGGCGACGCATCAGCCGCTGGCCGCCCCCGCCGACCGCTACCGCGCCTACCTGGCGACCGACCGCGTGACGGTCCACCGCACCGACGGGCCCATTGAAACGCGCACGGAGATCGCCGTGGTGCCCGCGGACGCCGCGGAGGTGCGGCGCATCACGCTCACCAACTACGGCAGCGTCCCGCGCGAGATCGAGCTCACGAGCTACGGCGAGATCGTTCTCGCCCCGCCCGACGCCGACCGCGCCCATCCCGCGTTCGGCAACCTGTTCGTCGAGACCGAGTACCACGAATGGTGCTCGGCCATCACCGCGACCCGGCGGCCCCGCTCGGCGGACGAGCGGAGGCTGTGGTGCGTGCACGTGGTGGACGCCGGGCGCGAACGCATCGGCTCGCCGAGCTGCGAAACCGACCGCGCCCGGTTCCTCGGCCGCGGGCGGGGCCCGCGCGACCCGGTGGCCATCGAGCATTCGGGACCGTTGGCGGGAACGACGGGCGCGGTGCTCGATCCGATCTTCGCCCTCCGGACCCGGGTGCGGCTGGAGCCGCGGCAATCGGCGTCGGTCGCGTTCACCACGCTGGTCGCCGCCACCCGCGAGGGCGCCTTCGAGCTGGCGGACCGGTATCACCACCCCCGCGCCGCCCAGCGCGCCCTCGATCTGGCCTGGACCTCGGCCCAGGTCGAGCTGCGCGAGCTCGACGTGTCCCCCGCCGACGCGGGCGTCTTTCAGGAGCTCGCCGGCCACCTGTTCTACTCCAGCGCGGCGCTCCGCGCGCCCGAAGACGAGCTGCGCCGGAATGTCGGCTCTCAGCCGATGCTCTGGACGCTCGGCGTGTCCGGCGACTGGCCCATCCTGCTCGCGAGCATCGATTCCGAGGAGGGATTGCCGACGCTCCGCCAGCTGCTCGCCGCCCACCACTACTGGCGGCGGCGGGGGATGATGGTCGACCTCGTCGTGCTCAACCTGCGTCCCACGAGCTACCTGCAGGATCTCGCGCAGAGCGTCATGACCGCGATCCACGCCTCGCATGCCGGCGCCATCGTGGATCAGCCGGGCGGCGTCTTCGTGCGCCGGCGGGACACGCTCGGGCCCGACGTGCTGGCGATGCTGCGGGGAACGGCGCGCGTGCACATCGTATGCGACGGGCGGCCGCTGGGCCGCGTGCTCGTGACCGCGGCGGCAAAGGAAGACGTGGTCACCGAAGATCTGGTCGGGCAGCAGCAGCCGACCCGCGCCGCCCACCACGCAGGGCCGCGCGGCCTGCTGCGCCTGCTGAGCGCCGGGGCGGTGGAGACGGCACGGAGCGCGCTCGGCACGGCCGCGACGACGCTGACCGCGCCGGTCCGGCACCGCGCGGCAGAGGGCGACGAGGGCCCGCTGGCCGCGTGGGTGAACGGGTTCGGCCGGATGGCGGCGGACGGAGCCTACGAGATCCGGGTGTCGGGAGACCGGCTGCCGCCGATGCCGTGGGCCAACGTGATCGCCAACCCGCTGGGCGGCTTTCTCGTCACCGAGCGGGGCAGTGGGTTCGCCTGGGCGGGAAGCAGCTACTTCTATCGGCTCACGCCGTGGCACAACGACCCGGTCTCGGACCCGCCGGGCGAAGTGCTGTACCTGCGCGACGACGAGACCGGCGAGGTCTGGTGCCCGACGCCCGCGCCGGTGCGGACGGCGGGCGAGTACACGGTCCGGCATGCGGCGGGGGCCACGGTCTTCGAGCACCGCCACGACGGCATCGCGAGCGAGCTCACCCTCGGCCTGGCCGAGGACGCGCCCGTCAAGCTCTCGATCCTCCGCCTCACCAACCACGGCGACCGGCCCCGGCGGCTCGCGCTCACGGCCTACGTCGAATGGTGCCTCGGCGCGCTGCGCGAGCATACGCAGCATCAGGTGCACACCCGCTACGATGTCGAGCGCCGGGCGATCCTGGCGCGCAACACCTTCGACCCGCAGTTCGCCGGCACCGTGGCCTTCTGCGCCCTCACCGATCCGCTGGCCGGATACACCGCCGACCGGCGCGAGTTTCTCGGGCGGAACGGCACGGTGGACGCGCCCGTGGCGCTCGGCTCGCCGCTCGGCGGCGCGACCGGGGCGGCGATGGACCCGTGCGCCGTGCTGCGCTGCCTGATCGAGCTCAAGCCCGGCGCCTCGCACGAGGTTGCGGTGGTGCTCGGGGCCGCGGACGGCGAGGAGGCCGCGCGCGCGGCGCTCGAGCGGTTCGCCGACGCCCGCCACGCCGCCGAGGCCGCGCGACGCCACGCGGAGCGCTGGACCGCCCGGCTCACCACGATCGTCGTCCGCACCCCCGACCCCGCGTTCGACGCCATGCTCAACGGGTGGCTGCTCTACCAGGCGCTCGCCTGCCGCATGTGGGCCCGGTCGGCGTTGTACCAGAGCAGCGGCGCCTACGGGTTCCGCGATCAGCTCCAGGACGCCATGGCGTTGGTGTACACGGAGCCGGCGCTCGCCCGCGAGCACATCCTGCGCGCCGCCGGGCGCCAGTTCGTGGAGGGCGACGTGCAGCACTGGTGGCACGCGCCCTCCGGCCGCGGGGTCCGGACCCGGTTCTCGGACGACATGGCCTGGCTGCCCTACGTCGTCGACCAGTACGTCGGGGTCACGGGCGACGCGTCGGTGCTCGATGAGGCCGTGCCGTTCATCGCCATGCGCCAGCTCGAGCCGCACGAGCACGAGGTGTACGACCAGCCGTCGCCGGCCGACCAGGTCCGCCCGGTGTACGAGCACTGCGTGCGCGCGCTCCGCCGGGCGTCCACCGTGGGCGCGCACGGACTCCCGCTCATCGGGAGCGGCGACTGGAACGACGGCATGAACCGGGTCGGCGTGGAGGGGCGCGGCGAGAGCGTCTGGCTGGCGTGGTTCCTGATCGCGACGCTGCGCGGGTTCGCGGCGCACGCCGAGCAGCGGGGCGACGCGGCGACCGCCTCTGAGTTCCGCCGGCAGGCCGACGGCTATGCTCGCGCCGCCGAGACGGCCGGCTGGGACGGCAAGTGGTACCGCCGAGCCTACTTCGATGACGGCGCCCCGCTCGGCTCGGCGTCGAGCGACGAATGCCAGATCGATTCCATCGCCCAGAGCTGGAGCGTGATCTCCGGCGCAGGCGAGCCGGCGCACCGGACGGAGGCCATGGCCTCGCTCGAGCGCCGCCTGGTGCAGAGCGACGTCCGCATCCTGCCGCTGCTCACCCCGCCGTTCGACAAGACCCCGAAGGACCCGGGCTACATCAAGGGCTATCTCCCCGGCGTGCGGGAGAACGGCGCCCAGTACACCCACGCGGCGCTCTGGGCCGTCCTCGCCACCGCGCTCCAGGGCGACGGCGACCGCGCCTTCGAGCTGTTCCAGATGATCAACCCGCTCACGAGAACGCGGTCGCCCGAGGAGGTGGCCATCTACCAGGTGGAGCCCTACGTCGTGGCGGCCGACGTCTACACCGCGGCGGGCCACGTGGGCCGGGGCGGATGGACCTGGTACACCGGATCGGCGAGCTGGATGTACCGCGTGGGTCTGGAGGCGGTGCTCGGCTTCGTGAAGCGCGGCGACCGGCTGACCTTCGACCCGCGCGTGCCGGGGTCGTGGCCGTCGTTCGCGATCACCTACCGCTACGGGAACAGCCGCTACGAGATCGTGGTGGAGCGGCCGCATGCCGCGAGGGCGGGACACCAGGTGGTGACGCTGGACGGGACGACGCTGGAGACGGAGGCCGTTCCGCTGGTGGACGACGGCGCCGCGCACCGCGTCCTGATCCGCCCGGCCTAGCCCGGCACCTCGTTGTTCCGCTCGGCGGCCTCGTCGCCCAGCCGCGTGAGCAGGCTCGGCGACCAGCGCGACTCGCTCTGCGACCCGGGCCGCGCTTCGGTGCCGATGCCGCCCGGGCCCGGCAGCGCGCGGTCGGCCAGGCTCAGCGCGTCGGCGCCCAGGCCCGGCGCGAGCGCGTGGAGCTTCACGGCGAGCCACGTGGGCAGCGGCATGACCAGCTCCGCGTCGCCGTGGCGGCACGCGTCCACGATGCGCGCCGCCGCCCGCCCGGCGCGCATGCTCGCGAGCGGCAGCGAGTCCGCGATGCTGAACCAGGCGAACTCGTCGCGGTGCTGCCCCTTGAACGAGGCGTTGCGCGGGCTGCCGGTCCGCATGAGGCCCGGGCACACCGTGGTCACGTAGATCCCCTCGCGGGCGAGCGCCGCGCGCAGCCCGGAGGAAAATCCCACCAGCGCGAACTTGCTCGTCGAATACGGCAGCAGGTGCGCGACGCTGATCTTGCCCCCGACCGACGCGATGTTCACGATCCGGCCTTCGCCACGGCGCCGCATGTCGGGGAGCACGCCGAACGTGGTGAGCAGCGGCCCGCGGAGGTGGACCCGCAGCGCCTGCTCGTAGTCGCCGAGCGTCATCACGTCCGCCGGACCGACCTGGATCATGCCGGCATTGTTGATGAGGATCTCGACCTGCCCGAGCCGCTGCCGCACGTGGCCCAGCATCTCGCGCACCTGGGACTCGTCGGTCACGTCGCACGGGATGGCGACGGCGTCCGCGCCACGCCGGACCAAGTCCACCCGGGCGCGCGCCAGCTCCGCCTCGTCGCGCGCGCAGATCACGACGCGGGCGCCCTGCGCCGCGAGCTCGCGGGCGAGGACCAGCCCCAGCCCGCGCGAGCCGCCGGTGACCAGCGCGACCCGGCCGGCGAGGTCGATGCGCCGGCGGCGCCGGGCCGTCGCCCGGGCCATCGCGGTCGCGCCGACCAGGGCGCCGGCCAGGAACAGGGGTCGGGAGAGCGTTGCCATGGGCCTCTACGTACCGCCGGCCGGCGGTCGCTGCCGTGACTCGGCGCACATAGCTTTGCAGGCATGACCGACGCCACCGCCACCCTCCTGCTCGTCGCCGCTTCGCTGGTCGGCCTCGCGCTCATTCCGCTCGGGCTGCCGGGCCTCTGGGTCATCGTGCTCGGCATCCTCGGCTACGGCTGGCTCACGGATTTCCGCACGGTGAGCGGCGGGTTCCTCGCTCTCGTGCTCGGGCTCGCTCTGGCGGGCGAGCTGCTGGAGAGCTGGATCGGATTCCGCTTCGCGCAGCGTTACGGCGGGTCGAGCCGCGCGGGGTGGGGCGCGCTGATCGGGGGGCTGATCGGCGCGGTGGTGGGCGTGCCGGTGCCCATCGTGGGCTCGGTGATCGGCGGGTTCGCCGGCGCCTTCCTCGGCGCCGCGGTGTTCGAGTACTCGCTGGCCCGCCGGTCGGGCGCGGCGGCCCGGGCCGGGTGGGGAGCGGTGCTCGGCCGGGCCGCCGCGGCGGCCATCAAGCTCGGACTGGGCCTGGCAATGGCCGCGGCGGCGATCTGGCTGGCGGTGCGAGGCTGAGGAGGCTGTTGCGCAGCCGCTACGTCGTCACCGCCCCGCCCGCGCTCGCGCCTTCGGCCGCGAACCGGCGGGCGATCGCCGCGCCGATGCCGCGCGAGCTTCCCGTCACCAGCGCGACCCGCCCGTCGAGCGCGGCCATCCGCCGGCTACTCGTGCGCGCCGCCGCGGCGGCGGGTAGGCCGTTCCGAGCCGCGCCGGGACGCGTCCAGGGCCGCGGCCACCGCGTCGAGCAGCTGTGACCTGACGAACGGCTTCGGCAGCAGCCTCGTAACGCCGCGGGACGGGTCGTCGCGCTCGATCCGGCTCCCGACGCTCATATCACCTGACATCAGGATCACCGGCAGGTGCGGCGCCTCCGTCCGGAGCTGGGCCAGGATGGTGAGACCGTCCATGTCCGCCATCCGCACGTCCGTGATGACGAGATCCGCGCCCCGCTCGTGCCACAGGCCGAGGCCGCTGGCGCCGTCCTTCGCGGTGAACGCCTCGTAGCCGGCGCCCGCGAGCACGCGGCGGGTCACGTCGCGAACCGCCTGATCGTCGTCGATCACCAGTACCCGCAACATGTGGTCTAAGGTGCTGCCCCCGGCGTAGCCGCGAAAGCCCCCGTCACCTCACGGCTCGTCGCCGGCGGTCCGGATCCGCACCGTGCGCTCGAGCTCGTCCGCGTGCTGCAGCACCTTCCGCCGGAGGTCCAGCGGCAGCCCGGGGTGCTCCGCCAGCCAGCCGCGCACCGTCTCCAGCGCCGGCTGCCCCGTCTGGCCCCGCAGAAACGCGGCGAGCCAGCTCTCGAGAAAGAAGATGCGGCGATGCGCCTGGATGAACGGCAGCGAATCCAGCGCCGGACGCAGGTATGGAAGCGTGAGCGTCTGCTGATCCAGGCTATTGAACGGGCCCAGGCTGCCTGAGGCCCACTGCTCGTTGAGCGACGAGTCGGCGAACCAGCGCGTGAAGTAGTCGCGCTTGGTGGCGGCGCTGGGCCGGGCCGCGGCGGCGACGAAGGCGCGGCGCCGTCCGTCCGCGGTCGTGTCGCGCCGCGACTGCTCGGCGTAGAGCCGGTCGGCGCCGGCCGCACCCAGCTCGAGCAGTCGGGTGACGATGTCCCAGCGGGTCGGATCGCGCAGCGGCTCGCCGGCCACCGAGTCGGCGGCGAGCAAGCCCTCGAGCCGGTGCACGCCGTCCGGGCTGGCGGCGAGCTCGATGAACGCGTCGATGCAGGCCTTGCGGAGGCCGTAGGGCCGAGCCGAATCTCCGGCTTCGCTCCAGAGGACGCGCTCGAGCGCGGGCTGAATCGCCGCACGGCGTTCGGGCGCGAGATAGGCCGCCGCGGCCCGCCCGAGCCGTGCCAGAAGCACGGGGACGATCTGCTCGTCGGTTTCCCCGGGCAGCTCGCGCAGCACCAGTCGCGCGAACCGGTCGGGTGGCAGCCGGCCGGCGCGAACCTGATCCCACAGGGCACCCCAGAGCATCGCGCGGAGGAGCCCATCCCGCACGCGGCCGAGTGCACCCGACTCGAGCGCGCGGACGCTCGCCGAGTCCAGCAGGAGGAGGTAGTAGCCGTAGTCGCCGGCGTTGGCGAAGACGTACTCAGGGGCGGGCCGGCCTGCCGCGGCGCGCACGACGGTCAGGGTGTCGCTGAGCTCGACGGGGATGCGCACCGGCGGCCGGTCGTGATAGGCGAGCAACACCTCGGTGCGCTCGGTCCACGGCCGGTCCGATGCGTCGATCGCTGGAGCCGCGCCGCCGAGCGCCGCGTCCAGCAGCAGGCGGGGCACCGCGGGCTTCTGCGCGAGCTCGAGGCGTGCGATCCGCCCCTCCCGCACCGACAGTCGCTGTTCCACGACCGGCATCCCCCCGCGCAGCATGAAGTCCCGCCCGAACCGGTCGAGCGGGCGCCCGGCCGCCGAGCCGATGGCGCCGAGCAGGTCGCGCCAGTCCGCGCTGCCATAGGCGTGCAGCCCGAGGAACCGGCGCACGCCCGACTGAAACGCCGAGTCGCCGACCAGATACTCGAGCTGCTTGAGCACCGACGGCGCCTTGTTGTACACGATCGCTCCGTAGTTGCTCTTCGCCTGGTCGAGATTGTCGAGTGCCTGCCAGAGCGGCTGAGTCCCCGGGGTCTGATCCACCGCATAGGCCGGCGGCTTGTTGCCCAGGTAGAAAGTCTTCCAGGCTTCAGCCTCGGGCTCGAGGTCGGCCAGGGCCTTGGTCGCCATGAAGGTGGCGAACCCCTCCTTGAGCCAGAGATCGTCGAACCAGCGCATGGTGACCAGGTCGCCGAACCACTGGTGCGCGACCTCGTGAAGGATGGTCGAGAAGCGCGCCAGGCGGCGGGGAAGGGTGGGCCGCTCGCGGAAGATGAACCCGTCCTCCGAGTAGAAGACGGCGCCCGGATGCTCCATGCCGCCGAACGGGAAGGCGGGCGCGAGCACGAAGTCGAACTTGCCGAACGGGTAGGGCCGGCCGAACCAGCGCTCCATCCACTGGAGCGCGCGGCCATTGAGCGCGAGCAGCGTGTCGAGATCGGCTTCGCCGGCGCGGGACCGCCGCACGTATGCCGTGATCGTTCGCCCCGCCACGGAGGCGCTCGCCCGTTGCCACGGCCCCGCGGCGAACGCGATGAGATAGGTGCTGATCGGGTGGGTCTCGGCGAAGCGGGTCGTGACCCGCCGGCCCCCGGTATTGGTCGATGCCGCTGCGCCATTGGAGACCACCGTCCAGCCCGCCGGCGCCGTCACCGCCAGCCGGACGCGCGCTTTGAGATCCGGCTGGTCGAAGCAGGGGAAGAGCTGGCTGGCGTCGGCCGGTACCAGCAGCGTATACAGGTAGTCCCGGTTGTCGGTGGGGTCGTGGCTCCGGATGATGCTCGCGCCGCTCGGCGCGACGTCCGCGATGAAGTCGAGCCGAACCAGGTTCTCACCCGGGCGGAGCAGGGCGGACGGAACGACGAGGTGCCCGTCTCGGGCAGCGTTCGCCGGCAGCGGACGGCCGTTCACCTCGGCGCTCACGAGCCGCCGCCCGCGGTAGTCCAGGATCGCGTCCCCCTGGTCGAGGCGGCGGAAGCGCACCGCCACCCGCCCGATGGCGCTGTCGAGCGGGACCAGGTCGAGCGCCAGATCGTAGCGGACGTCTCGGAGCGTCCGCGCCCGGTGCCGGGCGAGCGCGTGACTGACGCCCGGCGCGAGCAACGAGTCGCCCGCGGCGGCCGCCATGGCGGGGGCAGGCAGGAGGAGCGGCGCAAGCAGGAGGGCGGCAACGCGGCCTTGGGCCCATATTTCCCGCATGACGACGATACACCTCATCGTAAGCCTCGCCATCCCGGCGCTCTGGCTGGTGTGGCTGGGATACTGGTGGTACAGCGCGCGGGACGTGAAAAGGACCCGACAGCGCGAGCCGTTCAGCTCGCAGATCCGCCATCGGGCCCCGATCATCGTGGGCGTCCTGCTGTTCGCGGCGCCCCGGCTCCTGCCCCCTGTGCTGAACCGGCGGTTCGTGCCGCCCGGTCCCGTGTTCCCCGTGCTCGGCACGGTCCTGCTCGCCTTCGGGCTCGGCATCTCCGTCTGGGCGCGGCGTCACCTGGGACGGAACTGGAGCGTGCACGTCGTCGTGAAGGAGGACCATGCCCTGGTGCGGACCGGGCCGTATCGCTTCGTGCGCCATCCCATCTACACGGGCATCCTGCTCGGCTTCCTCGGGATGGCGCTCGCGATCGGCCAGTGGCGCGCGCTCGCCGGACTTCTGTGCTTCGTCGTCTCCTTCGTGGTGAAGAGCCGCCTCGAGGAGGCCCGCATGCGCGAGACGTTCCCTGCCTACGAGCAGTATCGGCGCGACACCGCGGCGCTGATTCCCTTCGTGTACTAGGCGGGGCGGTCAGCCCTGCGGAACCGCCCGGCCCACGACGACCGTGATATTGTCGCTGCCGCCGCCGTCGAGCGCCTCCTGCAGCAGCGTCTCGCACGCCTGGCGCGCGGAGGTCATCGTGCGGAGCACGTCGCGGATCCGGTCATCCGAGACGTGGCGCGTGAGGCCGTCGCTGCAGAGCAGCAGCACGTGGCCCCAATCCATGTCGAACCGGCTGATCTTCGGGTCGTTCTGGCTTCCGCCGATCGCGCTGGTGAGCGTATGGGCGAGACGCGTCCCCGCCGCATCCTCGGCCTTCATGACTCCCAGGTCGACCATGTCCTGCGCCATGGTCTGGTCGCGGCTGACCTGGGTCAGCTCCCCGCGGCGGAGCAGGTAGCAGCGGCTGTCGCCCACCTGGAGGAGATAGCCGTGCGGCCACACGCCGAGGTACAGGGTGAGCGTCGTGGCCATGCCGCGGTAGTCGAAGTTCTCGTCGCCCCGGCGCAGCAGCTCGGCGTGACACTCCCGGGCGCCGGCGCGGAGGGCCTCCTCGAGGTCGGCGCCGTCCCCGTCGCCCGAGCCGTAGTAGCAGCGCATGGTGCGGGTGACGTACTTGGTGACGGCCTGGAGCGCGAGCCGACTCGCGGTCTCGCCCTGGGCGGCGCCGCCAACGCCGTCCGCCACCATGGCGATCGAGGCGAGCCGCTCCGGCTGCTCCCTGATGCCGTCGACGTCGGGAATGCTGGAGAGGCGTATGACGAGCTGCTTCCGCAGCGAGCAGAGCAGAAAGTGGTCCTGGTTGTCCTTTCGCACCTTGCCCGGGTGAGTGACGCCGTGGGCGTCGATCTCCTCTTCCCGGGGCTTGCGGGCGGGCGCGGCGAGGGCGGCAGACTTGGGGGACATCGGGGGCTCCTGAGGCCGGACGACACCACCAATCTGAGCCAAGTGGGCTTCCTTTGCCACCAGAGATCGAGCCGACCCTCGTGCCCATGACGGAGCTGTTGGACCAATCCTCAGCCTCTCACCGAAGTCCGCCCCCGCCTCCTCCATGCCTCCCGCCGCGGCCGCCGCAGCTCCCGCCATGACCGCCGCCGCGAACGGAGGCGCCGCCGAGCCCGTCAGCCGGAGCTCTTGATTCGATCCCGGGGGCGGCGTCGCTCGACCCTGCATTGCTGACCGGCAGCACGGTGATCGTCTGGCCCGGCGCGAGCGCATAGGGATCGGGCGGCTCGGCTGGTGCGGCGGCCGCAACCTTCGCCGCCGGCTGGCTCGCCGGAGCCGGCGCCGCAGTGGCGGCGGGACGGACGGTCTCCCCGGCGCGCGCCGGTGCCGCGGTCGGCCGGCGAGTGCGCCGGACCTCGTGGTGCGACGCCTGATCGACCGGCGGCTGTTTCAGCTCGACCGACGACGCGACGTCGAGGCCGGGCACCTCGGTCTGTTGCAGGGTGAGATCGCGTTTCGGCACCTGAAACGCGGCCTGCTCGCTGCGATCGGAAGCGTGGGTGCACGCGCCGGCGATCAGCGCGATCAAGGCGACAGGCAACAGCGTGGCGGGGCGCATCGGCAACTCCGGACGGATCGGCGGGACGAGGTGACTCGAAGCAGATGGGAGACGACGCGGCGGCACTCGGCTGCACGACACGCGGCGTCGCGGGTGAGTCGCGTCACGCCTGCGCGAGTCCGCGCGTCCTATGATGCGGTCCCATCCTCCGGAGTCGCAACGTGCGCGTCCGAAAGTTCGGGAGCGCGCACGCGCCGCTGCTCGGCGGGGCGATGCCGGCCCACGTCGCCTGCCTGGTCAATGGGCGGCTGCTCAATCCCGGCGACTCGTTCGATGGGACGCTGGACCGGTTCCGCGGCGTCGCGGCGCTCGCGCTGCCGGTTACCGCGCCATGGATGACCGATCTCGATGCGGCGGCGTTCGTCGAGCGCGTGGCGCCCGCGCGCGTCATCCCGGTGCATGACGGCTACGTGAAGGACTTCTTCCGCTCCCGGCGCAACGATGCCTTTCGGGCGTATTTCACCCGGAGCCGATCGGCTTGGACGAGGTCGCAGACCCTTCGGCCGGGCGCGAGGTCTGAAGGCGGGGCGCGCTCAGCTGGGGAAGAACCGCTGGTGGAGCACGGCCAGCACCTGCGCGTCGAGCCCCGGAGGATCGAAGGCCACCGCGATCTCCCGGCCGATGTGCCGCACCACCCGCCCGCGCACGTCGATCACCGTCTCGGCGTCGAGCTGAAGCGCCCCCTCGATGCGGCTGCCCGCCGCCGGCGCACGCTCGGCATGGGTGAGCATGTAGCGGAGACCGCTGGCGCTGACGTCGCGCAGCCCGGTCCGCGACCCGGGCGGCGTGCCGGGAGGGAAGGGGATGGGCAGCCGGGGCGCCGAGCGGCGCTCCCGGTGGCGCTGCAGCAGGGTCGTGCGCTCCAGCTCGACGGCTGCCGGGGTCGGCCAGCCGCCGCCGTCGGGAACGATGGCCAGCCCGGAGCGGTCCACCCGGCCGATGATCCCCTCGATTGGCACGCGCTCGCCGGTTCGGAGCACGAGGCTCCCGCCCACCTGCTCTCCCGCCTGCCACACCCGGCCGGCCGGCGCCGGCTCCACGCGAAGCCCGCCGTGGCCCAGGTCGCGCACCGCGCAGCGATAGCCTTCGAGCTCGAGCAGGCCGGGCGCGGTCCGGCGGTATTCGGCGCGCGGCAGCGTACGGCGGTCAAGCTGCGCCATCCTCCAGCGGTCGAGTGGGCTCATGCGACCTCGTTGGGGGCGTGGGGAGCGTAGGGGTACTGAAGCAGATCAGGACGAGCCGACGCGGTCAACCCCGCCCGTCGTGCGCGCCTGCACGGCGCGCACCAGGGCGTCCGGAGAGAACGGTTTGGCCAGGAACGCCGCTCCGGGCGCCAGCAACCCGCGTCGCAGGATCTCGCCGTCGGGATACCCCGAGGTGAACAGCACCGGCGTGCCGGGCGCGACGCGCGCCACGGCCGACGCCAGCTCCGAGCCGCTCATCTCCGGCATCACGAGGTCGGTGAGCACGAGCGCCGGGCGCTCCGTGTGGCGGTCGAGCAGCTCGAGCGCGTGCCGGCCGTTCTCCGCCACGAGCACGCGGTAGCCGCCTTCCTCCAGGGCGCGGGCGGCGATGTCACGGACCGGCGCGTCGTCCTCGACCACCAGGACCAACTCACCCCGGCCGGTCGTGATCACCGCCTCATCGCCCGTCGCAGTCTCCGCCGCGGTCTCGGTGACCGGCAGATAGACCTTGAGGGTGGTGCCCTGCCCGGGCTCGCTGTAGGCCCAGAGATATCCCTCCGACTGCTTCACGATGCCGTACACCGTCGAAAGCCCGAGTCCGGTGCCCTGGCCCACGCC
>JAICJD010000040.1 GCA_025928645.1 Gemmatimonadales bacterium
CGAGGCGGAGCGCCTTGAGCCGCTCCTTGTGCCTGACGCCGAAGCGGTGCTCCTCGTCCACGATGAGGAGTCCGAGATCCTTGAACGTGACGTCCTTGGAGAGCAGGCGGTGGGTCCCGATGACGATGTCGGTCCGGCCGTCGGCCAGGCGCGCCAGCGCCTCGCGCTGCTCCTTCGGCGTCCGGAAGCGCGAGAGCACCTCGACCTGCACGGGGAAGTCCGCCAGACGCTCGAGGAAGGTCCGTCCGTGCTGTTCGGCCAGGATCGTCGTCGGCACGAGCACCGCGGCCTGCTTCTCTCCCTGCACGGCCTTGAAGGCGGCGCGCACGGCGATCTCCGTCTTCCCGTAGCCGACGTCGCCCACCAGCAGGCGGTCCATCGGCCGCGGCCGTTCCATGTCGGCCTTGACCTCCTCGGTCGCCTTGCGCTGGTCCGGCGTGTCCTCATAGAGGAAGCTGGACTCGAGCTCGCGCTGCCAGCGGGTGTCCGGCGGAAAGGCGAAGCCCGCCGACACGGTCCGGCGCGCGTACAGGTCGAGCAGCTCGGCCGCCATCTGCTTGATCGCCTGGCGGGTCTTCTCCCGTACCCGGGCCCATGACGAGCCGCCGAGCCGGTGCAGCCGCGGCGGGGGCCGGTCGCCGTCCTCGCCCGCCGCGCGGTAGCGCTCGAGCTGATCCAGCCGGTAGAGCGGCACGTTGAGCCGGTCGCCGCCCTCGTACTCGACGATGGCCACCTCGAGCGTGGACTCGCCGGCCGTGATGGTGTCGATGCCGCGGTAGATCCCGATGCCGTGGTCGAGGTGCACCACGTAGTCGCCTTCGACCAGCGCGCCGGTCGCGGCCGACGGCGCCGCCTGCCGGTAGCGCCGCGGACGGCGCAGGCGGCGCGCCCGCCGGAAGATCTCGTGATCGGTGAGCACCCTGAGCGCGGGCATCACGAAGCCGCCGTCCAGCGCGCCGATGGCGAGCGTGGCCCTTGCCGGACCGCGCGCCCCGTCCTCCAGCAGCTCCTCCAGGCGCTCGAGCTGCCCTTCGTTGTCGCACAGCACCAGCGTCGGCGGGGTGCCCGAGAGCAGCGCCCGGAGGCGGTTGAGGTCGCGGTCGATCTTTTCAGGGGGGAAGAAGCCGAACTGGAGATCCACCCGCTCGTCCCGCAGCAGCAACCGGGGAAAGCCGGCCCGGCGCGTCCGCCACTGCTCGGGCGGCTCCAGGATCTCGTCGCGCCCCGGGACGTCCTCGCCGAGGCGGCGGGCGACGTCGAGGTGGTGCTGGGCCTCACTCCAGGCGCGCTGCACCTCGTCGTCGTCGGGGCCCGACGCTTCCTCGATGAGGATGGTCTCCGACGGGAGGAGCTGGAGCAGGGTTCGGCGCTCGACAGGGCCGGAGTCCTTCGGGACGCGTGCGCCGCCCCGACCGGCACCGTTCGCCTGCCCTGAGCTGGCCGAAGGGGTCGGGGCGACCGCCTGCCCGGCCTCGTCCGCACCCTCCTCCTCCGCACGCCCGTCCTCCCGGTGCACGCCGCGCGTGTCGATCGGGAGCGCGGTCACCTCGGCCAGCTCCTGCAAAGAGCGCTGCGTCGTGAGATCGAACCCGCGGATCGAGGTGATGTCGTCGCCCCACCACTCGAGCCGCGCGGGGCCCGCCATGCCGAAGCCGTACACGTCGAGGATGCCGCCGCGGACGCTGAACTCCGCCACCTCGGTGACCGTCGGGACCCGGCGGTAGCCCATCCGCTCGAGCGCGCGCGCGACCTCGACGGGCGGCCGCCGCTCGCCGGTCGCGAGCCGGAGCCGGAGCCGGTCCAGGGCCACGGGCATCAGCGTGCGCTCGGCCGTGGCGCGCGCGGTGGTCACCAGCAGCCGGAGCCGCCCCTGCAGCAGCGCCTCGATCGTCTCGGCCCGCTCGCCGGCGATCTCGTAGTGCGGCTCGTCCTCGCCCAGCGCTTCGCGCTGCGGATACAGGGCGACTCCCTCGTCGGTCAGGTGGGCGAGGTCGGTGAGCCACCGTTCCGCGTCGCCCGGCGTGGGCGCGACCACCACGAGAAGACGCTGGGGAAACCGCGCGGCCAGCCAGGCGGCCAGCACGGCGCCGCTCGAGCCGGGGAGCCCGCCCAGCCGGAACGCCTCTCCGCGCGCCGGCAGCCGCTCGGCCAGATCCACGGCGGCGGGCGCCCGGGCGAACGCGTCGAGCACGGGGCGAAGTCTCACGCGGCCCGCCGCCTCCAGCCGCTGGCCAACGCCGTCTCCGCCAGGCCGAGCAGCAGCGCGGCCCAGAGCAGCGGTCCGCGCAGGTCCCCGCGCGCTCCGGCGCTGAAGGCCGCATCACCCACCTGTCCGAGCGAGACCACCCGCGCGCCGGGCCACAGGCGGCGCACCTGCGCGTCGGTGGCCGGCGCCAGCAGCGACTCCCTCGGGTCGATGTTCGCGGCGATGGCGCCCACGGTGTCGTCGCCCTCGACCAGGTAGTAGGTGCCCGGCTCGCCGGGCCGGAACGCCCCGCCGCCCTCGACCCGCCAGTCGCGCTCGCCTTGTCGGACCTCGGAGACGAGATCGGGCAGCTCGACCGGGTCGCCCGGCGCGCCGTCGGCCAGCGACACCTCTCCGCGCGCGAGGCGGTTGAGCAGCGCATCCATAAATGGCATGAACCCGGCCGACACCGGGAGATCGGTCCATGCCGGGTCGAGCCGACTGCCGAGCAGCACCATGTCCCCGCTTCGCACCAGCCACGGCGCGCCGCCCACGGTGGCGAGTACGCCGGTTCGCCCGCTCTCCGACGACTGGAGCTGATAGCGCCGCAGCACCCGCACCCGCCCGACGAGCGCCCCGCTGTCCGTTGCCGCCGGAGCGATGACCGGGGCGCCGAAGCGCCAGCTCACGCCCCGGGCGGCCAGTGCCCGGTTGAGCGCGCCGACCGCCGCCGGGTCGTCGGGCGGCAGGACGATCGACCGGCCGCGCCCAAGACGGCCGAGCGTGACCTCGGCGCCGCGCGCGATCCGCCGGTTGGCCGCCAGCACCTCACACGCCGCGGCGACGAACCGGCTGGCCGAGTCCCAGTCGACCCGGGCCACCGGCGCCACGCGCACCACCCCGACGCGCCGGTCGTCCAAGCGAAGCTCGTCGGGATCGAGCTCCGCGTCAGCGGTCCACCATCCCGCGGCTCCGCCTGGCATCGCGAGCACCGCCGGCCCTCCGACTCGCGCGAGGGATTGGCGGGGCGGCCGCTCGCCGAGGCGGGCCGTGACCGGCCGGCTCGCGCCCGAATCGCCGGCGAGGGTCACCGTGAGACGCCCGCCGTCGCTGGGCCAGGGCTGCGGCCCCGTCTCGAGGCGCGCGATCCCGACGTTCGGGGGCGGCGGTCCGTCAGGGCGGCCGACCAGCACCGGGACCGCGGGCCGCGCCGCGGAGACCGCGGTCGCCTGGAGATCGCTGAGCAGCGCGATCTCGCCCGGTCGGGACTCGCTCGCGAGCACGTCGTTCGCCACGCTGAGCGCGGCGCCGAGGTCGAGTCGCCGGGGCGATACGGCAAGGGCATTCACCTGCGCCAGGAGGGCGTCCCGGTCGCCCCGCCGGGGCACGCCGTCGGCGGCCAGCAGCCAGAGGGCGTCGTCAGGCGTCGCCCGGCCGAGCACCTGGCGCGCGGCCGCCTGGAGCTGGGCCACCCGCGCGGTGCCGGCGACCACCGCCGCGCTGCTGGGCGAGTTGTCCACGATCAGCACGAGGGCGCTGGGGGCGTGCCCGGCCACGCCCCGCCGGGGGAGCGTCGGGCCGGCGGCGGCGAGCACCAGCGCGACGATGAGCAGCGTGCGGATGAGGAGCAGCAACAGGTGCTGGAGCTTGAGCCGGCGCTGATGCTCGCGGGTGGTCGTGATCAGGTAGCGCACCGCGGGAAAGACCACCGTCGGCGGCTCGCGGCGGGCCAGCAGGTGCAGCAGCAGCGGAACGGCGGCGGCCACCAGTCCGGCGAGGGCCCAGGGATGCAGGAACCCGATCATGGCGAGTGCGACGCCGGCGCGAGCGCCGCGCGCAGGACCACGCCGAAGGGCGTGTCGGTCGTCACCCGGTGGTATCCGATGTCATGCCGCCGGCAGGCCAGGCGCCAGTCGTGGACCACCGCCCGGACCGTTTCGCGGTAGGCACCCGCCCAGTCGCGCGGCCGGAGCACGACCGCGGCGCGTGTCTCGGGATCCTCGAACCGGGCCTCCGCCGGGCCGCCGAGCGCGACCTCTGCCGGATCCATCAGATGAAGCACCAGCACCTGGTGGCCGCGATGGCGGAGGAACCGCAGCGCCTTGAGGGCGAGATCGCGGTCGAGCAACAGGTCCGACACGAACACGACGAGCCCTCGCCGCCGGAGCTGCTGCACCACCCGCCGGAGCGCCGGCTCCGCCGCCGTTCCCACGCCGGCCTCGAGCGCGCCCAGGGTGGCCAGGAGCTGGCGCCAGTGACTCATCCGCGCGCGGGGCGGGAGCACCGCCCGGACCTCGTCGTCGAAGGCGATGAGGCCCGTGGCGTCGCGCTGGCGCAGCAACACCAGCGACAGCGCGGCGATGAGCCGCTGGGCGTAGGCGAGCTTCGGAAGCACCGTCTCGGGCGAGCCCGTCCAGGCCATCGAGCGGCTGGCGTCACAGACCACCATCGCGCGCAGGTTCGTCTCCTCCTCGAACTGCTTGACGTACAGCCGGTCGTTGCGGCCGAGGATCTTCCAGTCCACGTAGCGCAGCTCGTCGCCGGGCTGGTACATCCGATGCTCGGCGAACTCGACCGAAAAGCCGCGGCGGGGCGAGCGGTGGAGACCGGAGAGGAACCCCTCGACCACGCCCTCGGTGATGACCTCGAGGCCGCCCAGCTTGGAGACCTCGTAGGGGTCGAGCAGGTCGAGACGGGTACGGGGCGGGATGGCGGTCGGGCGGTGCATGCAGACCTGAATCGTAGAGGGATGGAAATGCGGAGGCAAATCGAGCCTCCGAAAGAGCTGCCGTCCACTTTTGAGGACACTTCCGGGGAAGGCCGCTCACCACCCGCCATACCCAAGGCTTTACCCCCGCCTATCTTATGCCGATACCTCTTTCGTGGCACACTGCCTGCTGCCAGCCCCGACGCACGCCTGGAGCACCCGGAGGAGCCATGCTCGTTGTGCTGGGATGGATGCTGGCAGCCGCCGGTACCGCCCCCGTTCCCCACATGCCTGTGTCGGCCCGCGGTGCTGGACGCGTTTCGGTCTGGACCGAGCGCGATGATCCCTACGCCCGGGGCGAGGCCGCGCACGTGTACCTGGACGTAGTCGAGCCTTCCTACGTGGCCGTCTTCCGGGTGGATACCGACGGCCGGATCCGGGTGCTGTTCCCGCGGGAGCCCTGGCGGGAAAGCTACGTCGATGCCGAGGAAGGTATCGAGGTGAGCGGCCCGCGTGGCCGCAGCGCCTTCGTCGTGGACGACGACCCCGGCATCGGCTACCTCTTCGCCGTCGCCTCGGCCGAGCCGCTGGACTTTCGCGACTTTACCCGCGGCGACTACTGGGACGACCGCCTGATCGACGGCGGCCGCATTCAGGGTGATCCGTACGTGCGGCTCACCGACCTGGCGGCCCGGCTCTCCCCCGACGGCGATTACGACTACGACATCTCGCCCTACTACGTGGACCGCCGGTTCGACTATCCCCGGTTCGTCTGCTACGACTGCCACGCCTATGCGAGTTATACCGACTGGGACCCGTACCGCACGGCTTGCACCCGCTATCGGGTCGTCGTGCGGGACGATCCCCGGTACTACCCGTATCGTTACGGCGGCCGCAACGCCGTCGCCGAGCGGCTGGCCCACCCGGGACCGCGCTACGTATTCCGTGACGTGGACCCGCGCCGGCCTCCGGTGACCCACGGCGAGGGAGACCGCCGGCGCTACGAGGAAGACCTGGGCCGGACCAGCGAAGACGTCGGCGGGCCCGGCTCGGTGCCGGCCCCGCGGATCCAGTCGCTCCGCCGGCGAGATCATGAGGTGGCGCCGGAGACTTCGCCGGCGCGCCCGCTGATCGACGAGCGGCGCCGGGCCGACCGCGGGCGCCAAGCCGCGGAGCCCGACGAGCCGCGCCCGCCTGCCGACTCCTCACGCGCGTTACCCGACGGCCTCCGGCCGGGGCGGCGCGCGCCGGTGGCGCCGACCACGCCTCCTGTTCCACAGAGCACGGGGGAGCCGGAGCTCAGGCGTCGCCACCGCTGAGCTTCAGCGCTATACTCCGCCCGACCCGCCGCTGCAACTCCGTCCCAGCCTGCGCCAGGAGAGCCGACCGCCATGCGTGCCTTCAGGACGGCCGCCCTGATTCTGACCGTCGCGGTCCGGCCGCTCGTCGCCCAGACCGCCTCGGCCGTCGATCGCGGCGCGGCGTCGATCACCGCGGCGGACGTGTCCCGCCGGGTCGGCATCATCGCCGACGACTCGATGCTCGGCCGGGACACGCCGAGCCGCGGGCTCGAGCTCACCGCGCGCTACGTGGCCGACCAGTTCCGCGCGTTCGGCCTCAAGCCCGCCGGCGACGGCGGCGGCTGGCTGCAGCGCTACCCGATCACGCGCCGCCGATTCGACACCGACAGCTCGCGGGTCACGCTCGCCGCTCCCGGCGTCCGCGTGGTTGCCCGGTTCGACCGCACCGCGCATTTCCTGCAGGGTCGCGTGGCGAACCAGCCGGTGACCGGGCCCGTCGTGCTGGTGGGCGGCGGAATGGATGCCGAGACCGTGAAGCGCATGGACGTGAAGGACCGGATCGTGCTCTACGCGGCCGATGTCGCCGCGCCGGCGCGCGAGCGGACCACGCAGGTAGCCCGCGCGCTGCGGCTCGCCGGGGCGAAGGCGCTGCTCCTGCTGGTGCACCTTCCCGCCGCCGACTTCGCGACGCGCGCGTCGCGGACGCCGCCGTCCCGTATCACCGTGGACCTCCGGCTCACCAGTCCTCCGCTGGTGGAGCTGAGTGAAGAGGCGGTGACGCCCGCCCTTCGGGCCGCGCGGGTCGACCTGGCGGCGGTCCGGGCCGACACCGCGCCGGTGTACCGCAGTCTCCCCGCGCTCAGCGCGACCGTCGCGCTGCGCGATTCGGTGCTGCAGGCTCTCTCCGCGCCGAACACCGTGGGCGTCCTCGAGGGCCGGGACCCGGTGCTGCGCCGACAGTACCTCGTCTTCTCCGCGCACATGGATCATATCGGCGTCACGCCGGGCCAGGCCGACAGCATCAACAACGGCGCGGACGACGACGGCTCGGGCACGACGGGCGTGATCGAGCTGGCCGAGGCGTTCAGCCGGCCGGGCGCCCGTCCCAAGCGGTCGATCATCTTCCTCACGGTGAGCGGGGAGGAGAAGGGTCTCTGGGGGAGCCGGTACTTCAGCGAGCACCCGCCGGTTCCGATCGGCCACATCGTCGCCGATCTCAACATGGACATGATCGGGCGCAACTGGCGCGACACCATCGTGGCGATCGGCCGCGAGCATTCGGACCTGGGAACGACGCTCGCCCGGGTGAACGCGGCGCATCCCGAGCTGGGCATGACCGCGATCGACGACCGCTGGCCCCAGGAGCGCTTCTACTTTCGCTCCGACCACTACAACTTCGCCCGCAAGGGCGTGCCGATCCTGTTCTTCTTCAACGGGGTTCACCCGGACTACCACCGGGTCACCGACTCGCCCGACAAGATCGACAGCGAGAAGGAATCGCGTATCCTGCGCCTGATCTACTATCTCGGTCAGGCCGTCGGCAACGCCGCCGAGCGTCCGAAGTGGAATCCCGAGAGCTACCGGGAGATCGTGGACGATCCCGGCGGCTGAGCGAACGGGGCGTGGTATATTGCGCGCCATGGCCGACACCATCGCCGACTTCAACGCCTTCCGCGCCCGGATGAACGATCTGATTCTGGGCGCGGGCAACCTCACGATCAGTCGCTTCTTCGCGCTCGACAGCCGGACCTACGAGGCCGGCGCGCTGGGCGTGAAGACGAAGGAAATGCTGGGCCTCGTCTCGTCGCTCGTCCTGCGCTGCGACGACTGCGTCACGTATCACGTGCTCCGCTGCCATGAGGAAGGCGTGACGCGCGAGGAGTTCCTCGAAATCTTCTCGGTGGGACTGGTCGTGGGAGGCAGCATCGTGATCCCGCATCTGCGGCGTGCGATGGCGCGGCTGGAGGAGCTGGAGGCCGTTCGGGAGTCACCCTGACCAGGCGATGTCCCTCGCGCGGGCCACCGCCCCCGGCTTTCACATCCGCGTGAGCAGCACCCCCGCGACGATCAGCACCGCCCCCACGCCCTGCAGCGGCTGCGGTTGCTCCCCCAGCAGCAGCCACGCGGCGGCCACCGCCACGAGCGGGGTGACGCACATGTAGATCGCGGTCCGCGCCCCCCCGACCGCCTTCACGCTCCGATTCCACAGGACGTACGCGACCACCAGCGACAACACCGTCGCGTAGGCGAGGGCCGCCCAGCCCTTGGGCGGCACCGCCCGCCACTCGAGCGTGAGCATGCCGGGCAGCCCCAGGAGCAGCAGCCCCGGGGTCCCGGCGATGTTGGTCACGGCCGTCACCCGCAGCGGACTCAGACCCTCGGGCAGCTTGCGGAGCCCGAGCGTGTACCCCGCCCAGCAGAACAAGGCGAGCACCGTGAGCAGGTCGCCCCGCAGCGTCCGGGTCGAGAACTCGATGCCGCTCGTCGCGATGACGAGCACCACGCCCACCGTGCCCAGCACGATGCCGAGCCACGTCCGGCGCGAGACGCGCTCGATGCCGAGGATGCCGCCGAACACGGCGACCATGGTGGGCACGGTGGCCAGGATGAGGGAGCTGTTGGTGGCCGTGGTCCACTCGAGTCCGAGCACGAACGCGGTCTGATACAGCGTGTTGCCGACCACGCCGAGGACGACCAGGATCCGCAGTTCCCCGCGGGCCAGCGGCTCGGGCGGCTCCGTGGCGCGCACGATGGCCCAGAGCAGGAGGCTCGCCAGTGTGAACCGGACCGCGGTGAAGGGCAGCGCCGGGATCACGTCGAGCGCCAGTTTGGTGACGCTGAAGTTCACGCCCCAGATGAGGCAGACCAGCAGCATGCTGGCGTCCTGCGCCGTGAGGCGGAGGGCGGGCGGAGCGGATGAAGACGACGGTGAGCGTGGAGCGGCGGTGCTGGCGGCGTCGGGCACGACGGAAGATAACGTCCTCTCGGTCCCTTTATATTGTTCCCATGTCCCAGTCCCGCATCCGCAACTTCTGCATCGTCGCGCACATCGACCATGGCAAGTCGACCCTGGCCGACCGGCTGATCGAGGCCACCGGCGCGGTCGAGAAGCGGCAGATGCGCGAGCAGCTGCTCGACACCATGGACCTCGAGCGCGAGCGCGGTATCACGATCAAGCTGAACGCGGTGCGGATGGGCTACACGGCGCGCGGCGGCGTGGCCTACGAGCTCAACCTGATCGACACGCCCGGCCATGTGGACTTCACCTACGAGGTGTCCCGCTCGCTGGCCGCCTGCGAGGGCGCGATCCTGGTGGTGGACGCGTCGCAGGGCGTGCAGGCGCAGACGCTGAGCAATCTGTTCCTCGCCATGGACGCCGGGCTCGAGATTATCCCCGTGCTCAACAAGATCGACCTGCCGGGCGCCGAGCCCGAGCGGCGCGCCCGGGAGATCATGGACCTGATCGGTGCCCGCCGCGAGGAGATCCTCGCGGTGTCGGCCAAGGAGGGCACCGGCATCCCCGACCTGCTCGAGGCGATCGTGACCCGGGTGCCGCCGCCCCGCGGCGTCGAGGATGCGCCGCTCCGGGCCCTCATCTTCGATTCGTACTACGACCGCTACCGCGGCGCCATCCCCAGCGTCCGCGTGGTGGACGGCGCCATCCGCGAGGGCATGGAGATCGCCTTCGGGTCGCATCCCGACGACGTCTATCACGTGGACGAGGTCGGCTACCTGCGGCTGGGGCAGCACCCGGCGCCCGAGCTCGAGGCGGGGGAGGTGGGCTACGTCGTGGCGAGCCTTCGCGGGGTGCGGGACGCGCGGGTGGGCGACACCATCCTCGACGCGCACGACCGCGCGGCCGAGCTGCTGCCCGGCTATCGGGACGTCAAGTCCATGGTCTTCGCCGGCATCTATCCGACCGAGTCCGACCAGTACGAGGGGCTGCGCGACGCCCTCGAGCGGCTGGTGCTGAACGACGCGAGCCTGCACTACGAGCCCGAGTCGTCCACCGCGCTGGGCTTCGGGTTCCGGTGCGGCTTTCTCGGGCTGCTCCACATGGAGATCGTGCAGGAGCGGCTCGAGCGCGAGTTCAACCTGAGCCTCATCACCACGGTCCCGACGGTGGAGTACCACGTGTACCGCACCGACGGGGACATGCTCCTGCTCGAAAACCCCAGCAACCTGCCCGACCCCGCCGGCATCGACCGGATCGAGGAGCCGTACGTGAAGGCGAGGATCATGGCGCCGGCCGACTACATCGGCGGGATCATGAAGCTGGGGCAGGAGCGCCGCGGCGTCTACAATGGCATGCACTACATCGACACGACACGGGTCGAGTTCGACTTCGAGTTCCCGCTGGGCGAGATCGTGCTGGACTTCTACGACAAGCTCAAATCGCTGTCGCGCGGCTACGCCTCCCTCGACTACGAGATGGCGGGCTACCGCGAGTCCGACCTGGTGAAGCTCGACATGCTGATCAACGGCGACCCGATCGACGCCTTCAGCGTCATCATCCACAGCGACAAGGCCCAGGAGTACGGCCGCAAGGTGGCGGAGAAGCTCAAGGAGCTGATCCCCCGCCAGCTCTACCAGGTGGCCATCCAGGCGGCGATCGGCAACAAGATCATCGCCCGCGAGACGATCTCGGCGTTCCGGAAGGACGTGCTCGCCAAGTGCTACGGCGGCGATATCACCCGCAAACGCAAGCTCCTCGAGAAGCAGAAGGAGGGCAAGAAGCGGATGAAGCAGATCGGCGCCGTCGAGATCCCGCAGGAGGCGTTCCTCGCCGTGCTGCAGGTGGAGTAGGTGGCAGGGGTCGAAGCGTCGGATCGCCCCACGACCGTCGTCATCCAGACCGCGTTCCTCGGCGACGTGGTGCTGACCACGCCCCTGCTCGCCGCGCTGGCCGAGCGGCACGGGCGGGTGGACGTGGTGACGACACCCGCCGCCGCTCCGCTGCTCGAAACCCACCCGGCGGTCGGCACGGTCATCCGGTACGACAAGCGCGGCGCCGACCGCGGGCTCGCGGGGCTTTGGCGGGTCGGCCGGGCGCTCCGCGCCCGAAAGTATCTCCGGGCGGTGCTCCCGCATCGCTCGTGGCGGTCGGCCGGACTCGCGATGCTGGCCGGCGCGGCGGAGCGCACCGGGTTCACCGACAGCCCCGCGGCGGCGACGTACACCCGCCGCATCCATCGGAGCGCCGCCGGCCACGAGGTCGAGCGCCTGCTCGCGCTGGCGGGGCCGGGCGCGGCGGCCCCGCCGGTGCACCTCGAGCTCACGGCCGGCGATCGCGCCGTGGCCGACGCGTGGCTCGCCGAGCGCGGCGTGCCGCCGGGCTTCGTGGCGCTCGCGCCAGGCTCGATCTGGGGCACCAAGCGCTGGCCCGGCTACGCCGCGCTCGCCGCCGAGCTCGACGCGCCGGTGGTGGTCGTGGGCGGCCCTGAGGACGCGCCCCTCGCGGAGACCGTGGCCGCCGCGGCGCCGGGCCGGGCGTCGAACGCCGCGGGCGCGCTGCCGCTCCGGGGGTCGGCGGCGCTCATCGCGCGGGCCGCGGTGCTCGTGACCAACGATTCCGCGCCGCTCCACCTGGCGACCGCGGTGGGAACGCCGGTCGTCGCGCTGTTCGGCCCGACGGTGCCGTCGTTCGGGTTCGGCCCGCGCGGCGCGAAGGATCGGGTCGTCGAGCATCCTTCACTCCCCTGCCGGCCCTGCTCGGCGCACGGACCGCAGGTCTGTCCGCTGGAGCATCACCGATGCATGCGGGAGCTGTCGGTGGCGTCGGTCGCCGAGGCGGTGGCGGCCTGCATGGAGGCGCATCGTGCGATTCGTACTGGGCATTGACATCGGCGGCACCAACCTGGTCGTCGGCAGCGTGGCCGAGGACGGCTCCAGCATCGTCGCCACGGCCAGCGAGCCCACCCAGGCGGAGGCCGGCACCAAGGACGTGCTGGAGCGTCTGGTCGGGCTGGCCGAGCGCACGATCGCGGCGACCCGCCGGGAGTCGCCGGACGCGGAGATCCTGGGTGTCGGCGTGGGCGCGCCGGGGCCGCTCGACACCCGGCGCGGCATCGTGCTGCTCACGCCGAACCTCGGCTGGGTCAACCTGCCGCTCCGCCAGATCATCCACGACCGCCTCGGCCTCGCGGCCGCGCTCGACAACGACGCCAACTGCGCGGTGCTGGGCGAGTGGTGGGTCGGCGCCGCGCGGGGCGCCCGCCAGGCCATCGGCATCACCATCGGCACCGGGATCGGCGGCGGCCTGATCCTCGACGGCAAGCTGTACCACGGGGCATCGGATGTGGCGGGCGAGATCGGCCACACGACGATCGACACCGAGGGGCGCCGCTGCAAGTGCGGCAACTACGGCTGTCTCGAGGCCTACGCGTCGGGACCGAACATCGCGCTCCGCGCCGTGGAGGAGATCGAGGCCGGAGCGGTGAGCCGGCTGCCCTCCCTGGTGAACGGCGACCTCCGGCGGATCACCGCGCAGACCGTCTACCAGGCGGCGCAGGACGGGGACGAGCTCGCCCTCGAGGTCGTGAACGACACCGCCAAGTTTCTGGGCGTCGGGATCGGGAACCTGCTCAACGTCTTCAACCCCGAGGTCGTCGTGGTCTGCGGCGGCGTCACCGCCGCGGGCGATCACCTTTTCGTCCCGCTCCGCCGCGAGGTGGCCCGCCGCGCGTTCAAGCCGGCCGTGGCGGCCTGCCGCATCGTGCCGGGCGCGCTCGCCGGCACGGCCGGGGTGTACGGCGCGGCCAAGGCATTCCTCGACCAGACCGCGCGTGCCTAAGGTCGGCATCGTCGGGTCGCTGGTCTGGGATCTCATCCACGGTCGCGACCCGCTGGCGCCGCCGACCGAGGAGTGGGGCGGAATCGCCTACGCGCTGGGGGGGCTCGACGCGAGCCTGCCGCCCGACTGGGAGATCGTGCCGCTCATCAAGGTTGGCCGCGATCTCGCCCCCCAGGCTGTCGAGCTGCTGCGCCGGCTCGACCGGCTGGCGCCCGCCGCCCGATGCGTCGAAGTTCCGGCCCCGAACAACCGGGTGGTCCTGCACTATCAGTCGGAGGAGCGGCGCTGCGAGCGCATGAGCGGCGGGGTGCCGGCGTGGACCTGGCTCGAGCTGGGCCCGATGGTGATGGACCTCGACGCGCTCTACGTCAACTTCATCTCCGGCTTCGAGCTCACCCTGGGCACCGCGCAGGCGCTCCGGCAGGGCTTTCGCGGTCCGATCTACGCGGACCTCCACAGCCTGTTCCTCGGCATGCAGCACGACGGGATCCGCGTGCTCCAGCCGCTCGCCGACGCCGCCGCGTGGTTCGGCTGCTTCGACGTGGTCCAGCTCAACGAGGACGAGATGCGCCAGCTCTCGCCTGACCCGTTGTCGCTCTCGGCTGAGGCGCTGGGCGTCGGCACGTCGCTGCTGGTAGTGACGCTCGGGCCCAAGGGCGCGGCGTACGTGGCCGCGCCGGGGTTCGATGGGTGGGCGCGCGGCGCCGCAGGTGGGGTCGGTGGGCCGCCGGGTGGCGGGCTCCGGCGGGGCGCGCTAGAACGCGCAGGCGAGGAGACCGGACGCAGTTTGCCCGGGCTCCGACCCGGAGCGTTCGGAAGCGCCCCGCCGGAGCCCGCCACCGGGCGGCCCACCGACTCGCGGTCCGGACTCGCCGCGCGCACCGCCCTCATCGGCGCTCCTCGCGTGGACGTCGTCGACCCGACCGGCTGCGGCGATGTCTTTGGCGCCGCTGCCTGCGCCCGCCTGCTCGCCGGCGACGACGTCGAATCCGCGCTCCGCCACGCCACGGCGCTCGCCGCCCGCAACGCCGGCCTCCGCGGGGCGGCCGGCCTTTCGCGCCACCTGCGCGGGGAGCTCCTGGTGCCGTGACCCGCGTCATCGAAGTGCCCGCCACGTTCGACGATCGTTCCTTCGAGAGCTTCGCCGCCGCGTTCGGCGAGTGGCCGCCGGAGGAGAAGGTGCTGGTCGACGCCCGCGGCGCGCAGTGGGCCTCGCCCTATGGGCTCCTCGGCATCCTGACCGCGGGCCAGGCGCTGGCCGAAGCGCGGCGCGAGCGGCCGCTGCTCACGGCGCCGACCAGCGAGGACGTGCGCCGCTACTGGGCGCGGATCGGCTTCTTCCGCTACGCGGAGGAGCTGTTCGAGGTGCACGGGAAGATTCCGCGCGCGCCGACCGGCCCGTCGGACGTGCTGCTCGACGTGACGCCGATCCGCGGCACCGATGACGTACACGCGGTCGTCGAGAAGATCTCGGAGAGCGCGGCGCGCATTCTCCACGGCGAGCTCGGGCTCGAGATGAAGGCGACGATGCGGTTCAGTATGGCGCTTTCGGAGTCGTGCCAGAATATTGTGGAGCACGCGGGCACGAGCGGCTGGGTGGCCGTGCAGGCGTACACCTTCCGGCGGCGGCTGGGCCGTCGCGTGGCGGTCATCGCCGTGAGCGACGCCGGCATCGGCTTCCGGCGCTCGCTCGAGAGCACGCAGGCCAAGCGCTTCGGCGAGCGCTGGGGCGACGGCGCGGCGCTGGAGGCGGCGCTCATCCAGAACGTGAGCCGGTTCCGCGATCCCGGCCGGGGTCAGGGGCTCGCCGCCATCAAGCGGTTCCTCGACCAGTGGCAGGGCAAGATCTCCATCCGGAGCGGCACCGCGCGCCTGGCGATCGTGCCGGCGTGGGACGAGGACGTGCCGTTGAGCGAGCACCTGCCGTTCTTTCCCGGAGCCCAAGTGCAGATCCTGATTCCGGCGCAGGCCGACGAGACCCGATGATTCAGACGATCCGCATCGGTCACCTGCTCCGGGAAACGGTCGCCACTCCCTACCGCCATCTCGTCACCCGTCCCACCGGCGCCGCCATTCGCGGCCGCATCCAGGCCGTGCTGGCCGCCTCCGAATGCCTCACCGCCCTGCTCGACTTCTCCGGCATCGAGCTGCTCGACTTCAGCTGCGCCGACGAGGTCGTCGCCAAGCTGCTCCTCGCGGCTGAGGACCGGGACGGACGCTTCCTCGTGCTCTGCGGCCTGCGGGAGGACCAGCACGAGGCCATCGAGCACGTGCTCACCCACCATCATCTCGCGGTGACGGCGCTGCGCGACGAAGACGACGGGACGCCCCGGCTGCTGGGATGGGTCACGGCCGACGCGCACGCGGCCTTCGGCTGCCTCTGCGAGCGCGGCGCCTTGAGCGCGGGGGAGCTCGCCGCCGCGCTCGACTGGCCGTCCGCCCGGGCCGAGGCCGCGCTCGAAGCGCTGGCCGGCCACCGGCTGGTCCAGACCGACGGCGAGCGCTGTTGCCCGCTGCCCCTCGCATGAGGGGCCGCCGTCACGGCCCCTCCACCACGTCGGTCCATGGCACGCCACACCGGCGGGCCGACTGGTCGCCGATCGCCCCGCCGGTGCAGCAGAGCAGCACCTTCGTGTCGCCGGTCGGCAGCGACGAGGACATCCTCTACAGCCGCTACGGCAACAATCCCAACCAGGTCCAGGTCGCGAAGAAATACGCGCTGCTCGAGGGGGCGGAGGACGCCATCTTCCTCGCGAGCGGCATGGGCGCCACGGCGCTCGCGCACCTCGCGGTGCTCCGTCCGGGCGACCACCTCGTGAGCAGCAGCTGGATCTACGGCGGCACCCGCCGGCTGTTCGACGAGGAGCTCGGACGGCTCGGCATCGGCGTTACCTACGTCGCTCCGGACGAGCCCCGGCTCTGGCGGAAATCGGTCCGCAAGGCCACCCGCGCGCTGTTCGTCGAGACGCCCACCAACCCGCTCATGCGGGTGGTGGACATGACGCCGGTGGCCCACGTCGCGCGGGAGTTCGGGCTCGCGCTTCTGGTGGATGCGACGTTCGCGAGTCCCATCAACTTCCGGCCGCTCGAGCACGGCGCCGACATCGCCATCACCAGCGCGACGAAGTACCTCAACGGCCACAGCGACGTGATCGCCGGCGCCGTCGCGGGGTCGGTGTCCTTCGTCGAGGAGGTGAACCGGCTGATGCGGCTCTGGGGCCAGGCGATCGATCCGCACGCGGCCTGGCTGGTGGACCGCGGCATGCGCACGCTGGCCCTCCGGATGGCGCGCCACAACGCCAACGGGATGGCGGTGGCGGAGTGGGCGGCGTCGCATCCGGCCATCGCCCGGGTGCACTATCCGGGGCTCGCGGCCCATCCGGACCACGCCTACGCCGCGAGCGTGCTCGACGGCTTCGGGGGGATGGTGGGGCTCGAGCTGGCGGGCGGCCCCAAGGCGGCGGAGCGCATGCTCAAACGGCTCAGGCTGGTGGCGCACGCGCCGAGCCTCGCGGGCGTCGAGAGCCTGGTGAGCGAGCCGCGCCACACCTCGCACAAGGGGATTCCCCCCGAGATCCGCGCGGCCGCCGGCATTCCCGATGGATTCCTGCGGCTGAGCTGCGGCGTCGAGGACGCGGAGGACATCATCGGGGACCTGGAGCAGGCGCTGGGGCGGTGAGCGGGAGCGGTGGGGCGGCACGCGGGACAGGCACACCGGAGCAGTTTTCATCCCGAGCGAAGCGAGGGATCTTGCCGGGTCGAGTTCGGGCCATTCCCGGGCAAGATCCCTCGCTGCGCTCGGGATGAAGGCAGGCGTCCGGAATGTGGAGCCCGCCGGTGTGCCTGTCCCGCGTACCGCTTACCATGCTTCCCCGCTTCTCCCCGCATCGCCCCCGTTTTAGCTTCCCAGCGTGATCCGTCTTTCCCACGTCGACAAATTCTATCCAAACGGCGCGCTCGCCCTGAAGGACGTTTCCTTCCGGATCGGCAGGGGCGAGTTCGTCTTCCTCACGGGCCATTCCGGCGCGGGCAAGTCCACCATCATGAAGCTGCTGTTCGCCGAGCAGCGACCCACCAACGGCGAAGTGCGGGTGTCGGGCTACGACGTGAGCACGCTCCGCGCCGACGAGATCCCGCGGCTGCGCCGGCGGCTCGGGGTCGTGTTCCAGGACTTTCGGCTGCTCGAGGACCGGACCGCGGCGGAGAACATCGCCTTCGCGCTCGAGGTGACCGGCGCCCGCAGTGACACCATCGAGGCGCGGGTGATGCGCGTGCTCACCCAGGTGGGACTCACCGCCAAGAGCCGGGCCTACCCGCGCGAGCTCTCGGGCGGCGAGCAGCAGCGGGTCGCGATCGCGCGCGCGCTGGTGAATGATCCCGCCATCCTGGTGGCCGACGAGCCCACCGGCAACCTCGATGAGCGCGCCACCCGCGGCGTGTTCCAGCTCCTGCGCGACATCAACGCCGGCGGCACCGTCATCGTCATGGCGACGCACGACCTCGACCTGGTCCGCCAGGCGAACTACCGCACCATCGAGATGCGCGAGGGACAGGTCGTCTACGACAGCGCGGTCGACGAGCCCGACGACGAGGAGGTCGCGCCGTGAAGCTGCTCGCGCGCGAGGCGCTGCTCTCATTCCGGCGCGCGCCGCTGCTCTCCACCCTCAGCATCACCACGATCGCCTTCTCCCTCTTCACCCTGGGCCTGTTCGGCCTGGTGGCCATCAACCTGCGGCAGGCCCTGCGCGGGCTCGAGGAGCGGGTGGAGATCGTCGCCTTCGTGCTCCGTGGCACGCCGACCGAGACGATCACGCTCGCCACCCAGGACATCGCGGCGTTTCCCGAGGTGCAGGACGTCACCTACGTCAACGAGGAGCAGGCGCTGGCCCGCGCGCGGCGCGAGCTGGTGGAGTTCCGCGACGCCTACCGCGACCTGCAGGTGAATCCCCTGCCGGCCTCGATCGAAGTCCGTCTCAAGCCGGGCAATCGCGACGCCGCGACGGTCGAGCGGGTCGCCCAGCGGCTCCGCGGATTCACCTTCGTGAACGACGTGCGCTATGGCCGGGACTGGGTGCAGAAGCTCGACCACCTGCGGAACGTCACGGGCATCGTCGGCGTCGCCATCGGGCTCGCCTTCGCCGCGGTGGCCGTCGTCATCATCGGCGTCACCATCCGCATCACCCTGCTGCAGCGGGCGCGCGAGATCTCGATCATGCGTCTCGTGGGGGCCACCAACTGGTTCATCCGCGGGCCGTTCCTGCTCGAGGGCGCGTTCAAGGGCCTGCTCGGCGGGCTCCTTTCCCTGCTCCTCTGCTACGCGGGGTACCTGCTGTTCCGCGATCGGAGCGGCGGCACCTTTGCCGGGCTCATCTTCTTCCGGCCGTATCAGATGGTGGCGATCGTGGGATTCGGCGTCCTGCTCGGCCTGGGCGCCAGCCTGGTGAGCGTCGGACGCCATCTGCGGCATGTGTAGGCAGACGGTCGGATGGTCGGACGGTCGGTGCCGGCCGCCGCCAGCGATGTGGGCCGAGAGCGCTCCGCGCGATCCGACCGTGCGACCGTCTGACCGTCCTCTTCTCGCTCCTGGCGTTCCTCCTCCTCGCCTCGCCGCTGGCCGCGCAGGACACCTCGCTCGAGGCCAGCCGGCGGCGCCTCGAGGAGATCCGGCGTGAGCGCGACCGCCTCGAGCAGCAGCAGGAGCGGCTCCAGGGACAGGTGCACGACGTGAACGACGAGCTGAGCAACCTCGAGCGCCAGCGGGAATCCACCCACCGGATCGTGAACGAGATCGAGCACCAGATCGGCGGGCTGGCGAACCAGCTCGACCGCTCGAGCGCCGAGCTCATCCTGGCCGAAGACAACCTCGCCGAGCGCCGCGCGGTGCTGGAGCGCCGCCTGGTCGAGATCTACCAGCGCGGCCCGCTCTACACGTTCCAGGCCCTGATGGCCGCCGAGTCGTTCGGCGACCTGCTCAGCCGCTACAAGTACCTCTACCTCACCAGCCGGCAGGACCGCGCGCTGGTGGCCGACGTCGAGCAGCTTCGCGGCCGCGTCGTCGCCGAGCGCAACACGATCCTCGACGTTCGCGGACAGCTCGACCGGTCCCGGCAGGAGCGCGAGGCCGAGTACGCGCGCTACACCGACCTCGCGCAGGCCCGCGAGCGGCGGCTGCAGCAGCTCCAGCGGTCGGCGCGCAGCACCGAGCGGCAGCTCGCGACCCTGCAGAAGGACGAAGCCCGGCTCAACGGGCTGCTGGCGGCCCTCGAGCGCGCCCGGCGCGAGGACGCCGCGCGCGGCGCCCTGCGCGGCGGAGTGGCGGCGCCGGGCTCGATCACGACGGCCAGCCTCGGCAAGCTCGACTGGCCGGTCGAGGGCACGATCGTCTACCGGTTCGGGCGCGACACGCTGCCGAGCGGCGGGATCATCCGGTGGAACGGCATCGGGATCGCGGCGCCGGTGGGCACGGCGGTGCACGCGGTCGAGGCGGGCAAGGTACGCCTGGTGGGGCAGTTCGGGACGTATGGTCTCACGGTGGTGCTGGAGCACGGGAACGGCTACTACTCCGTGTACTCCCACCTGCAGACGGCCGCCGTCAAGCTCGGCAAGTCGATTGCCAAGGCCGCGCTCATCGGGACCGTGGGCGGCGAGAACTCGGACTACGGACCGCACCTGCATTTCGAGATCCGGGGCGACAACCAGGTGGCCCTCGATCCGACCACCTGGCTCCGGAAGCGCTGACGGGCTCGCGGGGCGCTACTCCGCCACGCCAATGCGCTCCCCGCTCTGGCTCCGCCCGCGCTGGAGCGCGGCCTCGACCAGGGCGAAGAGATCGTCCGGCGCGGTGACGGCCGGGTGCGGGTAGGCGACGATCCCCGCGCTCACGCCGGCCACGCGCTCCCGCAGGCGCACGACCGAGCGCCGCGCCCCGTCGGCGCCGGTTTCGGGCAGCACCACGGCGAACTCGCGCTCGCCGTAGCTGGTGACGAAATCCGGCAGCCGGAGCTCCCGGCGGATGCGGGCGTTCAGGTCGTGACGCTGGCTCGCGAGAGCGTCCGGCTCCGCGCTCTGCGCCCGCACCTCGGCCGGCGCGTCGATGCCCAGGAGGACGAGGCTGAAGCTCAGGGAGTAGCGCCGGGCGCGCTCGAACTCCTCCTGCAGCCGGCGGTCGAGCGTCGGCGTGAGCGTGGGCAGGTCCTCGCGGTCGCGGCCGGTCTCGAAGGCTCGGGCCGCCGCCTCCGCCAGGCTGGCCGCGACACCGAGCTGCGCCGCGCTCAACGGCGGCCCGGACGGGGCGGGGCGCAGCAGCAGCACGCCGCGCACCTCGCGGTCCGCCGTCACGGGCAGGATGGTCGTGGGCGCGCCGGCCGGCGAGCCGGGCTGCGCGTCGGCCGTGGTGACCGTCCGGCGGCCGCGGACCGCCTCGATGATCGCGGGATGCTTTGCGAGGTCGAGCCGGGCCGGCTCGGCTTCGCTGCTCGTGCCGCGGGCGAGCACGCGACCCTCGTCCGGTCCCGCCCGGGTCAGGACGAACGCGACCTCGGACAGTTCGAGCGCCCGCACGAGCCGGCGCACCAGCGCGAGCGCCACCTCCTCCGGCTGCAGCAGGGAGCGGGCCTCCTCCACCAGGTCGCGCAGGCTGTCGCGGATGCGGGTCTCGTACGGCGTCCGGAATGGGGCCTGGCGCTCCCGAATACGGGCGGTGATGCGGGCGCAGAGATCGGGCAGGTGGATCGGCGCGGCGAGCGCGTCGGCGGCGCCCAGCCCGAGGGCCGCGGCCGGCGCGTCGGGGTCGGAGGTCGAGAAGACGATCACCCGCGGCGGCTCCGCCGCGGCGCCGGCGAGGATGCGGCGCAGCGTTTCGGGATCGGCCGCGGTCAGGGTCGTGAGCAGAGCGTCGGGCTGCGGGTCGTGCGGCCCGTGCGCCGTCTCGCCGAGCTGAAAGCCGGCTCGGGTCAGCGCCCGCTCGAGACCATCCGGGCGCGCCGAAACGTCGCCCGTGAGGAGCAGTCGCGGCCGGGCCAGCGTGTCGCCGGCGCCGCTCACGCGATCACGAGGGATACATGCCCCAACCAACGACGCCCGAGCTGCTCGGCGCGCACGTGTCGATCCAGGGCGGCGTCGCGACCGCGCCGGCCCGCGGGGTGGCCATCGGGGCCTCCGCCATTCAGGTCTTCACCAAGACTCCCAGCCAGTGGCGCGAGCCCACGATCGAGAATGAGGCGGCCAGAGCCTTCCGGAGCGAGCTCACGCGCTGCGGCATTGCACATATAGTGTCGCATGATTCCTACCTAATCAACCTGGCGTCGCCCGACCGCCGGCTGCGCGCCCGGTCCGAGGCCTCTTTCCGGATGGAGCTCGGGCGCTGCGCGCGGCTCGGCATCCGCTGGATCGTGTCGCATCCGGGCAACTTCATCGATGATCGCGCCTCGGGCCTCGCCCGGAACGCCGAGTCGTACACCCGCTGCCTCGAGGCGGTGCCCGGGCCCGGCGTCCTGCTCGAGACCACCGCCGGCAGCGGGTCCGCGCTGGGCAGCACGTTCGAGGAGCTGGCGGCGCTGCGCGAGGCGATCGGCGGGCGCGTGCGCCGCCGGGTGGCGTTCTGCGCCGACACCTGCCACCTCTACTCCTCCGGGTACGACCTGGTGCGCGACTTCGACGCCGTCTGGCGCCACTGGGACGACGCCATCGGGCTCGACGCCCTGCGGGTGCTGCACCTCAACGACTCGAAGACCCCGTTCGCCTCCCGCCGCGATCGGCACGAGCTGATCGGCGAAGGCAGCCTCGGGCCCGGGCCCTTCCGCCGGATCATGCGCGACCCGCGGTTCGCGCGGGTGGCGAAGATTCTCGAGACCCCGAAGGGCGACGACGAGGTCACGCTCGACCGTCGCATGCTGCGACGTCTCCGCGCCTACGCGCGCGGCGGCGCGCGTTGACCGCGCTCCCCGGCGGCGGCATCTTCTCCGCCATGCGCAAGCCGGCCCTGACGCTGTTCCTGCTGCTCGCGGGCGGCGCCTCATCCTTGTCTGCCCAATCCGCCGAATACTTCGCGCGGCTCGGCGCCGTCGGCGCGACCAATCTGGCGCGCGACGTGATCGTCGACGAGATCACCGTGCGGCAGGGGATCGCCCCGGTGCTCGCGCTCGGTGCGTCCCTTCCCATCGGACAGGGCGGCTATCGCGTGGGCCTCGAGGGCACCATCGCCTCGGGCAAGTTCCACAGCAGCGAGAGCGGCGTGAAAACCGATCTGGGCACGCTTCGCACCGGCTCGATCATGCTGCAGCTCGAAGGTCCCGCGCTGGCGGGCTTCCGCTGGCGCGCGGGTGTCGGCGGGATCGACTACTGGCCCAAGGACAAGCAGGGAATCTTCCTCGAGGGCGGGAAGGCGCGCTTTCTGGCCGGGGCCGGCGTGGACTACCTTCGGCCGATCGGGCCGACGTGGGATCTCATGACGTCGGTGCGCTATGACTTCCACCGGTTCACCACCGACGAGCTCGAGCTGCGCGGCTTCTCGCAGACCCAGGGCGTGAGCCGGGTGTCGCTCTCGATCGGGGTCATCCGGAGGGCCGCGCGATGAAGCGACTGGCCCGCTGGAGCACCGTCGCGCTGGTGATCGCCGGCTCGGCGTGCGAGGACATCGCGCCGCCGCTCCGAACCAACATCTACGAGTGGCGCCTCATCGTGACGGGCGCGAGCGGCACGGGCGCCGACAGCCTGACCTTCCACTGGCCGCGTGCCGATATTCCGGTCCGGATCTGGGTGGAAGACGCGGCGAGCCTGCCGGAGAACGTGCCGAAGGCCGTCGCCGCGTGGCGCGCCGCGTTCCTGTACGACGAGTTCGACGCCATCGTCGTGGGCGACTCGACCACGGCCGACGTGATCGTGCGCGCCGGCTCGGGCTCGGGCACGCCGTTCGGCGATGCCCGGCTCGGGAGCACGCTCGCGCCGCAGTGCGCCGGCGTCACCGATCTCGACGTCAGCGACGATCACACCGAGCTCCGCCTGCCAGTCCGCATTTTCATCGATCCGGGCTCGATTCCCGACGCCCCGGGACTGGCCGACTGCCTCGCGCTCACCACCACCCACGAAATCGGCCACGCGCTCGGCATCTGGCGCCACTCCGACGACCCCGCCGACCTCATGTTCGCCGACCCCGGAGTGCCGGGGCCCAGCGAGCGGGACCTCAACACCGCCGAAGTCATCTATCATCTCACGCCCAACGTCGTGCCGGTGCGGTCGGCGGAGGCGGAGGCCAGGACAGACCAGGTTGGACGCACGCCGTAACCCGGCGCTGCTTCGGGGGCTGGTCTCAAGACCGACCAGCCAGCTTCATCCCCAGCGAAGTGAGGGACCTTTCCGGCCGTTCCGGAACCGAGCAGGCATCCAGGGCCATCGAGCAGGTCCCTCGCTTCGCTCGGGATGAAGAGAACGGCCCGCCCGGATCGACCAGAACCATCGAACTGACTTAGGGTTACACGTTCGGTTGCCCCTGACGGCCCGTCTGCCGATAATTCGGAGGCTGTACCGGCCGGCTCCCTCGCCGGCGGGGTCTTTTCGCCGCGCGGACGCGCCCAGGAGCGTATGACTACCGAGACCAGCTCAGTTCCTCGTGAGAGCCTCACTCTCGTCGAGCATGGCCTTTTCCCCATCCGCATTCACGCCAACCTGACGCCGCCCGCACTCATCGAACACGCGCTCCGCCGCAGCGAAGGCCAACTCACCGATCACGGCGCCTTCGCAGCCGTCACCGCCCCCCATACCGGACGCTCCGCCAAGGACAAGTTCCTCATCGAGGAGCCGGGCACGGCCGACCGGATCTGGCGGGAGAAGAACCCCCGGCTCGACCCGGAGGCATTCGACCGGCTGCACGAGGACGTGCGGACGTATCTCGACGCCCGCGAGCTCTACGTCCAGGACCTCTTCGGCGGCGCGGACCCCGCCTACCGGGTGCCGGTTCGGTTCATCACGCCCAACGCGTGGCACGCGCTGTTCGTGCGCAACATGTTCATCCGGGCCCTGCCGGCGGAGCTCGCGCAGTTCCGCCCGGGCTTCACGGTCCTCCACGCGCCCGACTTCCAGGCCGATCCCGAGCGTCACGGGACGCGGAGCAGCACGTTCATCGTGATCAACCTGGCCAAGAAGCTGGTCCTCATCGGGGGGACGCGGTACGCCGGCGAGATGAAGAAGTCCATCTTCTCGGCGCTCAACTACGTCCTGCCGTCGCAGGGCGTCATGACCATGCACTGCTCCGCCAACATCGGCCCCGAGGGCGACACGGCGATCTTCTTCGGGCTCTCGGGCACGGGCAAGACCACGCTCTCCGCCGAGCCCGGGCGGCGGCTGATCGGCGACGACGAGCACGGCTGGAGCGATCGCGGCGTCTTCAACTTCGAGGGCGGCTGCTACGCCAAGGTGATCCGGCTCCGTCCCGAAGTCGAGCCCGAGATCTTCGCCGCCACCCGAATGTTCGGCACCGTGCTCGAGAACGTCGTGCTCGACCCGGCCACGCGCGCGGTGGACTACGACGGCGACAAGATCACCGAGAATACCCGCGCCTGCTACCCGATCCACTACATCCCGAACTTCCAGCCCAGCGGCGCCGGCGGCCACCCCCGGAACATCGTCTTCCTCACCGCGGACGCGTTCGGCGTGATGCCGCCGATCGCCCGGCTCACGCCCGAGCAGGCGATGTACCACTTCCTGTCGGGCTACACCGCCAAGGTCGCGGGCACCGAGCGCGGCGTCACCGAGCCGTCGGCCACCTTCTCGGCGTGCTTCGGCGCGCCGTTTCTGCCGCTGCACCCCGGCGTCTATGCCGAGATGCTGGGCGAGCGGATCGCCAGGCACGGCGCGAAGGTCTGGCTGGTGAACACCGGCTGGACGGGCGGACCCTACGGCGTCGGCTCGCGCATGAAGCTGGCGTACACGCGGACCATGGTGCGGGCGGCGCTCGCCGGGGCGCTCGATGGGGTGGCCTACACCAGGGATCCGGTCTTCGGCATCGAGGTGCCGGCGAAGGTCCCCGACGTGCCCTCCGAGCTGCTCGTGCCCCGGAACACCTGGTCCGATCCGAGCGCCTACGACGCCCAGGCCCGGAAGCTGGCCCAGATGTTCCGCGAGAACTTCGAGCAATACCGGACCGGCGTCCCGGACGCGGTGGCGGCGGCGGGCCCGAAGGCGTAAGGCCGGCCGGCGTCGTCCTGAGCCGGGGTTGCCCTGAGATGGGTGTCGGTGTCATCCTGAGCGAAGCGAAGGAGCCATGACCCGGGGCATCCCGTAGAAAGAGCGTCACCATGCGCCCCGGCGGCTTTCCGCCCGCCCTGCCGTTGACTACCATCCCCGTATGTCCGATCCCCGCGACATCGAAGTCATTCGCGACCCGCTGTGGGACAATATCCGGCTCGATCGCCCCGCCCTGCTCGCGCTGGACACGCCGGTGGTGCAGCGGCTCCGCTATGTCCGGCAGGTCGGCCATGCGTTTCTGGTCTATCCCGGCGCCACCCACACCCGGTTCGAGCATGCGCTCGGCGCCTACCATCTCACCCGGCGCGCGCTTGCGAGCCTGGAGGAACGAGGCGAGCTCGAGTGCGTGCCGGAGCGGGACTGCCTCGCCGTCCGCCTCGCCGCGCTGCTGCACGACATCGGGCACTATCCGTTCTCCCACGCGCTGGAGGAGGCCGGGTTTCCATCCCACGAGCAGCTCGGGGTGGCCAAGCTCTATCAGGGTGAGCTGGGCGAGCGCCTGGCGGAGATCGGCGGTCCCGGCTTCGCCGCCTCGCTCGGCCGTCTCATCCGGGGCCGGAGCGACAGCCCCCTCCAGGGACTCATCTCCGGGTCGCTGGACCTCGACAAGATCGACTACCTGAGCCGGGACGCCCGTATGTGCGGGGTACCGTACGGCAACGTAGACGTGGACCGGCTGCTCGCGACCCTGACGCTGGTGGAGACCTCCCCAGGGCGTTACGAGGTCGGCGTGCTCGAGAAGGGTGTGAGCGCGCTCGAGTCCCTGCTGTTCGCGAAGTATCAGATGTACCGCAACGTGTACTGGCACCACGCCGTCCGGGCGGCCACCTGCATGTTCAAGCGGGCGGTGCGGGGCGCCGTGGCGCGCGGCAGCGTGACCGTGGAGGAGATCGCGGAGGCCACCGATGACGGGCTCATGGAGCGGCTGATCGCGCGGGACGGCAACCGCCTCGCGGCCGCCATCCGGGCACGGCGCCTCTACAAGCGCGCCGTCGACCTTCCCGCGAGCGACGTCCCCGATGCCACCGAGCCCTGGATCGCCGAGGATCCCGACCTGCTCGAGCGGGTGGAGGACGCGATCGCCGCGGAGGTGGGCCTCGCTCCCGGCGACGTGCTGTTAGACTTCCCGGCGCGCTCCTCCATGCTCGGCGTGGACCTGCCGCTCCGGACCCGCGGCGGCCTGGTGGAGCGGCTGACCGATGCGGGCCGCGCGGGCCAGCTCGGCCTGCCGCGCGTCGCCGACGAGCTCTACCGGAGCGCCCGCAGGCTCCGCGTGTTCGTGCGCGACAACCCGCCGTCCCCACTTCGCGGCGTGCCGGACCTGCTGGCCTGTCCGGCGGACGACGTCCGCCGCCTGCTGGACGAACGCTCGCCCCTGCTCGAGAGGAGAATGAGTTCATGTTGACCCGCCGGGATTTTCTCGCCCAGGCCGCGGCCGGCCTCGCGCTGTCCGCCATTGGCATTCGGGGTGTTCCGCGGGCGCACGCGTCGGAAGGCGGCACCGCCATCACCGTGTACAAGAGCTCGACGTGTGGCTGTTGCGCGAAGTGGGTGGATCACCTGCGCGCCAGCGGGTTCACTCCCACCGTGCACGACGTCGAGGACATGGACGGCATCAAGGACGAGATGGGCGTGCCGAAGGCGGTCCGCTCCTGTCACACGGCGCTCCTGGGCACTTATACGATCGAGGGACATGTGCCCGCCGGCGACCTCAACCGGCTCATGGCCGAGCGGCCGAGCGTCGCGGGGCTCGCGGTGCCGGGCATGCCGGGCGGGACGCCGGGCATGGCGGAGCCGGGCGCCGAGCCCGAGCCATATGAGGTCGTCTCCTTCACGCTCGACGGCAAGACGTCGCTCTTCGCGCGCCACCCCGGGTGATCCGGCGCGTGGCGCGGCGCGTCA
>JAICJD010000240.1 GCA_025928645.1 Gemmatimonadales bacterium
CCTCATCCCGTCGCAGCGGGTGGCGACGTACGATCTCGCGCCCGAGATGAGCGCGCCGGGCATCACCGACGCGCTCTGCCGCACGATCGACCGGGGCGAGCACGACTTCATCCTGTGCAACTTCGCCAACGCCGACATGGTGGGGCACACCGGCGTGCTGCCGGCCGTGATCAAGGCGGTGGAGACCGTAGACCGCTGCCTCGAGCGCGCGCTGGCGAGTGCGGAACGGGCCGGCGCGAGCGTCCTCATCACGGCCGACCACGGCAACTGCGAGATGATGATCGACCCGGCCACCGGGGGCGTGCACACGGCGCACACCACGAATCCGGTGCCGCTCGTGGCCGTGCGCGCGGGCGCGACGGAGCTGCGGCAGGGCGGCTCGCTGCGGGACGTCGCTCCGACGGTGCTCGGCCTCATGGGCATCGCGCAGCCGGAGGAGATGACCGGGCGGGATCTGCGGGAGTGCTGAGTGGATCACACTGACCTGAGAGGCGGGATGAGGCGGTGCGGAGGGAGCGTCGAGCGACAGGCTCCGTTGGCGCGCTGTCATCCCGACCCCGAGCGAAGCGAGGGGGAGGGACCTTGCCCGGAACGGTTCGAATCATGCCGGGCCAGGTCCCTCGCTGCGCTCGGGATGAAGCCCGGCGCGGCGGCACTGCTCCTCACCACGCTCCTCCTCGCGCCCCCCGCCCTCGCCCAGGTCGGCCACCCGCCCGGCGCCTCGCCCTACCACGACATCCCCAAGGGGCACATGTTCACCGCGCTGTACGGCCAGTTCGGCGGCAGCGGGGGCGAGTTCCAGATCGCGCCGCACGACGGCGCGGTGTACGGGTTCCGCTACGACATCCGTACCGGCTCGCCCGTCCAGGCCGGGCTCGGCTTCGCCCGCGGGTCGCTCACCCGGCTCATCGTGGACCCGTTCGTCGAGGTGGCGAACCGGGTGTCCGGACCGGTGGACCAGACCGTCACGTTCGCCGAAGCGAACCTCCAGCTCAACCTGACCGGCGGAAAGTCGTGGCACCGGCTGGCGCCGTTCGTCGGGTCCGGCTTCGGCGTCACCTTCCCGAGCGGCACGCCGCAGGACACCAGCCGGTTCGAGTTCGGCAAGAAGATCTATCTCGCGCCCTACGCCGGCCTCCGCCTGTTCGTCACCGATCGGATCTCGCTTCGCGGCGAGGCCCGGGTCGTGTTCTGGAAATTGAAGTACCCGACGACCTTCGAGGACGAGCCCGCGCTGCAGCCGGGGACGCCGGGCAACTCCAACGCGGTGATCACGGACGGGCGCCTCAGCGAGTGGACCACCAGCTCGTGGCTGAGCGTCGGGCTGGGCTACTCCTTCTCGCCCTGACCATGGCCGTCTCCCTCTCGCGCGTCGTCGGCTTCCGCGCGCTGCACCGCATGTACCGGGCGGACTGGAGCGAGGCCAGGAACCGCGACGTGTTCGGCGCGCTGGCCGATCCGCCGGGCCATCCGCACGATTACCGCTGCGTCGTGACCGTCGCCGGACCGCTCGACCCCGGCCGGGGGATGATCATGGACCTGGCGGCGCTCGATCGGATCCTCGACGAGGAAGTCGTGCGCCGGTTCGACGGGCGGAATCTCAACGAGGACGTGCCCGAGGTGGCCGTCGGCCGGCGGCTGCCGACCTGCGAGACCATCGCCGCGCACCTGTTCGCCCTGATATCGGCGCGTCTGCCGGGCGGAGTGAGGCTCGAGCGGGTGCGGATCCTGGAGGATCCGACGCTGTATGCGGACTGTACCGGCGACTGAGGCCCCGCGCGCCGGCGATCGGCGCGGTGTGTGCGGGCCGCCCCGCGGCGCCGTCTCCACGTTCCCGGAGGCGCGGCCCGCCGGTGCCGCCTGACGAGCCGCGCCTCGCGGCCATCCTTCGCGCCGCGCGCCGCATCGCGGTGGTCGGCCTGAGCCCGAAACCCGAGCGGCCCAGCTACGGCGTGGCGAGCTACCTCCAGCGCGCGGGCTACACGATCATCCCGGTGCGGCCGACCGAGCGGACGATCCTCGGCGAGCCGGTGCAGCCGGACCTGCGTGCCGCCGCGGCCACCGGTCCGATCGACATCGTGAACATCTTTCGCCGGTCGGAGTTCGTGCCCGCGCTCCTCGGCGACCTGCTCGCGGTGCGCCCGGGGCTGGTGTGGATGCAGGTGGGCATCCGGCACGAGGCGACGGCCCGCCGTCTCGAAGCCGAGGGAATTCCGGTGGTCATGGATCGGTGCCTCGCCGTCGAGCACCATTTCCTGGGGGGCTGATGCGGATCACACAGGCTGTCGCCGCCGCGCTCGTGCTCGCCGCGCTCGGCACCCCGCTCGCGGCCCAGGGCCGGCGGGACCGGCCCACCCTCGTGTTCACCATCTCCGGCGCGTACCGCGACGGCGTCGGCCTGTGGACCGTGCCCGACCAGCCGGTCGAGGACAATACCGCCGGCACGCTCACCGACCACTTCTTCCTCAACCGCAGCGTCAACCGCTCCCTCGGCGCCGGCTTCTCCGCGACGTACTACAAGGGCGCGCACTTGGGCCTCTCGGCGGAGGCGTTCCTGGTCGGGCTGGGCTACGACGACAGCTGCCGTCTCGTGGCCCCGGCCCAGTCCGAGCTCAACGCGGAGCGATGCAACTCGATCGACAGGCTGGAGCGCTCGGCCGCGGCGGTCGCGCTGTCGGCGGGCGGCGTGTATCGGGTCGGGAGCGACGAGTTCATCAGCCCGTTCGCCCGGGCGCACGTGGGCATCCTGGTCAACAACCAGAGCCCGCTGCTCCTGATCGGCGAGACCAACAACGGCGCCGAGCTCGTCATCTACGACGACGAGAACACCGGGACGCGGCTGCGGCCGGCCATTCTGCTGGGTCTGGGCGCGACGGTCGCGGCCGGGCGCGGGTACCAGCTCCGCTGGGAGATCCGGGACAACATCCTCGGGATCCAGCGGGTGACGGGAACGACCGCGCGCGGCACCGTGCCGCCGCACGAGACCGCCTACAAGCACATCTTCAGCCTGAACGTGGGGCTCGACGTCATTCTCGAGCGCCGGCCGGGGAGACGCTACTGAGCGAAGGCGGGCCGCGCGGCGTCGTCCTCGCGGGCGGCGGGGCGACCCGGTTCGCCGGCCGTCCCAAGGGGCTCGAGGCCGTGGGCGGCGAGCGGATCCTCGACCGGGTGGTCCGCACCCTCACCGAGGCCTTCGGCGCGCCGCCCCTGCTCGTCGCCAACGCGCCCGACGCGCCCTCCTGGCGGCCCGACCTCAGGGTCATCCCGGACATCCGCCCCGGACTCGGTGCGCTCGGCGGCATCTACACCGCGGTCGTCGAGGCGCCCGCGCCGGCCGTGTGCGTCGCCTGGGACATGCCCTTCGTGACGGCGGCGCTCGTCCGGGCGCTCGCCGACGGCCTGCCCGGCCACGACGCGACGCTGCCCGAAAGCGAGGGCCCCCGCCGGCTCGAGCCGCTCTGCGCCGCCTACGGGCCCGGCTGCCGGGCGGCCATCGAAGCCGCGCTCGAGGCGGGCGACCG
>JAICJD010000042.1 GCA_025928645.1 Gemmatimonadales bacterium
CCCTCGCCGACCGGTGGATCCTCGCGCGCTGCGAGGCGACCGTGCGCGAGGCCACCGAGGCGTACGAGAAGTTCCGGCTCAACGACGCCGCGGCCGCGGTGTACCGCTTCCTGTGGAGCGATCTCGCCGACTGGTACATCGAGCAGATCAAGCCGCGCCTGTACGGCGACCTGCCCGGCGGCGACGTGGCCCGCGCGGTGGCCGCGCAGACGTTCGACGTGGCGCTCCGGCTGCTGCACCCCGTGATGCCGTTCGTCACCGAGGCGCTCTGGCGGCGCTTCCCGGCCCGCCCAGCCGAGGCGTCCGTCTCGGTGGCGCCGTGGCCGCGGGCCGACCGGCGGGCCGAAGATCCGGCCGCCGTCGCGGAGTTCGAGCTGGTACAGCAGGTGATCGGCGCGATCCGCGCGATTCGCGCCGAGTATGGTGTGGCGCCGGGCCAGGCGGTGCGTGCCTTCGTGACGCAGGACGGCGCGCCTCCGGCCCCCGCCCTCGCGCGGGAGCAGGCGACGATCGTCCGGCTGGCCAAGCTGTCCGAGCTCGTCCTCGGCGACAGCGCGGAGCGGGTCGGCGGCCACGCCGTGCTGCCCGACGGAACGGCCGTGTTCGTGCCCCTGGGCGACGCCATCGACGTGGGCCGCGAGTGCGGGCGGCTCGGCGCGGAGGCCGAGCGGCTGGCGGGGCTGGTCTCCTCGCAGGAGAAGAAGCTGGGCAACCAGCAGTTCGTCGCCCGGGCCCCCGCGGACGTGGTCGCGCGGGAGCGCGACAAGCTGGCCGCGTGGACCGAGCAGCGGGACGTGCTCCTGAGAAAGCGGGACCTGCTGGGGTGCAGGTGAGGGGGACGGAGAAGACGGAGATGACGGAGAGGGGACGGCGGGGTGGGTCCGTCCTCTCCGTCCTCTCCGCCCTCTGCGTCCTTTCATCCTGTGCCCGGATCGAGCCGCCGCCCGGCGGCCCGCCGGATACCGCGCCACCGCAGCTCCTGTCCACCGTGCCGGATAGCCTTGCCGACGTGCCCGGATTCAAGGGCGACGTCGTCTTCCGCTTCGACGAGGTGATCTCCGAAGGCGGCACACCGAGCCAGGGCGCCGGCACCGGAGATCTCGAGAAGCTCATCCTGCTGTCTCCGACCAGCCGCGTGCCGGACGTGACGTGGCGGCGCGACCGTATCACCGTCAAGCCCACCGAAGGCTGGCGGCCCAACCGCGTCTATCGGGTCGAGCTGCGGCCAGGCATCGCCGACCTGCGGCGCAATCAGAGCAAGCGCGGCACGGTACTCACCTTCACCACCGGCGGTCCGAAACCATCGGTCACCATCGAAGGCACCGTGGTCGATTGGACGACGAGCCGCCCGGCGGCCGGCGCGCTGGTCGAGGCCCTCCTCCTGCCGGACACCCTGGACTACCGCGGCCTGACGGACTCCACCGGCCACATCGCTCTGGGCCCGCTGCCGGCCGGATCGTACCTCGTGCGCGGGGTGATCGATCAGAACCAGAACAACACGTTCGATCCGCGCGAAGCCTTCGACACGGTGCGGTTGGCGGCCGGCAAGACCTCGGCGGGCGAGCTCTGGGCCTTCGTGCACGACACGACGCCCCCGCGCATTCGCGAGATCACCGTCGCCGACAGTATGGCGGCTTCCGTCGCGCTCAGCCAGACGCTCGACCCGGCGCAGCGCTTCGCTGTGTCCGCCGTGACCGTGCGCGTTCTTCCCGATTCCACGCCCATCCGCGTTACGTCGCTTCTGCCGAAGCCGGTCGACGACAGCCTCCACCGCCCCGCGGAGTCCGTTCGCGACACGACCGCCGACACCACGAAGCAGGCGCGGCCCGGCATCACCAAAGCGCCCGAGCCCGGTGTGCCGGGTGCGCGACGGCCCGCCGGCCAGGTCGAGGCGCTGACGAGCCGGCCGCCGCTCACCGATCAGCTCGTCGTCCGGGTCGCGCAGCCCTGGACACCGGGGAGCAGGTACGAGGTGGAGATCCGCGGCGTGCGCAACACCACCGGCGTCCGGGCCGACGTGCGGGGCGGGTTCGCGGCCCCGAAGGCCGCCCCGCCGGACACCACCCGCGCCGGCGCGGACAGCACCAGGCGGGTGGGCCGCAAGCCCGGCTCGGCCGCCGACTCGCTCGAGCGGCCGCCGGACAGTCTGAGACACGCCGTCCCGCCGAAGGCCCCGTGAGCGATCGCCGGCGCGAGCTGCCGAGCGTCGACCGCCTGCTGCGCGAGCCGGAGGTGGCCGCGTTGCTCGAGGCCGCCCCCCGTGCCGCCGTCGTTGCCGCCGTGCGGGAGAGCCTGGCGGCGGCGCGCACCCGCCGTGCGGGGCCGCCGGAAGACTGGGCCGCGGACATCGGCGAGCGCCTGGCGGAGCGGCGCCGCCCCACGCTCCGGCCGGTGCTCAACGCGACCGGCGTCGTGCTGCATACGAACCTGGGCCGCGCGCCGCTGGCCGACGCCGCGGTGGACGCCATCACCGCCATCGCGCGCGGCTACAGCAACCTGGAATTCGATCTGGACACGGGCGCGCGCGGCCGGCGGAGCGATCACTGCCGCGAGCTGCTCTGCCGAGTCACGGGCGCCGAGGATGCGCTGGTGGTCAACAACGCCGCGGGCGCGCTCGTGCTGGCGCTCAACGCGCTGGCGGCAGGCCGGGAGGTGCTCATCTCTCGCGGCGAGCTGATCGAGATCGGGGGCTCGTTCCGGATCCCCGACATCATGGGGCGGAGCGGCGCGCGTCTGCACGAGGTCGGCACCACCAATCGCACCCACCTGGACGACTATCGCCGCGCGCTCGACGCGGAGACCGGCGGGATCCTCACCGTGCACCGCTCGAACTTCGAGCAGCGGGGCTTCGTCGCCTCCGCCGAGCCGGCGGACCTCGCGGCGCTCGCCCAGGAAGCGGGCGTTCCCTACCTCTACGACGTCGGTAGCGGGCTCCTGGCCGATCTGTCCGCGTGGGGTCTCACGTCGGAGCCGCGCGTGGTCGATGCGCTCGCCGCGGGCGCCGGGCTCGTCGTCTTCAGCGGCGACAAGCTGCTGGGCGGCCCGCAGGCCGGTTGCCTCGTGGGACCGCGGGAGCTCGTGGCCCGCTGCCGCGAGAATCCTTTCGCCCGCGCGGTGCGGGCGGACAAGCTGACGCTGGCGGGTCTCGCGGCCACGCTCGCCCTGTACGATGATCCCGCGGCCGCGATCTCGTCGATCCCCGTGCTTCGGATGCTCACCATCGATGCGGCGGAGCTCGCCCGGCGCGCCGAGCGACTGGCGGCGCGATGTCCGGCCGAGCTCGAGCCAAGGACGGAGCCGGGCGAATCGGCGGTAGGCGGAGGCTCGTTCCCCGGCGCCCTGCTCCCCACCACGCTCGTGAGCCTGGCACCGGGCGCGCTGGGCGCCGACGGTCTGGCGCTGCGCCTGCGGCTGGGTGAGCCCTCGGTGGTGACGAGGGTGGCGGGCGGGCGCGTCGTGCTCGACCCGCGGACGCTGCCGGACCACGCGGAAGACGAGATCGCCGCCGCGCTGGCGCAGGCCCTGCAGGCGTGAGCCTCCGCGCGGCGGCGTTTCTCGATCGGGACGGCACGATCATCGAAGACCGCCACTACCTGCGCGACCCCGCCGCCGTGCGGCTGCTCCCCGGCGCGGCCGATGGGGTGCGCCGGCTCAATCGGGCGGGGATCGCCACGGTCGTGGTCACCAACCAGTCCGGCATCGCCCGCGGACTCCTGACCGAGGCCGACTACGCGACCGCCGTCGAGCGGCTCGACGTGCTGCTGCAGGAGGCCGGCGCCCGGCTCGATGCGCATTACCACTGCCCGCACCTTCCCGAGCTCACCGGCGCCTGCGACTGCCGGAAGCCGGGGCCGCTGCTCTACCGCCGCGCGGCCGGCGACCTCGAGCTGGACCTGAGCCGGAGCTGGTGGATTGGCGACCGGGTGCGCGACGTGGCCGCCGCGACGACATTCGGCGGACGCGGCATGCTGGTGCTGACCGGGAGCGGACGGGAGGAGGCCGACACCCCCGAAGGCCGCCGCTGGCCGTCCGCACCCGATCTGGCCGCGGCGGTCGACCTCATGCTCGCGTGGATTTGCCCGTGCCCCACCCCGGATTACCTTCCCCCGCCATGACGATGCGCGTGGCGGTGGCCGCCTCGGGCCGGGGCAGCAACCTCGAGGCATTGCTGCGGGTGCTCGAAGCCGACGCGCCGGCGCGCGTGGTGCTCGTCCTGAGCAACCGGAGCGACGCCGGAGCGCTGTCGAGCGCGCGAGCGCTCGGCGTCGCCACGGAGGTGCTCGATGACCCCTCGAGCGCGGACGAATGGCTCGAGCGGCTGACGCGCCACCGGGTGGATCTGCTCGTCCTGGCCGGCTACCTCAAGCTCGTCCCTCCCGGCGTCGTCTCCCGATACCGCGACCGCATCGTGAACGTGCACCCCGCCCTGCTTCCAGCGTTCGGCGGGCCGGGGATGTACGGACGTCGGGTGCACGAGGCCGTGCTGGCGAGCGGCGCGCGCGAAAGCGGCGCGACGGTGCACCTGGTGGACGAGGTCTACGATCGCGGCGCCGTGCTGGCCCAGGGCCGCGTGCCGGTCCTGCCCGGCGACACGCCCGAGACGCTCGCCGCCCGCGTGCTCGCGGTCGAGCACCGGCTGCTCCCCGCGGTGGTGCTCGCCGCCGCCGCGGCCGGCCATCCCGTGCCGCTACCCGAAACCGTGGAGTCCACCCCGTGACCCGTCCGTCATGCCGCGCGCGCTGATCTCGGTCAGCGACAAGCGGGGCATCGTCGCTTTCGCCCAGGAACTCACCCAGCTCGGCTGGGAGATCATCTCGACCGGGGGCACGGCCACCGCGCTCCGCACGGCGGGCATCGCGGTCACGACCGTGGACGAGGTGACCGGCTTTCCCGAGCTGCTCGACGGTCGGCTGAAGACGCTGCACCCGGCGGTCCACGGCGCGCTGCTCGGCCGGCGGGACCTGTCCGCCCACATGACCGCTCTCCAGGAGCACGGCATCGTGCCCATCGATCTGGTGGCGGTCAACCTGTATCCGTTCCAGATGACCATCTCCCGGGCCGGCGTGTCGTTCGAGGATGCCGTGGAGAACATCGACATCGGCGGCCCGTCGATGCTGCGCTCCGCCGCCAAGAACCACGAGTACGTGCTGGCGGTGGTGGACCCGACCGACTATCCCCAGGTCCTCGACCTGCTGCGCCGGAACGCGCTCACGCCGCCGATCCGGCGCGAGTTCGCCGCCAAGGTCTTCGCCCATACCGCGGACTACGACGCCGCCATCGCGGGCTACCTCACGCTGCCGGAGGAGGGTCTCCCGCGCCGGCTGGGTCTCGCCATGGAGCGCACCCAGTCGCTCCGCTACGGCGAGAATCCGGGACAGCGGGCCGCGCTCTACGTCACCGAAGAGCCGCGCGGCATGCGCGACCTCACCCAGCGGCACGGCAAGGAGCTGTCGTTCAACAACCTGCTCGACGTGGACGCCGCGATGTGGGCCGTGTCGCTGTGGACCACCCGGCCGGCGTGCAGCATCATCAAGCACACGACGCCCTGCGGCATCGCCGTGGCGGGCTCCGCGGTGGACGCCTTCCGGAAGGCGCGGGCCACCGATCCGGTCTCGGCGTACGGGTCGATCGTCGCCTTCAACACCGTGGTGGACCGCGCCACGGCCGAGGCCATGAGAGACCTGTTCGTCGAGGTCGTCGTCGCGCCGTCGTTTCACGACGAGGCCATGGCCGTGTTCACGGCCAAGAAGGCGCTCAGGGTGGTCGAGCTTCCGGTGAGCCGGGGCTCGGGCTCGCTCGACTTCAAGCGCGTGCGGGGCGGGTTCCTGGTGCAGGACCAGTTCGAGTTCGACCCGTCCGACCACGGCTGGACCGTGGCGACCGACCGGCAGCCGACCGAGCGCGAGTGGAACGACCTCCGCTTCGCCTGGGCCGCCGTCGCCACGGTCAAGTCGAACGCGATCCTGCTCGCCCGCGACGAGGCCGCCGTCGGCATCGGCGCGGGGCAGATGAGCCGGGTGGACAGCGCGTTCCTGGCCGTCCACAAGGCCGGCCAGGCGGGCCACGATCCGGCCGGCACCGTGCTCGCATCCGATGCGTTCTTCCCCTTCGCCGACGGTGTGGAGCAGGCCGCAGGCGCGGGAGTCACCGCGATCATCCAGCCCGGCGGCTCGGTGCGTGACGCCGAAGTCGTCGAAGCCGCCAATCGCCATGGCCTGGCCATGGTGATGACCGGGCGCCGCCAGTTCCGCCACTAGTCGGGGTCTATGAACCGTCCTGAGCGAACCGAGGGCGCCACGCCGGAGCAGCGCCCGCCCTACCGCTGGGCCCTCGCCACCTTCGTGGTCGTCCTCGTCATCTATGTCCTGACCGTCGCGCCGACCACCGCGTTCTGGGACACCTCCGAGTATATCGCCGCCGCCAAGGTGCTCGGCATCCCGCACCCACCGGGCAACCCGCTGTTCGTGATCCTGGCGCACTCGTTCGGCCTGCTTCCGCTGGCCGAGTCGTATGCCATGCGGATCAACCTGTTCGCCGCGGTCACCAGCGCCGGCGCCGCGGGCTTCTGGTTCCTCGTGGCCGAGCGGTGGCTCCGCGGCATCGTCCAGGTTCGCTGGGCGCGCTACGCGGCGGCCTTCGGCGGCGTGCTGGTGGGCGCGACCTCATGGACGGTGTGGAACCAGAGCACGGTGAACGAGAAGGTGTACACCGTGTCGCTGCTCTCGATCGCGCTGGTGATGTGGCTCGTGGTGCGGTGGGGTGACGACGATCCGGGCCAGCACCGGGACCGCTGGCTCGTGCTCATCGCCTACGTGCTGGCGCTCTCCTCGACCAACCACCTCATGGGCCTGCTGGCGGTGCCGGCGCTCGTGGTGTACGTGCTCTGGACCGACTGGCGCGTGCTCACCCGGCCGACGGTGCTGGTGGGCATCCTGGTCGCGGCGCTCATCGGCGTGTCGCTCAACTATCTCTGGCTCCCGATGCGGGCCGCGCAGTACCCGCCGATCAACGAGGGCGAGCCGGTCTGCCGGAGCCTGTTCCAGGCGATCACGCTGCAGTGCCACCCGCTCAACGACGTGCTCAACCGGGTGCAGTACGGCAAGCCGCCGCTCACCGAGCGTCAGGCGAGCTTCTGGGGCCAGCTCAGCAACTTCTGGCAATACTTCACCTGGCAGTTCGCCCGCGACTGGGGCCGCCTGTCGGGCGTCGCGACCGCGGTGTTCGCCGTGCTCGGCCTGAGCGGCCTGGCGGCGCTGTGGAAGTCCGACCGTCGCGCGGGGCTCGCCGGCATCGCGCTGCTCGGGACGCTCTCGGTCGGGCTCGTGTTCTACATGAACTTCAAGTACGGCTTCTCGCAGTATCCCGACCAGGCGAACCTGCCGCGCGAGGTGCGCGAGCGGGACTACTTCTTCGTGGGTTCGTTCGCGGTGTTCGGCGCGTTCATCGCCTGCGGCCTGGGCGGCCTGATGCAGGGCATCGTGGACGGCCTGCGCGACCGCGGCTCGCGCCGCACCCGATGGCTCGCGGCGACGCCGGTGCTGGCGCTCGCGCTGGTGCCGCTGCTGGGCAATCACGCCACGGCGAGCCGGGCCCACGAGACCATGGCCCGCGATTTCGCGTACGATATGCTCAACAGCGTGGAGCCGTACGGCGTCCTGATCACGGCGGGCGACAACGACACCTTCCCGCTGTGGTACGCCCAGGAGGTCGAGGGCATCCGCCCCGACGTCACCCTGGCGAACCTCTCGCTCATGAACACCGACTGGCACCTGCGGCAGCTCGCGCGCCGCCAGACGCCTGCGTTCGACCCGGCCCACGCCGATTCAGTGTGGCGGAACTTCCCCGTGCCGGCCCGGCCGACCACTCCCGCGCTGGACCTCAGCATGCCCGAGGTGGACAGCCTGCCAGAAGCCATGCAGGTGCCCGCCAACGGGGGCGTGTCGATCGACAGCATCCAGGTGCGTTTCGGGCAGGACGTGCTGCTGCGCCAGGACCTCGCCACGATCTTCCTGGTGCGCGACAACCAGGGCAAGCGTCCGGTCTACTTCAGCTGGAGCGACGGCGGCTACCCCGACCAGACGCTGGGACTGAGCCCCTACCTCGTGTCCCAGGGGTTCGTGCGGAAGCTCATGCCGCGGGTGGTCCAGCCGAAGGATTCGATCGTGTTGAGCCAGGGGCTCGGCTATCTCGACCTGCCGCGCACCGACAGGCTCCTGTGGGACGTGTACCACTGGCGGGCGGCGACGCGAAACCGACCGTACGGCTGGGTGGACCCGCCGTCGGGCTCGATCCTGCAGCTCTATTCCGTGGTGTACGGCGGCGCGGCGCGCTCGATGGAAGCGGCAGGCGACAAGGCCCGCGCGGCGCTCGCCGACTCGGTGGCGCGCGAGGTCAATCAGGAGCTCGGCGGGCGCTCCCTGTTCTGACCGGCCTCGGCTAGCTTTCCCGCGGAGGCGTGGTGGCCGAGTGGTTGAAGGCAGCGGTCTTGAAAACCGCCAAGGGCGAAAGTCCTTCGTGAGTTCGAATCTCACCCACGCCGCTGACCTTCGAGCCGAGGCATGAAATGGCAACCACGCTCCGCGGCGCGACCCTCGACGGCCGCAGCTCCTCGCTCGCCGGCACCACCCACGCCGTGCTCCGGATCGGCGCCGGGCTCCTGTTCGTGCAGCACGGCCTGCAGAAGCTCTTCGGCATGTTTGGCGGCATCGACGGCCAGGGCGGCGCGGTGCAGCTCGTCTCGCAGTTCGGGCTGGCGGGTGTGCTCGAGACCTTCGGCGGGCTGTTGATCGTGCTGGGCCTGTTGACGCGGCCGGTGGCGGCGGTGCTCGCGCTGGAAATGCTGATCGCGTATTTCCAGGCGCACTTCCCGCGGGGCGGATTTCCCATCGAAAACAAGGGCGAAGTGCCGCTCATGTTCATGCTGGTGTGGATCTTCTTTGCCGGCAATGGCGCCGGGCCGGTGAGTCTCGACGCACGGCGGGCGCGGTAGGACAGCGGGCGCCCGTGAGTCACGCGGCCGAGTCACGCTGATCCAGAGTCACCCTGAGCGAAGCGAAAGGGGGCATGCGTTAGCTCATGCCCCCTTTCGCTTCGCTCAGGGTGACTCCGATCGTTTCGCACCCTACCTCACCGCCGGATCCCGAACCCCTCCCACTCGCGCCGCAACGCCTCCGCCATCTCCGGCGGAACCGGCACGTCGCCGTAGAGCTCCCCCGCAGGGCCGCCGGCAGGCATTCCGAGCCGCCGCCGCGCCTCGGCGACCGGCACGTCCCACAATTGGTCCACCGGAATCGTGAACAGGTTGGTGAGCCGCGTCCGGCGCGCGTACACGTAGGCCCGGGTGAACAGGCCGAGCCGGATCCCGCGGTAGACCTGCCGGAAGGACGCGATCCGGCGCGCGCACTCCACGAACGCCCCGCCGTAGAAGAAGATCCAGCCGAGCAGCCGCGGCGTGCCCCGCGAGGCAAAGTAGAAGCCCTGCTCTACCGCCTCGCCCGCGAGCAGCACCAGCGGCGGCTCGTCGTGGGTGAAGACCGTCCCGGTGAGCACGTGAGAGGCATCGTGCACCCGGTAGATCTCCTCGGGCGGTCGGTTCCCGTTGATGATCTTGCGGAACACCTTGAGGAACGCCGGCTTCGCGGGGACCGGCAGGCCGACGTAGCCGTTCACGTCCCGGAAGCGCTGCACGGCAGTACCCAGGGTGATGGACTCGCGCGCGCTCTCCCAGTCGTAGGACGAGAGAAGGAGCTCGCGAGCCGTCGCCCCCGCGGGAGCCGACGGCCGAGCCGTGGTCTCCGCCACGCCCTGGCTCATCCCACCTGCTCCAGCGACGGCGAACGGCGCCGCTCGGCGATCTCCGCTGCGAGATCGGGGGCCGACCGCCCGCCGATGTAGCGCCGGTACCAGACCTCGGCGCTGAGCAGCAGCCAGATGCGGCTGCCGTGGTCGCGGCGCCGCCCCAGGTGCTCGTCCACCAGGCGGCGTACGGTCGAGGCCTCGAGGTAGCCGTCGCGCACCAGTTCGCTCCCGAGCAGCAGCGACGGCGCCAGTGAGCGGACCTCGTCCTCCATGATGTACATGAGGGGCGACGCGAACCCCTGCTTCTGGCGCTCGAGCACCTCGCGCGGAAGGTATCGCTCGCCCAGCCGGCGCTCGAGGTGCCGGAGCCGCTTCGGCCCCCGCACCTTGAGGCCCGCGGGCACTCGGGCCATGAACTCGGCGAACCGCGGGTCGAGGAACGGCGCGCGGGATTCGAGGCTGTAGGCCATCGTCGCGCGGTCGAGGATCATGAGCGACTGCCCCGGCAGCCGCGACATCACGTCCACGTACATCATCCGGTCCACCGCGTCCGTCGCATCGGCCTTGCCGTACAGGTCGACCAGGTACGCCTCGGGCCGCCGCCCGCCGAGCTGGGCGCGGAACCCGGGCGTGTACAGCTCCGCCCGCGCCGCCTCGTTGAACCAGAAGAACTGCATGCTCGCCGCATAGCGCTCGCCGCCGGTCTTCCGCGCCATCTGGTCCACCCAGCGGAGCTTGTGGGTGAAGCTCTTGAAGGTGAACTGGTCGGGCAGGCGCCCGAGCACCTGGGTCGAGACCAGGTCGCGGACGACCGCGGGCACCGCGCGGTACGCGTCGAGCCAGCGGTCGGCCGCATAGCGGTCGTACCCGCCGAACAGCTCGTCGCCCCCGTCGCCGCCGAGCACGACCTTCACCTCGCGCGCCGTCATCCGGGCGAGGTGCAGCAGGCAGATCGAGAGCGGATCGGCCGGCTCGTCGAGCGCGGAGACCAGCCGCGGGAGGTCCTCCCCCACCGAGGGCATGACTTCCTCGGCGAAGTGCCGCGTGCCGTACCGCTTCGCCACCGCCGCGGCCGCCGGCAGCTCGTTGAGGTCGCGATAGGGGATCCCCATCGAGAAGGTGCGGAGCTCCGGGCCGAGCACGCGCGCCGCGTACGACACGATCAGCGTCGAGTCGAGCCCGCCGCTCAGGAACGCGCCGACCGGCACGTCGCTGGTGAGGTGGATGCGCACCGTCTCGGCCAGCAGCTCGTCGATTCGCTCGAGCGTCTCGTCCTCGGAGTAGGTCCACTTGGGGCCGTAGCTCAGATCCCAGTAGCGTTCGACCCGGGTGACCCCGCGCTCCCAGCTCAGGAAATGCGCCGGCGGCAGCGCCCGGATCCCGCGGAAGAACGTGTCCGGCGCCTGCACGAAGCGAAGCGTCAGGTACTGGTCGAGCGCGTGCGGGTCGAGCTGGGCGAGGCTCGGGTCGTGCGCGAGCAGCGCCTTGATCTCCGACGCGAGCGCCAGCTCGCCGTTCCGCTCGGTGTAGAACAGCGGCTTCTGCCCGAAGTGATCCCGCGCGACGAACAGTCGCTGCCGGCGGCGGTCCCAGATGGCGAAGGCGAACATCCCGCGGAGCCGCTGGAGCATCCGCTCGCCCTCTTCCTCGTACAGGTGCACCAGGACCTCGGTGTCGCTCCGGGTGCGGAAGGCGTGGCCGCGGTCCACCAGCAGGCGGTGCAGCTCCTCGTGGTTGTAGATCTCGCCGTTGAGCATCACCTGGACGCTGCCGTCCTCGTTGCCGATCGGCTGGTGTCCGCCGGCCACGTCGATGATGCTGAGCCGGCGCATGCCAAGCCCCACGCCGCCGTCGACCAGGGTTCCCCAGTCGTCCGGCCCCCGGTGGTGGATGGCCTCGCACATCCGCCGGATCTCGGCTTCGGCTACGGGACGCGGTCCCGCCAATCCTACGATGCCGCACATATCAGGCGGCCTTCTTGCCCCAGGCGACCATCATGTAGCCTTCCGAGAACGGGATGAGCCGGTCCAGCATGGTCCAGCCCTTGAGGGCCGGATAGATGGCGGAGTACACCTTGTACGCGGTCCCGACCTTGTTGAGCGCCTCGGCGGACATCGGCGCGGTGTCACCGTGGAAATCCTGCTCCGCCGTGTCCTTGCCTTTCATCGCCTTCCGGTGGTAGGCGAAGTTGAGCAGATCCTCGAGCGACTCGGTAAAGAAGCGGCAGTAGCTGTCCTGTCCCTGGACCCGGATCCCGTGCCGCTCCATCAGGGCGCGGCCGGCCGGCAGCGGGTAGCCGTCGCGGGCGTGCCCGAAGCCCTCCTGGTCGGCCGTGAAGCCGAGCACCCGCTTGAGCGCGAAGCCGGGCCGGCCGTGATCGCCCTTCGGCGCCATGAAGAGAAAGTCGCCGCCGGGCTTGAGCACCCGCACCATCTCGGCGAAGAAGGTCTCGTCGTCCTTGATGTGCTCCAGGAAATTGATCGCCGCCACCACGTCGAACGCCGCGGTCCGGAACGGAAGGGTGCGCTCGCCGACCTGGAGCACGCGGTCGCCGACCAGCTGCCGGGCCGACCGGACATGATCGCGCTCGAAGTCGGCGCTGGTCCAGTTCCCGCCCCGCTGCCGCAGGAAGTACGACGTCAGCCCCGTGCCGCAGCCCACCTCGAGGCACGTGCGTCCCTGGACCGAAGGCAGATGCGCGAGCATCGCGTCGACGGTCTGCCGCTTCTTCAGGGAGCGGCGGAAGAGCTGCAGCTGCCACGGCTCGGTCACAGCGTCTCCACGGGTTGATGCATCCTGGGTTCGGCCAGGGCGGCGGTCGGCGGCCGTCCTCGCTAGGCCAGCGCGCCTGCGGCGCGGTACGCCTCGTACGTGCGCCGCACGCCGTCCTCGAGCTCCACCTTGGGCGACCACGCCAGGACCCGCCGTGCCCGGCTCGTGTCGAACGCCGAATCGCTGGTGAAGAAATCCATCCGGCGCCGGTAGATCGGCGGATCGAGCTTGAGCGCCTGGCACACGTCCTCGACCACCGCGGCCGTGGCGAGCATCGGCCCGAGCGGCAAGCGCCGGCCGAAGCGCCGGCTGCCGCTCGCGCGGCGCACCAACTCGATCAGCTCCCGCAGCGTGCACGGGCTCGGGCCGGCGACGATCATCGCCTCCCCCACGGCCTCGCGCCGCTCGCACGCGGCGAAGAACGCACCCACCACGTCGTCCACGTACACCATGTGCCGGCGGCCCGAGCCGTGCCCGAAGAGCGGGAACCGGCCGGCGCTCACGCCCTTGAAGAGTTTGAGCAGCCGCTGGTCCCGGGGCCCATACACATCCGCCGGCCGGAGAATGGTGAACGGCACGCCCACCTCGGGCGCGCGCGCGCGGACCATCGTCTCCGCCGCCACCTTGGTGCGCTCGTAGATGTTGCCCGGCCGGAGCGGCGACTCCTCGTTGGTGATGCCCGGCGCCCGGTGCCCGTAGATCCCGATCGTGCCGCAATAGACGAACCGCTCGACCCGCCCGGCGGCCGCCGCCTCCAGCAGGCGGCGGGTGCCCTCGAGATTCACGGTCTCGAAGAACTCGTCGCTCTTGCCGCCCTCGCGCATGGCCACCGCGAGATGGAACACATGGGTGGCGCCGCGCATGGCCCGGGCGCAGAGTTCCGCGTCGGTGATGCTCCCCGGCAGGATCTCGACGCCCTGCCGCGCCAGGAGGTCGGCGTTGGCCCGCTCCTCCGGCCGGTCCGCCAGGCCCAGCACCGCCACCTGCGCCCCGCGCCGGCGTCCCTCCTCCGCCAGGTGGGAGCCGATGAACCCGGTCCCGCCCGTGACCAGGAGCTTCATCCGCGGGGCCTCAGGCGTAGCGTGTGGCGAGCGCGGTCACGATCCGCTCGCTGGCCCGCCCGTCGCCGTACGGGTTCACCGCGTTGGCCATGCGGGCGTACGCGTCGGGCGACGTGAGGAGCTCGCTGGCGGCGCCGACGATGCGATCGCGGTCGGTGCCCACGACCATGGCCGTCCCCGCCGCCACGCCTTCGGGCCGCTCAGTCACCTCGCGCAGCACCAGCACGGGCTTGCCGAGGGACGGGGCTTCCTCCTGCACGCCGCCGCTGTCGGTGAGCACGAGATGGGCCCGGTTCATGAGGTGGACGAACTCGAGGTAGTCGACCGGGGCCACGAGGTGCATGCCGGGGAGATCGCACAGGAGCGTCTCCACCGTGCGTTTGACCTCGGGATTCGGATGGACCGGCAGGACGAACTGCAGCTCGGGAAAGCGGCCGGCCAGGTCGCGAACGGCCTCGCAGATCGAGCGGAGCGGCGCGCCGAAGCTCTCGCGTCGGTGAGTCGTGACCAGGACGAGACGGCGGAGCGGGTCGAGCGCGGCCAGGGACGGGGTGCGGAACCGGTAGTCCGTCCGCACGGTCTGCAGCAGCGCGTCAATGACGGTATTCCCGGTGAGAAACACGTCCCCCGCGGGCACGCCCTCGCCCAGCAGCGTGTCCCGCGCCGCGGGCGTCGGCGCGAAGTGCATGGCCGCGATCCGCGTGGTGAGCACGCGGTTCATCTCCTCCGGGAACGGCTGCCAGCGGTCGCCGGTCCGAAGCCCCGCCTCGACGTGGGCGGTGGGCACCCGCTCGAGGAAGGCCGCGAAGGCGGCCCCGAACGTCGTTGTGGTGTCGCCCTGAACCAGGATCACGTCGGGCCGCACCCGGCGGAGCAGCGGCGGCAGGCGGTCCAGAATGCCCGCCGCGATCCCCGCCGGCGTCTGGCCCGGCACCATGAGATCGAGATCGACGTCGGCCTTGAGCGCGAAGACCTCGAGCACCTGGTCGAGCATCGTCCGGTGCTGCGCGGTGACGCAGATGAGGCTCTCGAACTCCCCCGGCGCCGCCCTGAGCGCCCGGACGATCGGCGCCATCTTGATCGCCTCCGGCCGCGTGCCGAAGACGCTGAGGACCCGGATCATGGGGTGACGCGCGCGCCCCGAAGCCGCTCGGCCAGGGTCTGCAGGGTCACGAACCGGAACCCGTGCTCCACCACGCGGGCGAATACCTTCCGCAGCAGGCCCTCGCGCACCCCCTCGTAGCACGGATGGCCGTACAGCACTACCTCGTCGTTCGCTTCGAGATGCTCGTCCAGGAGGCGCAGCACCTCCGCCTCGGGCGTGCCGCGCGCGCCGTGATACTCCAGGAATGGAATCGTCCGCGGGCCGGCCAGCGTGACGGGAATGGTCCAGTGCCTGAGCGTCCGCCCGTCGGCGATCGCCAGCTGCGGCTCGCCGCCGATCGCGTCGCCGTTGTACAGGAAGTCGAGCCGGTCGAGCTGCGCCATCACCCGCTCGTCCGAGTAGAACCCGGGCGACGAGAAGCCGACCGGCTTGCCGAAGTGGCGGACGAAGTGCGCATACGACTCGTCGATGTCCGCCGCGAGGTCCTCGTCGGGGAGCTGGTGAAACCGACGGCTCCAGACCACGTGGTCCATGCCGCCGTGCAGGCCCAGCTCGTGGCCTTCCGCCTGGAGCGCCTGGATCTCGGGAATGAAGCGGAGCCCCACCGGGCGCGCGAGCACCGTCTCGACCAGGAAGCGCGGCCAGCCGGTCTTCTTGATCAGGTGCACCGCGTCGCGGTCGGCGAGCTTGGCTTTCGAGCGGGTGATCCCCTTCCCCAGCCACTCGCGGAGGTTGGTGGATCGGCCGAGGTTGATGAAGAAGGTGTTGGGAACCCCGAAGTCGCGGCAGACGGTGCTGATGCGCGGCAGCCCGTCCGTGATGCACACCCGATGGTCGACGTCCCAGCGAAACGCGAACAGCCGATCGCTCACCGGCTGGTCCTCGCCATCACCTGGGCGTAGATGCGCTCGAGCTGCTCCGCGGTCCGGTCCCAGTCGAACAGGCGGAGCGACCGCTCCCGGCCGGCCCGCCCCATCTGGGCGCGCAGCGCGGGATCGCCGAGGAGGCGGCCCATCGCCTCGGCGAGGGCCGTCGAATCCCCCCGGGGAACGATCAGGCCGGTGACGCCGTGCTCGACCACTTCCGGCAGGCCGCCGGCGTCGCTCGCGACGACGGGCGTCTCGCAGCCCATCGCCTCGGCGGCCGGAATGCCGAATCCTTCCTCCAGCGAGGGAATGACCGAGATGGCCGCCGCGCGGTAGTAAGGGGGCAGCTCGCTGTTGGGGACCCAGCCCAGGAACGTCACCCGGTCGGCAATGCCGAGCGACTCGGCCAGCTTGATGAGCTCCGGGCGCTCGAAGCCGTCACCCGCCACCACGACCCGAAGCGCCGGGAATCGCGGCGCGAGCTGCGCGGCAGCCTCGATCAGGAACCGGATGCCCTTCCGGGGGAAGAGCTGCCGACAGGCGAACACCATCTGGGGCCCGAATCGCGGGTCGACGGTCTTGCCCCCGGGGGCCGGGCTGAAGCGGCGGAGGTCGGTGCCGTTGAACACCAGGTGCACCTTCTCCGCCGGCGCGCCGGCGCGGAGCGCGTGCTGCCGGCAATCGTCGGTGATGGCGGTGAGTGCGCCGGTGTGGCGCAGGGTCCAGCGGAGCGGCGGGCGGACGTACCAGCGGGTCGGGAAGTCGTAGCCCTGCTCGGGATTCACGTACACGTCGCCGCCGTGCATCGTGATGACGCTCGGCAGGTTGAGCTTGCGGGCGGCCTGCACCGCGGCCGGACCGGTCGGGATGGCCCAGTGCGCGTGAATGACGTCCGCCCCGCGCTCCCGGGCGGCGGTGACCGTGGCCCGGTACTGCGCCTCGAGGTACTGCGCCATGACCGCCACCCGGGCAAACTTCGCCACCAGGTTCACCCGGCTCTGCGCCACGCGCCCGTAGGTCAGGTCCACCGGCAGCTCCATCGGGAACCTGAGCACCTCGACCCCATCGAACGTGTCTGTGGCGGGCAGCGCGGCTCCGCCCGGCGTCACGACCGTCACCGAATGGCCCCGGAGAACGAGGTGTCGGTTGATGTCGTGGACGTAGGTCGCCTGGGTATCGGTCGCGTGCTGGGGATACCAGTACGTGGGGCAGATGATTCGCAACGGTGCCTCGGAACCGCTTCCCGACGCCGGCGCGACCCGGGAATGCGGGACCTCAACTCCGGCTGTCGTCATCTCGCTCTGACCTCTCGGGCGCATCTGATGAGGGCGAAGCCTACGAGAACGTGCCGGAAAGATCAACATTTATGCCACTTACGCATGGGTCTACCCCGTACCGGGCGGCCACATCGGGGCCCGGCGAGAGTGTCAGTTGCCGACAGGTCGCCACACCCCCGTTGCGGTCGCCCGCCGGAGGCATTCGCCCTCGGTCCCGGGCGCCGGACACGGGCGGGCTCGCTCACTCGCTCGCACACGCAAGCGGTTGCAGCCTATGGCAGTGCGCGGGAGACAATTTTACCACGGCGGGCCGTTTGAGGCGAGGGACTACTCGAGCAGCGACCGGACCTTCGCGGCGAGGTCCTCCTGGGTGAACGGCTTGGCCAGGAACGGCGCACCGGGCTCCAGCAGGCCGCCCTGGAACACCTCGGAGGCAAAGCCGGACATGTAGAGGATCGGCTTGCCCGGCCAGCGCCGCTCTACCTGCCGGCCCAGCTCGCGCCCGTTCATTCCGGGCATCTTGATGTCGGTGAGCACGAGGTGGATCGGTCCGCTGTGCTGCTCGATGGCCGCCAGCGCCTCCCGTCCATGCCGGGCCTCGATGGCCTGGTAGCCGGTCCAGGTCAGCATACGGACCGCGAGCCGGCGCACGGCCTCCTCGTCGTCCACGACGAGTACGGTGTACCCTCCGGCGGGGCGATCGCCCTGGGGTCCGGGGGCGGTCAAGGCGGCGAATCCATGGCAGGGCGGCGAGCGAGCATTGTCAGGAGGCAGAAAGGTCACGCCGAACGGGGGGGTTGGCAAGAGAGCGCCCCCGGAGACCAGGCCTCACTGAATCGGCAAGGGTCCCGAAAGCGAGCCGTCGGGCCTGGGCACGAACCGGACGAAGTCGAACGGGCGCTTCGTCACCGAGAAGTAGGACGAGTCCGGCATGGAGGGCAGATCGGCCCCCAGGTAGTAACTGAAGACCTTTCGGAGCATGTTGAGCGGCGTGACCTCACCGGCGAACGTCGTATCCTCCCCGCACGGCATGTAGTACGCGCCGAACGTCTCGGCGTTGCGGCAGGCCCTCCGCAGCGCGGCCGCGCCAATTCGCACGCCGGCGGAGCCAGGCCTATCCGCCCAAACCATCCTATTGCTGACAGAGAGTCCAGGGGGAGGCTGCATTTTGGTGCCGCCCTGTCGGGGGGCTTCAAAGCCCTGCCGGACGACGTTAAGTTGCCCCTCGAAACCCGCTGGAGTGGTGGCCGAGTGGCTGAAGGCACCGGTTTGCTAAACCGGCATAGGGGGTAAGCCTCCTATCGAGGGTTCGAATCCCTCCCGCTCCGTCCCGTCGCCCCCAAGGTGAAAGGTGAGTCATCTCGCCTTTCACCTTTCACGCATCCGCCGGAACCTCATGACCGCTCCCCGCGTCCGCTTCGCGCCGTCGCCGACCGGCTACCTGCACGTGGGCGGAGCGCGCACGGCGCTGTTCAACTGGCTGTTCGCCCGTCATGCCGGCGGGACCCACGTCCTGCGCATCGAGGACACCGACCGCGACCGCAGCACCGAAGCTCACACGCGGGTCATTCTCGATGGACTCACATGGCTGGGGATCGGCTGGGACGAGGGCCCGTTCTTCCAGGGTGAGTACGCGGCTCGCCACCGCGCCGATGCGGAGCGGCTGCTCGCCGGGGGCAAGGCCTACCGCTGCTTCTGCACCCGGGAAGAGCTCGAGGCGCAGCGCGCCCGCGCGGAGGCGGCCGGCGGGGGATTCCGCTACGACCGGCGATGCTACCGTCTGACCCCGGCCGAGATCGATGCACGGCTCGCGGCTGGGCTGGCGTTTACGATCCGCTTCCTGCTGCCCGACGAGGAGATCGCCTGGGACGACGCGGTCCACGGCCGGATCAGCTTCCAAGGAGGCGACCTCGACGACTTCGTGATTCTGCGGAGTGATGGCAGCGCGATCTACAACCTGGCGGTCGTAAGCGACGACATCGCCATGCGCATCACGCACGTGATCCGCGGCGACGATCACATCTCGAACACGCCGAAGCAGATCGCGCTGTACCGGGCGCTCGGCCATGCGCCGCCGGTGTTCGCCCATGTACCGATGATTCTCGGCACCGACGGCAAGAAGCTGTCGAAGCGCCACGGCGCCACGGCCGTGGGCGACTATCGGCACGAGGGCATCCTGCCCGCGGCCATGCGAAACTTCCTGGCCCTGCTGGGCTGGTCGCCGGGAGACGACCGCGAGATCCTCTCCGACGCGGAGCTGATCGAGCGATTCTCGCTCGAGGGCATCCAGAAGAAGGCGGCGGTGTTCGATACGGCCAAGCTCGAGTGGATGAACGGCCAGTACATCTCCGCCATGCCGGCGTCGGAGCTGACCGAGGGTGTCCGGCGCGAGCTCGGGCGGATGGGCGTGAACCCCGACGGGCGCGACCTGGCGCCGGCCATCGAGGCGGTGAAGTCGCGGTCGCGGACGATACTGCAGCTCGCCGAGCGGGTGGCCGTCCGGCTCGACCCCTCGCGGTCCGCCCTCGACCCGAAGGGCCAGGCGCTGATCGGGAAGATGGGGCCGTCGTTCTCGGCCAATCTCCGCCACGCCGCCGACGCGCTCGACGCGCTGCCGTCGGGTGACTGGAGGCCCGAGCCCATTCTCGCGCGCCTCCAGCATGTGGCCGAGAGCGACGGGCTCAAGCTCGGCGACGTCATGCAGCCCGTGCGCGTGGCGCTCACGGGCGGCACCGTCTCGGAGCCGGTGAACGAGTTGCTCGCCGTCGTGGGCCGAGATACGGCACTGCGCCGCCTCCGCGAGGTGGCTGCCCGCTTCGACAGTCGTTCGGCTGGATGAGCCGCCGGGCCGGCCTCGCGCTGGCCCTCGTGGGCGCGGCGGCGTGCGGCGGCAACCCGCCGCCGCCGGCGCCGAGGCCCGCGCCCGATACGGTCGCGGCGCGCCCGGTGCCGCGGCAGCCCTCACCGATGCACCGCCCCGCCCCAGCTCCCGTGCCACGGCCTCCTATGCCGGCGGCCGCGCGGCTCGCCTTCGTGGGCGACATCAATCTCGGCACCACGACCCTGCCGGACGGTGTCCCGCCCGACACCGGCCGGGCCTTGCTCGATGCCGCTCGGCCGGCATTGGTGGGCGACCTGGTCGTCGGCAACTTCGAGGGTGTCCTGGCCGACACCGGCACGTCGGAAAAATGCGAGCGGATGCGAGCCGAGGATCGGCAGGCTGGGCGGGGGCGCGAGGAACAGTCGGCGCGGCGGCCAGTCACGAAGCGGTCCGCCCATCGGCGTCGGGCCCGGCGGCAGCCTGCCGACACGGCGGCGGCCCGCCCGGGCTGCTATGCGTTCCGCACCCCTACCGCGCTGGCCCCGCGCCTGGTCGAAGCGGGCTTCACTCATCTCAACCTGGCGAACAACCACGCGAACGATTACGGGCCGGCGGGCCGTGAATCGACGGAGCGCATCCTCGACAGCCTGGGGCTCGGTCTGTACGGGCCGCTCGGACGGATCGCCATCGACACGGTTCGACGCGGCGACAGCCTGGCGACCGTCGGCCTTATCGGCTTCAGCACCTATCCGTACGCCTACGATCTGCTCGATATCGAGCGCAGCGCCGCCGTCGTGGACTCGGTGCGGCCGCTGGTCGACCTTCTGATCGTGACGTTTCACGGCGGCGCCGAGGGCGTGCGCGCGCAGCACGTGCCCGAAGCCGCGGAGTCGCTCGGCGCCGAGCGTCGCGGCGAGCTCCGGAGCTGGGCGCACGCAGTCGTGGATGCGGGTGCCGACGCGGTGATCGGCCACGGGCCTCACGTACTCCGCGGCATCGAGTTCTATCGCGGCCGGCCCATCGCCTATTCTCTCGGCAACTTCGTCACCTACCGCGGCTTCAATCTCTCGGGCCCGCTGGGTGTGACCGCTGTCCTGCAGCTCGAGCTCGGCGCCGGCGGCCGGATGTCGGACGCGCGCCTCGTCCCCATGGTGCAGCGTCCGGGCGAGGGGCCCGCGCCCGACCCGGAGGGTGCCGCGCTCGCGCAGGTGCGCGCGCTCTCGGCCGAGGACTTCGGCGCGAGCGGCGCGCGCGTCGCGCCCGACGGCCGCGTCCTTCCCCCGCCCTGAGCTTGCGGCGCTTCCGGCACTCGCCTATCGATTCCCCATGACCGACGATGCCGCCACGCCCCAGCCGGGCGAGCCCCCCACGCCCGCAGCGATCGCCGCGACCGAGCACGCCGTCCAGATCACGGTCGGCCTGCTCCAGGACGACCGCATTCCCGACGGCATGGTCTGTATGGGGAGCTACCGGAACGGGCGGCTGATCGCGCGCTCGGTGCTTCCGCCCGAGGCGTGGAGCCAGATCCATGAATACGGGATCTTCGAGGAGCCGGTCCAGATCGTGCTCGTCGCGCGCGCCGCGCCGCCGGGCCTGCAGTGCCAGCTCTACGCGATGGTGCCGCTGCCCGAAGACGAGGCGGACGAGCCGGACGAGCCGTGGAGCGCGAGCGTCCCGGGCTCGTCCTACGAGGCTTCCGTCGATGGCGCCGAGGACTCGGATGCCGAGACCGACGACGACGACGATCCCGCGGTCGCGCCCATCCCGCTGGGTCACATCGTCCGCTATGAGCGCGACCGGGTGCATCCGGAGAGCCTGCCGCTCGAGGCGGTAGACGTGCTCCGGCGGATCATCGATGGAGAGACGTCGGAGGTGGTGGACCGGGCGCTGGCGGATTTGCTGGGGCTGTAGGGGGCCGGAGGAAGGAGGCCGGTAGATTCTTCGTCCCGGGCGTAGCGAGGGACCTTGCCCGGGAATGGCTCGAACCCGGCCCGGCAAGGTCCCTCGCTACGCTCGGGATGAAGCTCCCTACACAAACACCCCCACCCTGAACCGCCAGATCCTCCCCAGCAGCTCCTCGAGCTGGCCCTGTGTCGTGAACACCTCGACCGCCGCCGCCGTGGCCGCGGCGTTCACACCCCACAGGGCCGCGCGCTTGAGCTCGCCTTCGAAGTCGGCCTGGACGAAGACCTCTTCCTCGCGGTTATAGATCGTCGGCAGGAACGCGCCGAACTCCCTCGCCACGCCGTTGGCCCCGGGGCCGCCGATGGCGATCGTCGGATTGAGATGGAAGATGCGGTTCTCGAGATACCACGCGTCGCCCACGACGACCGCGCGGCGGTAGGCATGCCCGACGCCGCGACGGTCGATCTCGGCCTTGAGCAGATAGGCCAGCGGCCGATCGCGCTCCTCGGCGGTGAGCGACGTTCCGGTCACCAGTACGACGGTCTCCTCGGTATCCACCAGCTTCATGTCGGGCTCGTCTCCCGCTCAGGGTAACGCGGTATCGGCCGGCGGCGGCGCGGTCCGCTGGTTCGTCTCGAACTCCCGCTCCTGCTCCTTGCGGATCCGCATCTCGCGGATCATCTCCTTGAACTCGTCCAGGTTCTGCGCGCGCTGCGCGGCGTACTGCAGGTCCGCCCGCATGTCCATCAGGTGATTGTACGCCCGATTCTGGTCGATGTTGCCGCCGCCGGAAATGGGCAGCAGGGCCAGCACGGCCGCGGGGATCTTGAGCCCCGCGATGTAGATGTTCTTGGAGTCGATGCCGAACTTCTTGCCCGCGATGTCCTTGGTCCAGCTCGGCAGCGCCTGCCCGCGCGAGGCCGGCTCCGCGGCGATGGAGTCGAGGTAGGCCTGCACGATCGCGTTGACCGCGCTGTCCACCAGTTGGACGTGTCCCGGGCGAAGGCGGCTCGCGAGCTCCTTGGGAGGCAGCGGCAGCGGACGCACCCAGAGGCGCCCGTCGGCGAGTCCGGGCCGGATGAGCCCGACGGACTCCCGCGGTTTCACCGGCGCCGGGCCGGTATCCACCGGCTGCGGCTCGGGGCGCGGCTCGGGCACCGCGGCCACGGGCTGCGGGCGCGGCCTCGACCGCAGCACCGGGCGAACCGGCCGCTGGCCGAGGATGCCGGTCCCGGCGCGTCCGGCGGGACGGGGCGCGGAGTATGGCATCCGGACTGCGGTCGGGCCCTGAGCCGGCGGCGTGAGGACGATGAGCTCGCTGGGACGTCTTGGCAGCATCGGCCGGCGCCCGCCGACCCAGCCGAAGAGAGCGAGGCTGTGCACCGCCACGCTGGCCGCGATCGCGATCCACGGCCAGGGCCGCCTCGGCGGCAGCAGGATCTCAGGTGGCCGAGGCAAGCTCCCCTCGACGGGTCGCGTCGAGCGTGCGGCCCAGCCGGCCGGCGGCCGTGCGAAGCCGGTCGGCGCTGACGGTCAGCGCGATGCGGAAGAAACCTTCTCCGGCCGGGCCGAACCCGCTGCCCGGAAGCACGACGACACCGGTGTCTTCCAGGGCTCGCCGCGCGAACGCGGCCGATGCCACACCCTCCGGCAGCGGAATCCACAGATACATCGCGGCCTTGGGCGCCTCGAGCGTGAAGCCCGCCTCTCGCAGCGCGGCTACGGCGGCATCACGCCGCCGCTCGAGCTCGTCCCGGATCGGGGCCACGAGTGCCTCGGCCTGGTCGAGCGCGGCGGCGCCGGCCTTCTGCACGGCCAGAAACGGTCCGGTGTCCGTGTAGGATTTCACCCGGGTCAGCGCGCCGACCAGCTCCGGCCGCCCAACCGCGAAGCCGATCCGCCATCCGGTCATCGAGAAGCTCTTCGACAGCGAGAAGAACTCGAGCGCGACGTCGCGCGCCCCCGGTATCTCGAAGATGCTCGGCGCGCGGTAGCCGTCGAAAGTCAGGTCGCAATACGCGTTGTCGTAGGCCAGCAGGATCTCGTGGTGGCGGCACAGCGAGACCAGCCGCTCGAGGTACTCCATGTTGGCCACGGCGGCGGTCGGGTTGTTCGGATAGTTCACGAACACCAGCCGGGCTCGCTGGAGCACCGCCGCCGGGACCCGCTCCAGGTCAAGCAGGAAGTCGTTCTCGGGTCGGAGCGGAGCGATGTACGGCTCCGCTCCGGCCAGGATCGACCCGCCGATGTACGCCTGGTAGCCGGGCTCCGGGACGACCGTGACGTCCCCGGGGTTGACCACGGCGAACGGCAGATGCGAGAGCCCCTCCTTGGAGCCGATCAGCGGGAGCGTCTCGCTCATCGGATCGAACTGGTGGCCGAACCGGCGCTCCACCCACCGTGCGGCGGCCTCCCGGAATGCCGGGAGGCCCTGCTGGAAGCCGTACTTGCTGTAGGCCGGATCGTGCAGCGCCTCGGCCATCGTCTCGACCGCGATCTGGGGCGGGGGCGTGTCGTTGTCCCCCGCGCCGAGGTCGATCACGTCCATACCGGACGCGATCAGCCGGCGCTTGATCGTCGGGATCTCCGCGAGCGGATATCCGGGAAGGGCCTGCAGACGCTGGCTGAAGTGGATCATCGGGGGGAACCGTTCCGCACGGGGTTGGAGAGCGTGCCGACGCCGGGGATCTCGACCTCCACGACGTCGCCGTCGTGAAGCTGGCCGACGCCGGCCGGCGTGCCGGTGGCGATCAGGTCGCCCGGCTCGAGCGTCATGATCCCGCTGATGAACGACACCAGGAATGGGATCTGGAACTGCATGTCGGTGGCCGGCGCGCGCTGCTTCTCCTGGCCGTTGACCCGCCCGATCACCTCGAGCCGGCGCCAGTCGAGGCCCCGCGCAACCGCGGGGCCGACCGGGCAGAACGTGTCGTAGCCTTTGGCGCGGCCCCACTGGCCGTCCGTCTTCTGCAGGTCGCGGCAGGTTACGTCGTTGAGGCATACGAACCCGTCGAGCCCCGCCTCCGCCTCGTCTTCGCCCGCGCCGCTCAGCCGCCGGCCGACCACCACGCCGATCTCCGCCTCGTATTCTACCTGCTTCGAGGCCGTCGGCAGGACGATGGGATCACCGGGACCGACGAGCGCGCTCGGCGGCTTGAAGAACAGCATCGGGACCGGCGGGACCTCGTTCCCCAGCTCGCGCGCGTGCGCCCGATAGTTCCGTCCCACGCAGACGATCTTCGACGGCCGGACCGGGATCACGCCATCGCTCCGATCCCGTGTCTCGCGAAGAAGTCCTCGCACTTGGTGCGCACCTGCGCCCAGCTCCCGATGATGCGCTCCGCCCGGGGCAACCCGCCGAGCAGCAGCGGCCCGTATCGCTTGGTGACGACCCGGCTGTCCAGCAGGACCACGACGCCCATGTCCTGGCGGCTCCGGATGAGACGGCCGAACCCCTGTTTCAGCTTGAGCGCCGCGTGGGGCAGCAGGTAGTTCATGAAGCCGTCCATTCCCTCCTCGGCCAGACGTTCCAGGCGCGCGGCCGTGAGCGGCTCGCTCGGAACCTTGAAAGGTAGCTTGTTGAGTATCAGCGTGCGGAGCGCGCGCCCCGGCACGTCCACACCTTCCCAGAACGAATCGGTGCCGAGCAGGATCGCGTTCTCCGCGGCCCGGAACCGCCGGAGCAAAACGTCCCGCGGCGCTTCACCCTGCACCAGGATGGGCCAGCGTGTCCCCAGCACCGCGCGCACCTCGTGCGCCGCCTTCCGGAGCGACGCATGGCTGGTAAAGAGGACGAACATGCCGCCGTCGGACGCATAGGCCAGATCGGTGACGACCTGCACGACCGCCGTGGCGTGCGCGTGCTCGTCCTCGCGCGGCTCGGGCAGATCGCTGGGAATCCCGAACACGCACTGCGACGGGTAGTCGAACGGCGAGGGGAAGGCCTCGCGGACCGTCACCGGCGTGTCGTCGCCGGCGAGGCCGAGGCGGCTCTCCAGGAAGGCGAAATCCCCGCCCGCGGCGAGCGTGGCGCTGGTGAGCACGACCGTCTCGAGCCGGTCGAACAGCAGCGCGCGGAGCACGGGCGCGAGGTCGAGCGGGACCGCGGACAGGTTGAGCTGCGGCCCGCGGGCGGTGCGCTCAAGCCACCGCACCGTCGGTGTGCCGCCGCCCGCGGGGCGCAGCGTCCGGTTGAGCCCGTCCGACACCGCGTCGAGCCGCCGCATCACGGCGCGGAGCTCCTGCAGGATCGAGGCGCCGCGCTCCGTTTCCTCCGACTCCGCCAGCCGGTCGGCAATGGTCTCGACGGTCTCGCGCAAGGCGCGGAATGCGAGCAGGGTCGCGTCCAGCTCGAGCGCGAGGCCCTGGTCCCAGATCTCGTCGGTGGCGAAGTCGTGGTCGAGCCGGAGCTGCCCCGCGGGTGCGGTCTCCAGCCGCTCCAGCAGCCGCAGGAACATCGCCTCGCTGGCCCGCCGCGCGTCGGCCAGCGCGGGCAGGAGACGCTCACGCAGGAGGTCGAGGCTCGCCCGGCTCAGCATGTCGCTCCGGGCCGAGAGCTCGTAGGCGAGCGTGGGGGCCAGCCCGCGGCCGTTGCGCTCGAAGCGGGAGAGCAGGCGCCGGACCGCCCGGCTCGACACCTGGATGCCCAGGTGAGAAGCCGCGACGTCTTCGAGGTGGTGGGCCTCGTCGAGCACCAGCCGCCGGTAGGGCGGCAACACCGCGGCCTCCTCCCAGTTGTCCTGCGCCTGGCGCACGCTCAAGTCGGCGGCGAGGAGATGGTGGTTCACCACCACCACGTCCGCCTCCGCGGCGCGCCGCCGGGCGCGGAACAGAAAGCACTTGTCGAAGTGTGTGCACTTGAGCCGGGTGCAGAGGTCGGCCTCGGCGCTCACCTCGTCCCACACCTCGGCCGAAGGCGTGACCGGCAGGTCGCTCAGCGTGCCGTCGCCCGTATGGCCGGCCCACTCGGCGATGCCCAGCAGCTCGTCGAGCTTGTCCTGCTCCAACAGCGTCCGCTGCGACGCGACGGCGAGGTTGAGTCGCGACAGGCAGAGATAGTTCCGCCACCCCTTGAGCAAGGCGAACGTCGGCGCATACTCGTCGTCGCCAAGCGCGCGCCGGAGCAGCGGCAGATCCTTGCCGACGAGCTGCTCCTGCAGGTTGATCGTGTTGGTGCTGACGACCGTCCGCTCGCCGTTCACCCGCGCCCAGTGGAGCGCCGGCACGAGGTAGGCGAACGACTTGCCGACACCGGTCCCCGCCTCGAGGAGCTGGACGCCGCCGTCGTTGTACCCGTCGGCGATGTACGCGGCCATGTCCCGCTGGCACCGGCGGTCCTCGTA
>JAICJD010000062.1 GCA_025928645.1 Gemmatimonadales bacterium
CCGGCGTCCGACCCCGTATGCGCTCGCGCGGCGCTTGAGCATGAGACCCTCGGCGCAGCGCTCGCGGGCGCCCGCGCGCGCCTGGGCGAGCGCCTCCCAGCCCTCCGCCTCCACCGCGGGGGAGAGCGCGAGCCGGCCGGCGGCGGGCGTGGCGCGGAGCAGCGTCTCGAGCCGCGCGCGCCGCTCCTCGAACGGCAGCGCGCGAAGATCCCGGCCCTGCTCCTCGAGCAGGTCGTACGCCACCAGCACCACCGGTACCTCGCTGAGGATCCGGCGGCCGAGCACCTTCCGGCCGATCCGCCGCTGCATCTGCGCGAAGGGAAGGGGGCCCGCCGCGGCCCAGGGGAGGAGCTCGCCGTCGATCACCGTGCCTTCGGGAAGCAGCGCACCCGCCTCCTCCACCTCGGGAAAGCGCCCGCTCAGGAGCTCCTCGCCACGCGACCAGAGAAACACCTGCCCGGCTCGCCGGATGAGCTGCGCGCGGATCCCGTCCCATTTCCACTCGGCCAGCCACTCCGCCGCGTCGCCCAGGGTCTCCGGCGCCTGCTCCAGCGGATAGGCGAGATAGAAAGGATACGGGCGGCTCACGTCGGCATCGCGCGTGTCCGGCGCGACCAGTCGCTCGAAGAACGTCGCGCCCGGCTCCCAGGCGCCCATCAGCCGGTGCGCGATCGTGCCCTCGTCCACACCGCTCAGCTCGGCCAGCGCGCGGATGACGAGCCGGGCCGACGCGCCCACGCGGAAGCTCCCGGTGATCAGCTTGTTCCAGACGTAGCGCTCGTTCCGCCCGAGCTCGTGCCACGCGCGCGCCAGCTCGGCCTGCTGCACGGCATCGTCCTGGCCGCGCAGCGGAAGCAGGCGCTGCTCGACCCAGACGGAGAGCGGGAGATCGCTCGAGACGGCGTCGTCGGAGAGAAGGAGCGTGATCGTCTCCGCGAGGTCCCCTACGGCATGATAGCTCTCCTCGAACAGCCAGTCGGGGATGCGGGCCTCGCGCGCCGCCCAGGTCCGGAGCTTCGCGGGCCCGACGAGCCGCTTGGGACGGCGCCCGATGAGGAAATGCACGGCCCACGCGGCGTCGGCCGGCGGGGCGGCGCGGAAGTAGCGGACCAGCGCCGCGATCTTCTCTCCCGTGGCGGTGGTCTCGTCGAGCTCCTCGTAGAGGCGCGCGAACGCTCTCATGAGGGTGGCCCCTCGCCGGCGCGCTCGTCCATCGCCGCGTCATCCGCCGTGTCCGGCTCGTCGCTTTCACCCTCGAAGCGGGTTTCCACCGCGCGCGCCTTGCGGCCGTGCTCACTCAGCCAGCGGACCAGCACGCCGGTGTAGCCGTGCGTCGCCCAGACCTCCTCCGCGCCCGTGGCGTCGATGGCCGCAAGGAGACTGGGCCAGTCCACATGATCCGAGATGGCAAAACCCCGGTCCACCGCGCGCCGCCGGCGGGTGCCGCGCACCGCCATCCAGCCGGACACGAACGCGGTGGACTGCGGCCCGAAGCGCCGCGCCCACGCCGAGCCGTCCGCGGAGGGCGGCGCGACCACCACGGCGCGCGGCCACTCGGTTTGGTCGGAAACGGCGACGTGGGTGGTCGGCGGGAGCGGCACGCCCGCGGCCCGGTAGGGCTCGGTCATACGCTCGACGGCGCCATGGGTCAGGATCGGTCCGACTGCCGGGTCGAGCCCGGCGATGAGCCGCTGCGCCTTGCCGAGCGCGTAGGCGAAGAGCAGCGTTGTCCTGCCGGCCTCCTGGTTCGAGCGCCACCAGGCGTGAATCCGCTCGAAGACCGCGGACGACGGCTGCCAGCGGTACACCGGGAGCCCGAAGGTGCACTCGGTCACGAACGTGTGGCAGCGGACCGGCTCCCACGGCGTGCAGGTCGGGTCGGGTTCGGTCTTGTAGTCGCCGGACACGACGCAGACCTCGCCGTGGTGCTCGAGCCGGACCTGGGCGGAACCCAGGATGTGGCCGGCAGGATGAAGCGATACCCGCACCCCGTTCACGTCGAGCGCCGTGCTGTAGGGAACGCCACGGACCTGCGCGCCCGGCTCGAGCCGACGGCGCAGCACCGCCTCTCCCTCGGCGGAGGTGAGGTATGCGCCGCAGCCCCAGGCCACGTGGTCGCCGTGCGCGTGCGTCACGACGGCGCGGTCTACCGGCGCCCATGGATCGACGAAGAAACCGCCGGCCTCACAGTAGAGGCCGCGGTCGGTGCGAAGCAGGAGGGTCACGCTCGGCGCGACCGCGTCCGGCGAAGATCGGGCATCACGCCGGGCGGAGCACGGCGCAGGCCACCGGCGGGGCCGCGTGCGCCGAGGAATCCGGGTGGACTCCGGGCCCGCTGCCGATCACGACGCGGGTGCCGCCGGGCTGAAGCAGCGAACCGGGACCAGTCGTGGGCAGCGCGCGAGGGAGCGCGAAGCTCGTATCCGCCAGGCCGTCGCGGCCGGCCTGGAGATCGGGCAGCTCGCCGAGCTGCGGGCCGGGCTGATTGAGCAGGGCGGGCTCGCCGCCGGCCGGATGGCTCTCACCGCTCGCCTGCGCCGTATCCCGCATCGTATCCATCGGCTCCGGCTCGGGGAGCGTGGAATCGGCACGCGAGGTGTCGGCGCGTCGGGCGTCTGCCTCGCAGCGGCCCTCGGCCTCGATGCGCACCGCGTGCAGCCCAGGAGACAGCCCACCGACGCTGAGCGCAAGCCGGAGGGCGCCCGCCGTGTCGGTAACGGCCGCGACCCCGACGCGCTCGCCCGCCGCGTTCCGAAGCGTGCCCGACGCGATCGCCGCCGGCCGCCCACCGCCTGCAACCGCGTGCGCGCAGGCCCCGAGCACGAGGGCCGCCGCGAGCCATTTCACCGGCCGTAGGTCCCCATCAGCGTCGCCTCGGCGAGCACGTGCGTCGCCATGGCCTGGTCCAGGTCTGCGCGGCTCGCACCGGCGGAGACGTTCAGCACCGTGTCGAGGGCATAGAGCCGGAAGTAGTATCGGTGAGGCGCTCCGGGCGGGGGGCAGGGACCGCTGTACCCGATTTTGCCCGAGCTGTTCACGCCCTGGCGCGGGCCGGACGGGAGCTCCGGCCTGCCCGGCACGCCGGCGGAGAGCTGAACGGCGTCGGCCGGCAAGTTGAACAGGACCCAATGGACCCAGGTGCCCCTCGGCGCGTCGGGATCGTCGCACACGAGCGCGAAGCTCCGCGACTGGACCGGCACCTCGCTCCACTCGAGGTCGGGCGAACGGTCCTCGCCGTCGCAGGTGCAGACTCGCGGGATAGGCTGGCCGGCCTGGAATGTCGTGGTGCTGAGGATCATGGATGTGCCTCGATGGGCGGGACCCCGTGAAAGGTAGCGCGGTCCGTTCGCGGGTTACCATTATTGAAGGACCTGTGCCACGCGTGTGAGGCCGGTCACAGCCGCGAGGCAAGGGGACGTGTCGATTGAGGCACTGGCGTGCACCTGAACGTGGAGGCGGCATGGGAGCCAAGCAGTTCGTCGGCGGCGCGGTGGTCGGCGCGGGGCTGGTCTACCTCTTCGACCCCGAGCGCGGCGCTTCCCGGCGGGCGCGCCTGGGAAGCCGCCTCGGACTGACGGAGGCGGTCGGCCGCTACGGCATGCGCCTGGGCGACATCGACGGACTCGAGGCGGCCAACCTGGGATCGCGAGGCGGTGACACGCGGCAGGCGGCGCGGCTGATCGGCGGGGCGCTCATGGCGTACGGGCTGCTTCGGCGCGGGCGCACCGGACGCGCCATGCGCGCGCTCGGCGTCGGACTTCTGGCGCGCGGGCTGGAGCGCCAGGAAGGAGGGCCGCGGCACGGCGACCGCCGGCGCACGGTCGACATCCAGAAGACCATCCACATCGACGCGGCGATCGAGCGGGTGTTCGCGTTCTGGTCCGACTACGAAAATCTGCCGCTCATTCTTTCCAACATCCGCGAAGTCCAGGACCTGGGCGCGGGCCGTTCGCGCTGGGTCGTGATCGGCCCTGACCACGCGCCGCTGACCTGGACGGCAGTCTTGACCGAGCGGGAGGCGCCGCGACTGCTGGCCTGGCGCAGCGAGCCGGGGGCGATCCTGGAGAACGCCGGGGTCGTGCGTTTTGCGCCCGAAGGCTCGGGGACCCGGGTGGACTTCCGGTTCTGCTACAGTCCTCCGGGAGGCCGGCACGGCGCCGACCTGGCCGTGTTTTTCGGGGCCGACCCGCGCAACCGAGTGAACGAAGATCTCGGGCGGCTGAAGGCGCTGCTCGAGTCCACCGCGAGGAGTGAGATCACGTGAAGAACATGAGCCGCAAGTTCGCGACGATGAGCGACGAAGAGCGCCTTCGGTTCGCGCAGGAACAGGGCGAGAGCGCCGCGGGCGAGGAGAACGAGGAGGCGGCCGACGAGCTGGAGCTCGGCGACCCCCGCGACCAGGATCGTACCGAAGCCGGCCCGGAGAACGCCAAGGGCGGGAGGGCCGAGCGATGACGGCCCCGGATGCCGGCCGTCCGCCCCGCGAATTGAACGTCGGCCGGACGGAGCGCTGGATCTCCGGCCTGGGAGGCGCGGCGCTGCTGGGCTACAGCCTGCGCCGCTCCAGGCTCCGCCTGCTGCTCCTTCCGCTCGGGGTGCACCTGGTGCGCCGGGCGTTGACCGGCCACTGCGAGATCAACCAGGCGCTGGGCCGGAACAGCGCCCGGGCGGACGAGCGGAGCAGCGTCGCCCGACTCGAGCGTGGGGAAGGCACCAAGGTGGAAGAGGCCGTGGTGGTCGCGCGGCCGCGTGACGAGCTGTTCCGCTTCTGGCGCCAGCTCGACAACCTTCCCCGGTTCATGGACCACCTGGAATCGGTGACGGTGCTGGACGACCGCCGCTCGCACTGGGTCGCCAAGGGGCCGCTCGGGTCGCGCGTCGAATGGGACGCCGAGATCGTGCACGAGATCCCGGACGAGATCATCGCGTGGCGCTCGCTGCCGGGCTCGGAGGTCGACCAGGCCGGTCAGGTACAGTTCACGCCGGCGCACGGCGGCGGCACCGACGTGCGGGTCGTGCTCCGCTACGCCGCCCCTGGCGGCAAGGCCGGGCAGACCGTCGCGCACCTGCTCGGCGACGATCCCGCGCGGCAGATCGCCGATGACCTGCGGCGGTTCAAGCAGGTGACCGAAGGAGCCTACGTCGCCGCGCCGGTGCCGGGCCCGGCGTGAGCGACCCGTCCGCCCAGCATGGCGCCGGGAGCCGGCCCGAAGGTTGGGCCGGCTCTCCGCGTTCCGAGCCCGAGCGGTACGACTGCGTCATCGTCGGCGGCGGCCCCGCCGGGCTGAGCGCCGCGCTCATGCTGGGCCGTTGCCGCCGGCGGGTGCTGGTGTGCGACACGGGCGAGGGAAGAAACCGCTGGGCCCACGCGATGCACGGCTTCCTCACCCGCGACGGCACGCCGCCGTCCGAGTTGCTCCGCGTGTCGCGCGAGCAGCTCGGACCGTACGACACCGTCGAGCTGTCCGAGCGGCGGATCGTCGATGCGGCGCGCGCCGACGGAGGGTTCGACCTGGCGGCGGCGGACGGCAGCCGGCTCCGCGCGCGACGCCTGCTGCTCGCGACCGGCGTGGTGGACGAGCTGCCCGCGGTGCCCGGGCTCCCGGAGTTGTATGGCCGGAGCGTGCACCACTGCCCGTACTGCGACGGATGGGAGTGGCGCGACCAGCCGGTGGCGGTGTGGGGTCGGGGGGAAAACGGCGCGGGGCTGGCGGAGAGTCTCACGATCTGGACCCGCGACCTGCTCCTGTGCACCGACGGGACCGGCGATCTGACGGACGAATCCCACCAGCGCCTCGACGCCCTGGGCGTCCGGGTACGGCTCGAGCGGATCGTACGGCTCGAGGGCAGCGACGGCCAGCTCGAGCGGATCGTGTTCGAGCAGGGCGCGCCCGAGGATCGCCGGGCGCTGTTCTTCTCCGCGGGCCAGCGCCAGGCGTCGGAGCTGCCGGGCAAGCTCGGCTGCCAGTTCACCCATCAGGGCGCGGTCGATACCGGCAAATGCGAGGCGACCGACGTGCCGGGACTGTACGTGTGCGGCGACGCGTCGCGCGAGGCGCAGTTCGTCATCGTCGCGGCCGCCGAGGGGGCGGAGGCCGGCATGGCGATCAACCAGGCGCTGCTCGAGGAAGACCTCGCCCGTCTCAGAACAGGAACTCGAAGCCCAGCCGCATCAGCCTCGGCGGACCGTAGTCGAAGATCGGCTGGGTGATGTCGCGCGCGGCCTCCAGGTACATGGGGAACAGCTCGTCGCGCCCGGCCACGTACCCGTCGCCGTTGAGGTCCGCGCTCTTCCGGTAGCGCGCCGACTCGAACGGGATCGACTCGGGGTGCGCGGCATAGGCCGCCTCCGCGAGCCGGTTGACCGTCGCGGTGTCGGCCTGCGGCAGCCCGGTGTCGCGCCGGACGGCGATGACGTTCCGCCGGTCGAGCAGGTTGCGCACGTCGAGATAGACTCCGCCCCGGGTCTTGCCCAGACGAATCGGCCGCCGGATGAGCAGATCCACGGTCGAGCTGGCCGGCAGCCGGTGGCTGTTCGGCAGGCCGATGATGGAGTCGGTGTTGCCCGGCGTCGTGTCGGTGACCGAGAACGGCAGCCCGGACAGGACCCTCACGATCACCGCGCCCTCGAGGCCGGCGAGCGGCCACGTGCCGAACAGGCGCGGCCCCGCCGCGTCGGGCGCCTTGCCGCGCGCGATGACCGTGAGCGTATGCCGCTGATCGAAATCCAGCGGGAACTCCGCGCGCGCGGGGCGGATGGTGTCGCCGGTCTGCGGGTCCACGACCAGGAGCCGGTTGAGCAGGAACGGATCGCTGGACGTCGCCTTGGCGTCCTGGAGCGTGTACGCCACCCGGAAGCCGTAGCCGTTCTTGAGCTCGCGCTCGGCCAGGATCTCGAGGCCGCGCGCGGTGCCGGCGTCGGCGTTGCCGAAGATGGTCGAGTCGGGATTGAGCCCCAGCGGCACCGAGGCCACCAGCCCCTCCAACCGCTTCTGGAACACGCCGATGCGGACCGACAGCGCCTCGCGCGGCCGGACCCGAACGCTGAACTCGTATTGGTTGGCGTGCTCGAAGCCCAGATCCGGATTTCCGCGGCGGAACCGGCCGGTGCGGGTCGTGTCGTCGAACGCGGCATCCACCAGGAACTGGTAGTCGGGCGCCTGGGTGAACCGGCCGTAGCTCGCGACGAAGGTCGCGTTGTGGAGCACGGTGGAGACGGCGAAGCGTGGGCTCAGCGAGCGACTGGCGCCGCGCGCCACGCTCGCCTCGGCGGTGCGCGCGTCGAACTCGTCGTAGCGGAGGCCGGCGGTGATGCCGATATCCTCCACCCGCGTCTGAGCCTCCACGTAGCCCGCGAAGCTGCGCGGGGAAAAGGCGGAGATCGCCGGCGGCGGCACCGTGTCGCCTACCGGCGCGAACCCGAACAGCCGCTGGTAGGTCCGCACCTGCTGCGCGGCGTACTCGCCGCCGAAGAACAGGTCCACCTGGCGCGCCCCGCCGTAGGTGGCGTCGAGCTGCACGCGGGTCTCGCCGAAGCGGTTCCAGGCGAGGTCGCCGCGGGAGCCGCCGCCCAGGAAGAACGCGGGCACGCCCCAGGGCGTGGCGTCGGCGAGGGTCGGCTGGACCAGTCCCGGGATCGGGCCGGTGGCGGGCGACTGCGCGCGGGCCTGATCTTCCCCGACGAAGTGGAACGGCGAGCCGGTGATCGCCCCCACCTTGTAGTCGACCGTCCCGTCGACCTGTCCCCGAATGAAATCCCGGACGAAGCGCCCCACGCGCAGGTCGACCACCACGGGGAAGGCGGAGGTCGCCGCGGTGCGGAGCTGCAGGTGGCCGTTGATCAGGTCGCCCTTGAGCCGCTGGGCCGGGGCGAGGTCGAGAGCGTACTTGTACGCGGGGTCGAACAGCAGGTTCTGCGCTTCCGAGTGCACGCCCAGCACGCGGAGCGTGGCGCCGCTGGAGATCGGCACCAGCAGCTTGGCGGCGCCGTTCCACTGCTCGCCGCTGTTGTGCGGCAGCAGGTTGGGCTGCTGGGCGCGCGGGTCGAGCGGGCTCGGCGGGGCCGGCGCGTTGACAGGGTCGTCGTCGAGGCGGCCGGAAATGTCCACCGCAGCCTCGAGGCCCACGCGCCCCGCGACCGGACCGCCCGCGCGCAGCGCCAGCCGGTCCAGGCCATGGTCCTGCCCGCCGCCGAAGGGGCGGTCGGTCTCGACCGCGGCACGCCCGCTCCAGGTGGAGTCGGGATCGAGCGTCACGACGTTCACCAGCCCCGAGAGCGCCTGGCCGTACCGTGCCGAGAAGCCGTTCGTCACCAGCGAGGCCTCGCCGAGAAGATCGGGCGGAATGTGGAGGCCCAGGCCGCCGCTCGCGGCGTCGAGCTGGTTCTTCACGCCGAGCCCGTCGAGAATGAACGACTCCTCACCGATGCGCCCGCCGCGGTAGCTGGTGCCGACGGTGCCGGCGCTCAGCGCGATCGCCTCCTCGAGCGAGCTCACCGGCAGCTCCCGGAGATCGGCGGCGCTGATCTTCTGCTCGCTGCTGGTCGCGAGCGGATCGAGCAGCTCGTCCACCGGCGCGGTCACGACGAGGGGCGCCAGCGCCACCGCGCTCGCCTCCAGCGAGAAGTCGGCGGTGACCGTGGCACCCGCCCGAACGAACACGCTATCGAGCACGACGCCGCGGTAGCCGATGAGGCGCGCGGCCACCCGATGCCAGCCGGTGCGCACGGCGCGCACGCGGTAGAGGCCGGCGGTATCGGTCACCGCGCCGATCCGCTCGTCCACCAGCACCTGGGCTCCGGCGAGCGCGCGGTTGGCGGTGGCCTCGCGCACCCGCCCGGCGATGGCGCCTTCGGTCTGGGCCGCCGCCGGTGCGGCGCAGGCGAGCGCGAATCCCACGGCCAGGGCCACCGAAACGGCAGCTCCGCGCGGGCTCATGGCGTGGTGAACAGGTAGAGGTCGCCGGCGCGGGACACGGTCGTGTCCGGCACGTCGCTTCCGTTGCCCGTGATCACCAGCGGGTAGCCCTCGGCGACGACGCGATCGCCGGCGGGCGAGAGCGCCGGCCGCCGGTAGAGCTGGGCGCCGGGATCGAGCGCGGCGTCGACCCCGCTCGACAGGTCGACCACGTGCACGATGCCTCCGCTGTCCCATTGGACCGGCCCGAGCTGACCGTCCACCGAGAAGGCGACCCGGCCCCCGACCACGGCCGCGAGCCGGCTGCCCACCACGTGCACGTCGCGCGCGATGCCGGCGCTGCCGAAGTCGTACGCCACCGCGGTCTCGCCGGTCGAGAGCGTGCGGTGGAAGACCCGCGTGTCGCCGTCCACCGTGAAGTAGATCTCGTCGCTCGAGCCGCCGGGGCTCACTCCGGAGGCGAAGTCGGTGCCGGGCAGCGCCACCGGACCGCCGCCCGTGACGTCGAGCGTCGCGATCTTGAGGCCGCTCACGATCGTGTCCAGCACGCAGGTGGGACACGCCCGCCGATAGGCGACGAGCCCGCCCACGAAGACCAGCCCGCCCGGACCCTGCCAGTGGAGGGCCTGGATGCCCGTATGCTGCGGCTCGCCCGCGATGGCGTAGGGAATGGATTGAACGTCCGCGGCGTTCAGGGGATCCAACCCGGGAGCGACGGCCACCGCCTCGGTCGCGGGGTTGGTGCCGCCGATGGTCCAGGTCGCCTTCACGAACGCCAGCGCGCCGCCGGGGCCGACCACGGCCCACTCGGCCCCATTGCCGAGCGCGCCGGCGGTGCCGCCGGCGTCGCACACCAGTCGCCGCTGACTCCCCCCCGTCGGCGGCAGCTCGGCGACGCACACGTCGGCGTCGGCCCGGCCGAGCTGCTGCGCGGAGTAGAGGAGGCCCGAGCCGTCAGGCAGCCACGAGGGCTCGCGGTCGGCGCCCTCGTTGAACGTGAGGCGCGCCGGCGGGTGCGGGTCGAGCGGCTGATCGGTGGTGAACGGACCGGAGCTGAACGGATCGGTGTGGCCACACGCCAGGGCCAGGAGCACGCCTCCGGCCAGGGCCAGGCGCTGGAGGTCCCGCGGCGGGGGAGTCGCCATGGAGATCTCGTTGTGGGGAAGGGAGGCGGAGTTTCGCTTGGAGACGCGCTCGGGCGCTTGGAGACACACACGAGTGTCCGGTATTGGGATTCGGCATTCCCACAGGCGCACACCGGCGAGGGATACGCTTCGGGCGGAGCAAACGCAAGTCATTGCCCTCGCGTCTCATAATGCGAGCAGCCCGAGTGGCACGGTCCTTCCTTTCACGGCGCGCGGCCGCGTGCGCGGCCGAGACTCTCGATTCAGTGCTCTGTATTAAGGAAGCGGCGTGGACATACCCCGGGCACCGGCCAATCGCGGCCGGAAGCGAATCCTCTATGGCGGTCTTGGCATCGCCGGCCTCGTGCTGGCGACCGTTGGGCTGCACAGTCTCAAGCCGGCGGCGCCGCGGGTGGACCGCGCCGCCGTCTGGATCGACTCGGTGCAGCGCGGGCCGCTGGTGATCGAGGTGCGCGGCCCGGGGACCCTCGTGCCCGAGCGCATCCGCTACATCTCCGCCGTCACCGCCGGCAGGGTCGAGCGGCGCCTGGCCGAGGCCGGCGAGGCGGTCGAGCCCGAGACGGTGCTGCTCGAGCTGAGCAACCCGGACGTGCAGCTCGAGGCGCTCGAGTCGGAGCGCCAGCTCGCCGTTTCGCGCGCCGAGCAGGTGAACCTGCGCGCGGACCTCGCCTCGCAGCGACTTACTCAGGAGGCGCAGGTGGCGGCCGCCAAGGCGGGCTATCTCGACGCGAAGCGAAACGCGGAGGCGGCGGAGTCGCTGGTGGCGAAACATCTCATCTCCGACAACGAGGCGAGCCGCTCGCGCGACCAGGTCGAGGAGCTGGCCACCCGGTTCAAGGTCGAGCAGGAGCGGCTCGGCGTCATGCGGCAGGCCGCCGACTCGCAGGTCCTGCTCCAGCAGGCGCAGGTGGACCGCCTCCGTGACGTGAATCAATTTCAGCGCGGGCGCGTCCGGTCCATGGTCGTGAAGGCCGGCACCAACGGCATCCTGCAGGAGCTCCCGCTCGAGGTCGGACAGTGGGCGCAGAGCGGCGCCACGCTCGCCCGGATCGTGGAGCCCGGGAAGCTCAAGGCCGTGCTGCGGATTCCGGAGACCCAGGCCAAGGACGTCACCATCGGGCAGCCGGCAGCCATCGACACGCGCAACGGTATCGCGCAGGGCAAGGTCTCACGGATCGACCCCGCGGTGCAGAACGGCACCGTGACGGTGGACGTGTCGCTGCAGGGCGAGCTGCCGCGGGGCGCGCGCCCCGATCTGTCGGTGGACGGCACCATTCAGATCGAGCGGCTCGAGAACGTCCTCCATGTCGGCCGGCCCGCGTTCGGGCAGGCCGGCAGCAGCGTGGGCCTCTTCAAGCTTACGCCGGACGGGCGCGAGGCGGTCCGCACGACGGTGCGCCTCGGCCGGACCTCGGTCAACACGGTCGAGGTGCAGGGCGGCCTCACCCAGGGCGACAAGGTCATCATCTCGGACATGTCGCGGTGGGACGGAGTGGATCGGGTTCGGGTGGAGTGATGCAGGGATGAAGCACACGGGCGGTCAACACCACGGTGAGGAGCACCCATGAACGAGTCGCTGATCGTGCTGGAAGGGATCAAGAAGGTGTTCTACACCGACGAGGTGGAGACCCACGCCCTCTCGGACATCCACCTCGAGATCCGGAAGGGCGAGTACGTCGCGATCGCCGGCCCGTCGGGCTGCGGCAAGACGACGCTGCTTTCGATCCTCGGCCTGCTGGACTCGCCCACGGAGGGGAACTACACGCTCGACGGGCAGCCGGTCTCCCGCCTGTCCGCCTCCGACCGCGCGCGGGTCCGGAACCGGCAGATCGGCTTCATCTTCCAGGCCTTCAACCTGATCGGCGATCTGACGGTGTACGAGAACGTCGAGCTGCCCCTCACCTACCGCGGGATGGCGGCCGACGAGCGACGGAAGCGGGTGCAGGCCGCGCTCGAGCGCGTGGGGATGTCGCACCGGATGAAGCACTTCCCGGCGCAGCTCTCGGGCGGCCAGCAGCAGCGCGTGGCGGTCGCCCGCGCGGTGGCCGGCGACCCGGCCATCCTCCTCGCCGACGAGCCCACGGGCAACCTCGATTCCACCAACGGCGAAGCGGTGATGGAGCTGCTCCGCGAGCTGCACCAGAGCGGCGCCACCATCTGCATGGTCACCCACGACGCGCGGTACGCGCGGCATGCGGAGCGGTCGGTGCACCTGTTCGACGGCAAGGTGGTCGAGGAGCGGCAGCTCACCGCGGTAAGCTGAGGACAGCCCGATGGACGCGCTGCTGCAAAACCTCCGCTACGCGATCCGCGCGCTCCGGCGTCAGCCGGGCTTCGCGCCCACCGATCCGCCGGCGTTCGGGCTCGGCATCATGGTGCTGGCCCTGGTCTCCCTCGCGGCGGCGCCCGTGCCGGCGCTCCGGGCGGAGTAGTCCATGCCCCTCGCCATCGATCCGCTCATCCGGCTCACCGGCCTCTCGAAGATCTTCCACACCGACGAGGTCGAGACCCACGCGCTGTCGGGCATCGACCTCGACATCAAGGCCGGCGAGTACGTGGCCGTCTGCGGTCCCTCGGGCTGCGGCAAGACCACGCTGCTCTCCATCCTGGGCCTGCTGGATACGCCGAGCGAGGGCAGCTTCGTGCTGGCCGGCGAGCCCGTGTCCACGCTCTCGGCCGCGCAACGCGCGCGGGTCCGGGCCCGCGCGGTCGGCTTCATCTTCCAGGCCTTCAACCTGATCGGCGACCTCACCGTGTATCAGAACGTCGAGCTGCCGCTCAAGTATCGCGGCATGCCGGCGGACGAGCGGCGGAGCGCCGTGCTCGCCGCGCTGGACCGCGTGGGGCTGCTGCACCGGCTCAAGCACTATCCCTCGCAGCTCTCGGGCGGGCAGCAGCAGCGCGTCGCCGTGGCGCGGGCGGTGGCGGGCCGGCCGCTGGTGCTCCTGGCCGACGAGCCCACCGGCAACCTCGATTCGGCCAACGGCGCCGAGGTCACGGCGCTGCTCCGCGAGCTCAACCAGGACGGCGCCACGCTGGTGGTCGTCACCCATGATCCGCGCTACCTCCGCGAGGCACGGCGGACGGTCTACCTGTTCGACGGGCGCCTGGTGCCGGGCGCGCCACTCGACGTGGAGGTGGCATGATGGACGCGTTCTGGCGGGACCTCAGGTTCGCGGTCCGCGGGCTGGCCCGGAGCCCGGCGTTCACCGCCGTGGCGGTGCTGACGCTGGCGATCGGGATCGGCGCGAACACGGCCATCTTCAGCGTGGTGAACGCGGTGCTGCTGCGACCGCTGGCATACGCCGAGCCGGGCCGGCTGGTGGCGCTCACCTCCAGCATGACCGGCCGCAACCTCCAGGACGTGCCGGTCTCCGCGCCCGAGTTCAACGACTTCCGGCGCGAGGTGGACGCGTTCAGCGATGTCGCGGCGGCCTGGCCGATCAACATCAATCTCACCGAGGTGGGGGAACCCGAGCGGATCGCGGCCGCGGTCGTGTCGCCCAACTTCTTCCGGCTCCTGGGCGCCGCGCCCGTCCTCGGCCGCGATTTCACCGACCAGGACACGGGTGGGCACATCGGCTACGTCGCGATGATCTCCTACGACCTGTGGCAGCGCCGGTTCGGCGGTGAGCGCGACGTGATCGGCAAGCGCGTGCGGCTGGACGACGACCCCATGACCATCATCGGCGTGCTCCCGAAAGGCTTCCGCCACCCCGTCGAATCCAACACGGCGCCGCTCGAGGTGTGGGCGCCGGTGGATCTGGGGGACCCCGATCCCACCTTCGTCAACAACCGCCAGGCCCGCGTGTTCCAGACGGTGGCGCGGCTCAAGCCGGGGCATACGATCGCCGACGCACAGCAGGCGCTCGACGGGCTCCGGCTGCGGTGGTACGACCAGTACCCGGACGCGTATCCCCGCGCGCTTGGCTGGCGGGTGGACGCGGTGCCGCTCGCCGAGCGGGTGGTGGGGAAGGTGCGCCCGGCGCTGCTCATCCTGCTCGGCGCGGTAGGCTGCGTGCTGCTCATCGCCTGCGCCAACGTGGCCAACCTGCTGCTCGCGCGCTCCAGCACTCGCGGCCGCGAGATCGCCATTCGCACGGCGATGGGCGGCAGCCGCGCGAGCTTGATCCGCCAGCTCCTCACCGAGAGCCTGCTCCTCGCGGCGTTGGGCGGCGGCCTGGGCCTGCTGCTCGCCGTGTGGGGCACCGGCACGCTGAGCGGCCTCGCCGCACTTTACCTGCCGCGCGCGCGTGAGATCGGGATCGATCGCGCGGTGCTCGGGTTCACCGCGGGACTCATCGTGCTCACCGGCATCGGCTTCGGCCTGCTGCCCGCCCTCCAGGCCACGCGTCCCGACCTCCAGAGCGTGCTCAAGGACACCGGAAAAGGAACCAGCGCGGGCGCGCGCCGGAGCCGCCTCCGCAGCGGCCTCGTGGTGGCCGAGGTCGCGCTGGCGCTGGTGCTGCTCGCCGGGGCGGGACTCCTGCTCCGGAGCTTCGAGCGGCTGGTACAGGTCGAGCCCGGATTCAATCCCGACGGCCTGCTCACGCTGCAGATCTGGCTGCCGGTGCCCAACGACGCGGCGAATGGCCGCTTCGCGACGCCGACGCAGCGGCTCGCCTACTACGACCGGATCGTCGCCGCGGCGAGCCAGATTCCCGGCGCGCGCAGCGTCGCGCTGGCGTCGCAGCTTCCGCTGCAAGGCGCCGGCGGCCCCGGTCCGCTGGGGCGCGCCAACATCGGCTTCGACATCGTCGACCGCCCGGTGGCGCCCGACGAGCCGCCGCGCAACGCCGAGTTCCGCACGGTCTCGCCGAACTACTTCGCAACGATGCAGATCCCGATCGTCCGTGGCCGGACGGTGGGCGGCGAGAACGACTCCACCTCGCCTGTCGAGGTCGTGGTGAACCGGACGCTCGCGGCGACGTACTGGCCGGGCAAGGATCCGGTCGGCGCGCAGGTTCGGCTGTTCGGCCCCAAGGGGCCGGTCGCGAACATCGTGGGCGTGGTGGGCGACGTGCGCCAGCTCCGGCTCGACCAGCCGGCCAGGGAGGAGATTGTCGCCTCGAGCCGCCGGTTCCCGACCCAGCAGGCGGCCCTCGTGATCCGAACCGACGGCGCGCCCGAGGGGCTCACCGCGGCGGCGATCCGGGCGGTCCGCTCGGTGGATCCGCAGCAGCCGATCTTCAGCATCATGCCCATGACACGCATCCTGGCCGACGCGGGCGCGGAGCGGCGGTTCTCGCTGCTCCTGCTGACGCTGTTCGCCGGCATCGCGCTGCTGCTGTCGGTGATCGGCATCTACGGCGTCATGGCGTACGCGACGACGCAGCGCCAGCAGGAGATCGGCATCCGCATGGCCCTCGGCGCGGGCTCGCGGCAGGTGCTCGGGCTGGTGGTGGGGCAGGGACTCCGGCTCGTGGCGCTCGGCGTGGCCATCGGGCTCACCGGCGCCTGGGTGCTGAGCCGGGTGCTCACCAGCCAGCTCTATGGCGTGAGCGCACGGGACCCGGCAACCTATCTCACCGTGGCGCTCCTGCTCGGCGCCGTAGCGCTGGCGGCGAGCTACCTCCCCGCGCGCCGCGCGACCCGGGTCGACCCGATGTCCTCGCTCCGCGCCGAATGAACGGCGTGAGGCAGGACCTCCGATACGCCTGGCGCGGGCTCCGCCAGCGGCCGGGATTCACGCTCGTCGCGGTGGTCACGCTCGCGCTCGGCATCGGCGCCAACACCGCGATCTTCAGCGTGGTGAACGGCGTGCTGCTCCGGCCGCTGCCCTACGACCATCCCGATCGCCTCGCCATGGTCTGGGGCCATCGCACCCAGGAGCCGCTCGCCGAGCTCAGCGTGCCGGAGTACTGGGAGCTCGGCGAGCGCACCCACGCGTTCGCCCGCGTCGGCGCCTACGCCGACGGCAGCGCCACGCTCACCGGGGCCGGCGCGCCCGAGCGGCTCCGAGTCGGCTACATGACGGCGGGCGTCCCCGCCGTGCTCGGCGTCGCTCCGGTGGTTGGACGCGGCTTCGGCCGGGAGGAAGACCTGCCCGGCGGTCCGGCGGCCGTGCTCCTGAGCGACGCGCTCTGGCGGCGCCGCTTCGGAGCCGACCCGTCGGTGGTGGGCCGCGCGCTGACGCTCGACGACACGCCGCTAACGGTGGTCGGCATCATGCCGCCGGGCTTCCAGCTGCCCGATCACTACGAGGGCACGGGTATGGAGCTGTGGGCGCCGCTCCAGCTTGACCCGGCGGCCGACCGAAGCGACCGTGGCTGGCATTTCCTGGATGTGGTCGGCCGGCTCAGAAACGGCGCCACCCTCGAGGGCGCCGCCGCGGAGACGTCCGCGCTGATGCGGGGCATGCGGGCGGAGCACCCCACCGAGTACGCCGCCGAGTTCGACGGGACCAGCACCTCGGTCATCGGCGAGGTCGTGGGCGATGTGCGGCCGGCGCTGCTGGTCCTGCTCGGTGCCGTGGCGCTGCTGCTGCTCATCGCGTGCGCCAACGTGGCCGGCCTGCTGCTCGCGCGGGCCGACACGCGCCAGCGCGAGATCGCGCTTCGCACCGCGCTCGGCGCGGGACGGTCCCGCCTCGTGCGCCAGCTTCTCACCGAGAGCGTGCTCCTCGCCGCGGCAGGCGGCGTGGTCGGCGCGCTGCTCGCCGTGTGGGGCATCCGCGGGCTCGTGCTGGCGGCCCCCGCCTCGGTGCCCCGGCTCGATGCGGTCGGCATCGACGTCCGGGTGCTCGGGTTCACGGCCGCGCTCACCATTCTCACCGGCGTGCTGTTCGGACTGGCGCCTGCGCTCCACGCGATCCGCGGCGACCTCACGGGCGCGCTCACCGACGGCGCGCGCGCGGGCACGGCGGGCGGGCGGCAGCGGACCCGGCGGCTGCTCGTCGCCGGCCAGATCGCGATCGCGCTCGTGCTCGTGACCGGCGCGTCGCTCCTGGTGCAGAGCTTCCTCCGCCTCCGGCAGGTCGATCCCGGCTTCCGGCCCGAGCACCTGCTGACCGCGCGGATCGAGCTCTCGACGGTGCGCTACGCCACCAGCGATTCACGGCGGACGTTCTATCGGGAGTTGCTCGACCGGCTGGGCCGGGTTCCCGGCGTGCGGTCGGCGGCCATGGCGCGGGCGCTCCCGATGACCGGCAAGCTCGAGATCGGGGACTGGTCGTTCGTGCTCGAGGGGCGCTCGGCCTCGCCACCACTCCCGTCCGACTGGCATCCGGCCGACTGGCAGGCGGTGAGCCCGGGCTACTTCGCGACCATGGGCATCCCGATCCTCCGAGGCCGCGACTTCACGGCCGACGACCGGGTGGGCGCGCCGGGCGCGATCGTCGTAAACCGCACGCTCGCCCGCCAGGCCTGGCCGGGCGAGGATCCGGTCGGCCAGCGGGTGCTGCTGGGCGGCGGGTCGGTCGACTCGGTGTGGCGCACCGTGGTTGGCATCGTGGGCGACGTGCGCCACCGCGGCCTCAGCACCGAGCCGCGGCCCGAGATGTATCTGCCTTACGCGCAGTTTCCCGCCGGCACCGGATCGGTGACGCCGTCGGTGTCGATCGTGCTCCGTGCGGCGGGCGACCCCGAGGCGCTGGTCCCGTCGCTCGCGGCGACGGTTCGCGGCGTGGATCCCGACATCCCCCTGTCATCCGTCCAGACCATGGAGCAGGCGATGGGCTCCTGGGCCGCCGAGCGGCGGCTGGTCATGCTGCTGGTCACGGGCTTCGCGCTGGTGGCCCTCACGCTGGGCGCGGTCGGGATCTACGGGGTCATGGCGCACCTGGTGGGCCAGCGCGAGCGCGAGATCGGCATCCGGATGGCGCTCGGCGCCGTGCCCGATCAGATCCTCCGGCTGGTCGTCTCGCAGTCGGCCTGGCTCGTCGCCGGAGGCATCGCCGCCGGCACGGCGGCGGCGCTCGCCGCGGGCCGGCTGCTCGCGGGACTCCTGTTCCACATCCGCCCGACCGACCCGCTGACCTTCGTGGGCACCGCGCTGATCCTGGTCGTGGTGGCCGCCGCCGCCACGGTGGCGCCCGCGCTCCGGGCCGTCCGCACCGATCCCGCCCACGCGCTCAGGAGCGAATGATGACCAGTCTCTGGCAGGACATGCGCTACGCGCTTCGCTCGCTGGCGAAGGCGCCGGCGTTCACCGTCGTCACCCTGTTCACGCTCGCGCTCGGGATCGGCGCCAACAGCGCCATCTTCAGCGTGGTGAACGGGGTGCTCATCCGTCCGTTCCCCTACCGCGACGCGGACCGGCTGGTACTCGTGCGCGAGACGTACGGCGGCGGCCAGGTCGGCAGCGTGAGCGGACCCAACTTCCTGGACTGGCGCGCGAGGAGCCACGCCTTCTCGTCCATGTCGGCCGCGCGCGGCGCCGAGCTCACCCTGCTGGGGACGGGCGAGCCGGAGGAGATCCAGGCGACGCTCATCTCGTCGGACTTCCTTCGCACGGTCGGCGTCTCGCCGCTCATGGGCCGCGGGTTCCTGCCGGGCGAGGATCGCGGACAGGCGACCATCGCGCTCATCAGCGAGCCGCTGTGGCGGAGCCGGTTCGGGGCCGACCCCCACATCCTCGGCCGGACGCTCGACCTGAGCGGGATGCCCTACACGATCGTGGGCGTCGCCCCCGCCTCGCTGGACGAGCGCGGACGCACGCAGGTGTGGCTGCCGTTCGGCTTCGGCACCGGCCGGTCGGACAAGCGCGACTCGCATTCGTACGACGTGATCGCCCGGCTCAAGCCCGGGGTCACGCTCGAGAGCGCGGGCCGCGATCTCACCGCGGTGGCGCGCGCGCTCGAGACCGAGTATCCGGAGACCAACGCGGGCCGGAGCACGACCCTCGTGCCGTTCGCGGATGACGCCGTCGGCACCGTCCGCCCCTCGCTGCTGCTCCTGCTCGGCGCGGTGGCGTTCGTGCTGCTCATCGCGTGTGCCAACGTGGCGAACCTGTTCCTCGCGCGGGCGGCGACCCGGCAGCGCGAGCTCGCGGTTCGGGCCGCGCTCGGAGCGGGACGCCGCCGGCTGATGCAGCAGGCCATGGCCGAGGCGGTCGTGCTGTCGGTGGCGGGGGGCGCGCTCGGCCTCCTGATCGCGGCCTGGGCCGTGGACGCGCTCCTGGCGCTGCACCCGCGGGGCATCCCGCGCCTTCAGGGCATCACGGTGGACGCCCGCGTCCTGGTCTTCACCCTGCTGGTCTCGGTCGGCGCGGGCCTGCTGTTCGGGCTGGTGCCCGCGCTGGCCGCGGTCCGCCACGATCCCGCCGACTCGTTCCGGGGCGAGGGCCGGGGCACCGCCGGCCGGTCCGCCAACCGTTTTCGCTCGGGGCTCGTCGTGGCGCAAGTGGCGCTGGCCCTCGTGCTGCTCGCGGGCGCGGCGCTGCTCATCGTCAGCGTGCGGCGCCTGGCCGCGGTGGAGCTCGGCTTCCAGCCCGAGAATGCGGCATCCTTCCAGTTCAACGTGCCGGTGGGCCGTTATCAGACGCCGGACGCGCAGCGCGGGTTCGTCCGGCGCGTGCTCGAGGGGCTGGCGACGATACCCGGCGTCACCCACGCGGGCGCGGTCTATTTCCTCCCGCTTGGAAGCGGCAGCAGCAGCGGCGACGTGTCGGTCGAGGGGCAGCCGCCGGCGGCGCCGGGGCACGAGCGCTACGCGAGCTACCGGATCGTCATGGGCGACTACGTGGGCAGCATGGGGATCGCCGTCCGCCGGGGCCGGCCGCTGCGGGACACCGACGCCGGGGGCGCCCGGCCGGTGGCCATGGTCAACGAGTCGTTCGCGCGCGCTTTCTTCGGCGGCGCCGATCCGATCGGCCGGCGAGTCACCTTCGGCAGCGGCGACGAGAGCCCCGAGTGGCGCGAAATCGTCGGCGTGGTCGCCGACGTCCGGCACAACGGGCTCTCGGCCGATCCCGAGCCGGAGCTCTACGTGCCCGCGCCGCAGCTCTCCGCGGAGATGTGGAGCGTCTTCATCCCGCTCCCGATCTCGTTCGTGGTGCGCGGCAACGTCAGGCCTGAGGCCCTGTTTCCGCCCATCAAGGCGGCGGTGCGCGACGTGGACCCCGAGCAGGCCGTCACCGCGCTGCGCCCGCTGGACCAGCTGGTGAGCGACGCCGCCGCCCGGTACCGCTTCAGCACCCTGCTGCTCACCGTGTTCGGCGCGCTCGCGCTCGTCATCGCGACCGTCGGTGTCTATGGCGTGATGGCCTACACCGTGAGCCAACGGACGCGCGAGCTGGGCATCCGCCTCGCGCTCGGGGCCGGCAGGTCCAGCGTCCGCTATCTCGTCCTCCGCCGCGGGCTTGCCATGACCTTCGTCGGCCTCGCGCTGGGGCTCGTTGGAGCGCTCGCGCTGACCCGGCTGCTGGTGAGCCAGCTCTTCGGCGTGAGCCCCACCGATCCGGTCGTTCTGGCCGGCACGGTCGCGACGCTGGCCGCGGTCTCGGGCTTCGCCTGTCTGATCCCCGCGGTTCGTGCCACCCGGGTCGATCCCGTCACCGCTCTCCGGAGCGAGTGATGTTCCAGCTCATGCCGCACGACCTGCGCTACGCCGTCCGCGCCCTGCGCCGGACGCCCGCGTTCACCCTCGCCGCGGTGCTCACGCTGGCGCTGGGCATCGGGCGTGCCACGGCCGTGGACCCGGCGATCGCCCTTCGAAGCGAATGAGGAGACCAGCGTGATCCGCCTCGCGAACCTCGACCGGTACTATCAGAACGGGCCGACGCGCACCTACGTCCTCCGGCGCATCGAGCTGGAGATCCGCCAAGGCGAGTTCGTCACCATCATGGGGCCGTCCGGGGCGGGGAAGTCCACCCTGCTCAGCATCCTCGGCCTGCTCGACAACGCCTGGACCGGCCAGTACTGGCTGCACGATCAGGCGGTGCACGACCTGCCGCTCCGGAAACGGGTCGAGCTCAACAAGCGCACGATCGGCTTCGTCTTCCAGAAGTACCATCTGCTCGACGATCTCACGGTCTACGAGAATCTGGAGATCCCGCTCTCGTACCGGGACGTGAAGCCGAAGGAGCGGGCCGCCATCGTGGCCGAGACGCTCGACCGGTTCCAGATGGTGGGGAAGAAGGACCTCTACCCCAGCCAGCTCTCCGGCGGCCAGCAGCAGCTCGTCGGCGTGGCGCGCGCCGTCATCGCCAACCCGAAGCTGCTCCTCGCGGACGAGCCGACCGGGAACCTGCACAGCGCGCAGGGCGAGGAGATCATGGAGCTGTTCACCCGGCTCAACCGGCAGGGCGTGACGATCGTCCAGGTGACCCACTCGGAGAAGAACGCGTCGTACGGCCACCGCACGATCCGGCTGCGGGACGGGTGGATCGTGGCGCCGGAGGGGGCGGGGCTGTCCCACGCGGGGAGCTGATGACCCGCTCGGATCGGCCCGGCGGTCAACGGCACACCCGTTGAGTTCCGGGTCCCTGACAGTTCACCACGGAACCACGGAAAACACGGACAAGGGCCACGGAAAAAAGCCTTTGGTCAACCGCACACCGGTTGAGCTCCTGCCCTC
>JAICJD010000289.1 GCA_025928645.1 Gemmatimonadales bacterium
AAAGTGCTCGCATCGGCTCCCGCCGCGCTCGCGAGGGCCAGGACCAGCTCGGGCGGCAGGAGCGAGCGCAGCTCCATCGGCTCCCCCGTGGCGGGATGCCGGAAGCGCAGCCACGCCGCGTGCAGGAAGTGCCGCTTCGGCGGCATCGTTACCAGCCGCCGCCCGCCGCCACCGCCGTACGTGTCGTCGCCCACCACCGGATGTCCCACCGACGCGAGGTGCACGCGGATCTGGTGCGTGCGTCCGGTGTGCAGGTGCGCTCGCAACAGGTCCACCACGTCGAACCGGGCGAGCCGCACGAAGTCCGTTCGCGCCGCTCGCCCGGTACTGACGATCGCCATGCGCTTTCGGTCTCGCGGATCCCGCGCGATCGGCTTGTCCACCGTCAGCCGGTCGCCGTCCAGGTGCCCCCACGCCAGTGCGGCGTACCGGCGCACGATTTCCCGGCGCGCCATTGCCGCCCCCAGCACGCGGTGCGCGCGGTCGGTCTTGGCCACCAGCAGAAGCCCCGACGTCTCCTTGTCCAGGCGGTGGACGATCCCTTCACGGTCCTCGCCACCCAGCCCCGAGAGATCACCGCCGCGCCCCTTGAGCGCGTTGACGAGGGTGCCGGACCAGTTGCCGGGGGCGGGATGCACTACCATCCCCGCCGGCTTGTCCACCACCAGCACCTCGGCGTCCTCGTAAACGATGGTGAGCGGGATGGCTTCGGGCGTCACCGGCCGCGCCACGGGCGGCGGGATCACCACCACGACGCGGTCACCCGCCTCGGGACGGTAGCTCGCCCGCTCGGTACGGCCATTCACCGAGACGCGCCCCGTGGCGATGAGCGTGGCGGCCTGCGTGCGGGACAGCTCGAGCGCGCCGGCCACGAAGAGATCCAGTCGTTGCGCCTCCACGCCAGCCGTGATCTCGTGACGCGTGCCCTCGGGCAAGTCGGGAAGGCCGGCGCCGGCGTCGCCGGCCGGCGTCACGCGTCCTGTCCCGGCGCGCCCGAGGGCACGTCGTCGTGACGCGCCGCCGCAGCACGGGCGGCGTTGTTTTCGCGCTCCTCGCGCGACAACGACCACGCGAGGAGGATGGCGCCGATCGTCACTGCCGAATCGGCCACGTTGAACGTCCAGAAGCGGACGTCACCGAGTCCGATGTCGATGAAGTCCACCACGCCCTGCGGAGAGCGGATGCGATCCATCAGGTTGCCGGCCGCCCCGCCAAAGGCGAGCCCAAGCGCCACGATGCGCAGCCGGTCCCCTGCCCGCGCGCCGGCGCCAGTCATCCGGTACAGCCGCCAGAGCACTACGAGCGCGATCACGGCGAAGCCGCCGAAGATCAACCGCGAGTACTGACCGAGCGACATGCTGAACGCCGCGCCCGGGTTGTACGCCAGCGTGAAGCGCACCACCTCGCCGATGACGCGGTGCGGCACGTAGCGGGGCACCAGGAAGTGCTCGGCGAGGAGCTTGGTGATGAAGTCCACCACGATCACCGCAGCGGCCGTGCCCCAGAACAGCCGCGCCGAAGCACTGGGGGTCGTCATGGAATCGCTCAGACGCCGTCCCCTCGCTCGGCGGGTACCGCGCCCGCGAACGCACTGCCTGAGGTGGAACCCTGGGCAGGGCTGGCCGGGTTCGTGGCGACGGCGATGGCGCGATCCTCCTGCCAGAGCACCCACGCCAGCATGATGGCGCCGACGCTCACCGCCATGTCGGCCACGTTGAACGTCGGCCAGCGCATCGTGCCCAGCCCGACGTCCAGGAAGTCCACGACGCCGAGGTCGGAGCG
>JAICJD010000192.1 GCA_025928645.1 Gemmatimonadales bacterium
GCCGCGGCTACTCCCGCCGCCCGCCCGGTGGCCCACGCCCAGAGGAAGTTGTAGCCCCCGATGGGGCCGAAGGCGTCGAGCGCCTCGCCGCAGATGTAGAGGTCCGGACGCCGCCGGCTTTCCATCGTCCGCGCATCGATCTCCGCCAGGCTCACGCCGCCCCCGGTCACCTCCGCCTTCTTGTATCCCTCGTCGCCGCTCCAGGGCAGCTCGCCCCGGGTGAGCGTTTCGATCAAGCGGGCCCGCTCCTCGCGACGGAGCTGCGCGAGCGAGGTGGCCGGGGCCACCCGGGCGGTGGCGAGCAGCGCGTCGGCCAGCCGCTCGGGCAGCTCGCGGCGCACCACCCCGCCGACGGTTCGGGTCCCCTGCGGGCGAAGCGCCGCCGTCCAGCCGCTCTCGTCCAGCGCCGACCACTGGACCTCCAGCCTCGCCGCGCGGCGCTCCGCCTCCCCGGTTCGGGTGAGCACGTGCGACACGTCGAGCACCGCGGGGCCGCTGTACCCGTGATGGGTGAACAGGAACCCTCCGGCCGCCGAGGCGTGCCGGCCGTCCGACCGCGCGGTGACGGTCACGGGCAGTGACACGCCGGCCAGCGCCGCAAACACGCCGGCCCCGTCGATGATCGGCGTGAGCGCCGGGTAGGTCGGGTGCACCACGTGGCCCAGGCGCCGGAGGATCGCGAGGCCCGTGCCGTCGCTGCCGGTCTTGGGCACCGACAGCCCGCCCGTCGCCACCACCACCGCATCGGCCTCGAGCGGCTCGGCGCGCTCCGCAAGCACCCGCCAGCCGCGGTCGCCGGGGACCAGGTCGGTCACCGACGTGCTGGGCACGAACCGGACGCCCCGGCGAGCCGCGAGGGCCAGCAGACCGTCCCGCACGTCGCGCGCGCGGTTCGAGGCGGGAAACAGCTTGGCCGACTCGGTCTCCTCGACCAGCGGCTGGCCCAGCTCGCCCTCGAAGAACGCGATCTGCTCGGCCAGCGGCCACGAGCGGAGCATGTTGCGGAGGGAGTGAGGAGACGAGTCGGTGACGAAGCGGCGCTCGTCCACTCGCGCGGGCAGGATGTTGCAGCGGCCGCCGCCGCTGATGAGGATCTTCCGCCCGCCATCGGGGGTGCGCTCGAGCAACAGGGTCTCGGCGCCTTCGGTGGCGGCGAAGATGGCGGCCAGCGTGCCCGCGGCACCGGCGCCGATGACAGCGACGCGGCGCCGGGCCAACGTCACCGCGCCCAGCCGATCGTTCGGGACATCGCGACGGACCTCGCGTGGGGGCGGTGACTGGGCGGACTTCCAAGAATGCGTCGGCGGGGGCGTTTTGTCTCGTCCCTCGGAGATACCTGCGCCCACACCCTGGTTGGGTGATGCCACCCCGAATCGAACGGAGCAACCCATCCCCAACCGGGGATGGTGACACGCCCCGCCGCTCCCGACATTGAGGCGATGGAGAACTCAGGCGTCAACAACTGGCTCGGGAGCTGGACATGCGTGGAATGAGACGGCTGGTGCAGGCGATCGTGATCACGGCCCTGGCGGCGGGCTGCGGCAGCGGATCGACGCCGACCGCCCCGACGACCGCGGCCGGCGGTGGCGCCGGGGGTCCTTACGGCGGCGGGACTGGCGGCGGCACGGACGGAGGCATGAACGGAGGCACCGGCACGCCGGTCTCCGGTTCCGTGACGATCACCGTCGGCAATGACTTCTTCCGCAGCGACCGGAACGGCTCGGCGAACACCGCCGTGGACACGGTCCATGCGGGCGGAACGGTCACCTGGAAGTGGAACAACACCGCGTCGGTGTCGCACAGCGTGCAGTCGGTCTCGTCGCCGGCCTTCACTAGCAGCGTGATCCAGAGCGGGGATGGCAGCACGTACCAGCAGACCTTCACGGCGCCCGGCACCTATCGCTACAACTGCGCCGTGCACGGCGACCTGATGACGGGCATCGTGGTCGTCACCCAGTGAGCGCGCGGGCGTGGACTCTCCTCGCCCTCGGCTGGGTCGCCTGCGCGGTGCCGACGGGGCTCGCCGCGCAGGACGGCCTCTGCCGGCCCGGAGCCGGGTCCAACGAGGCGAAGACCCTGGCCATCCTCTCGGTCCCCGTCGTGTTCAGCCCGGGCGCGGCTCCCGGCGGGCCGGGAGGGATCACGCTCGGCGTCGAAGCCGCGCGCGTGCCGGGGGTGGACCCGGCGACGGCGACGCCGACGATCTGCCGGCCGGGCAAGGGCCCGGAGAACACGGGCGTGCTGCCCGCGCTGGCTCGGCCCCGCCTCGCGCTGCCGCTCGTGCACGGGCTCGCGCTCGAAGCGTCCTGGATTCCGCCTATCCGCGTGAACGGGGTGAAGGCCAACCTGGTCGGCCTCGCGCTCACCGAGACCGTGGGCCGGCGCGACGGTCTCGCCGCCGCCTTCCGCGCGCACGCGACGTTCGGGTCGGTGAACGCGCCGGTGACCTGCGACCGGGACGCGCTCAGCGATCCGGTCAGCGAATGCTTCGACGGCTCGCTGTCGGACGATCGCTACTCACCCAACATCATGGGCCTCGACGTGAGCGTCGGCTGGGCGATGGCCGGCGGCAGGCTGCGGCCCTACCTCGGCTCGGGATACAACCGGCTGCAGCCGCGGTTTCAGGTGAACTTCACGGACCGGTTCGGCGGCACCGACCGGACGCGTCTCGCCGTGAATCTCGATCGCGTCGCCCTCTTCGGCGGCGCGGCGTGGCAGTTGACGGACCGGCTCGCCATCACCGGCGAGGTCTACTCCGATGCGGCCGACGCCGCCACCGGCCGGGTGGTGATCCGGCGAACCTTTGGATCCTGAACAGCGGAGCACGACGGTGCAACCGAATCTGCAAGCGGGCTTTCCCTTTATAGTGTTTCTGCTTCTGGGTATGGCCGGCGCCGGGCACGCCCAGCAGCCCGATCCCTTCGGCGCGAGGCGAACCGGCGCGGCCGCGTCCTCGGATGAGGCGCCCTCGGCCTCGGAGCTTCCGCTCGTGCCCGCGATCGACCGGCGCCTCGAGGCCAGCGACTCCGTGATCTACCGGCTGGCTCGGAGCAGCCGTCTCCAGGTGAAGACGGGAAAGGCAGGCCTGTTCGGGTTTGCCGGCCACAGCCATCTCATCGAGGCCCGCGGGTTCACCGGCGAGGTGGTGTACTACCCCGCACGGCCCTCGAGCTCGCACCTGGACATCACGGTGCGCACCGACAGCCTCGAGGTCCTGACGCCGCCCGACACGGCGGAGAGGCGGAAGGTCGCCGAATCCATGCGCACGAAGGTGCTGCGGACCGCGGAATACCCCGAGATCAAGCTGGTCTCCTGGCAGGTCGCGCCGAGCGCCGACGGGTTCCGCGTCGTCGGCGCGCTGACGCTGGTGGGGCAGACGCGCGAGATTCCGATCGATGTCGCTGCCCGGATCGGCCCCGATACGCTGGAGGCCGCCTCGACCTTTTCGATCAAGCAGACAGATTTCGGCATCACGCCGTTCAGCGGCGGCCCGGGTGGCGCGGTGAAGGTGGCGGACCGGGTCACCTTCGATATCAGGGCGGTGGCGGTTCGGGTGCAGGCGCCACAGGCGCACGCCGAGCGGGAGGGTACCTTCTGAGGCACGCCGACACGGGCTTCGCAACCCGGCGTCGGCGCTCCCCGCTGCAACTGCCTTCGGGGTGAGGCGGTTCCCGGCTCGATTCCGCGTTAGTGAATGGATGGCGGCGTCCCGAGCGCCGGGGTCTGACACCAACGGCGGAGGTCAGCATGGCAAGGCCGACGTTCGTCTCGCGCTTCCGTCAGTCGCTTACCCGAACCCTTATCCTCACGGCGGCGCTCGCCGGTCCCGCGCGGGCCGCGACCCAGACCGCACCGGTCCCCATCTCGGAGCCGCTCGTCACCGTCACGGCCGGCCTCGGCAACGCGATGGGATGGCTGGGGGTGCAGGCGGAACGGTACTTCGTGCACGGGCGGGTTTCCGCCTTCGGCGGGCTGGGATACACGCCGAGCGTGGACGTCTACGATCCCGAGGGCATCACGCTGGCGGCGGGCGTTCGAGGCTACACCGCCGGGCTCAAGCATCGGGGCTTCGCGGAGGCCTCCGCCTGTCAGGTCGGCATCGTGAGCGACCCGGAGCGCCCGAGGCGGTTCTACGGGCCATGCGGGCAGCTGGGGTACCAGTTCGCGTCGCGAGGCGGCTTCACGTTCCTGGCGTCATTGGGCGTGGGATACGCGCTCGGCGCGGAGTCGTATCAGAACCGGACGCTGGGCCTGCTCGGGTTCGGGCTGGGCTACACCTGGCGCGAGAGATGACGTGGGGGATACCACTCCGAGCGCCGAATCGGTCAAGGCCCTGATCCGGAGCGCCTTCGCTGACGCTCCCTACCCGGGCGATACGGCCCTCGTCCGCAGTGTGGGAGACGACCCGGACGAAGTCGCCGAGCTATTCCGGGGCCGCGACGATTGGCGCGCGCTCACCGCCGAGTTCGTGGACCGGGCGGGCGCCGCATCCCCGTCGGCCCTGAGCTTCTTTTCCCCTGGGGCCTTTCGCTTCTACCTGCCCGCCTACCTGATCGCGGATCTCGACGGCCGGCTCGTCTACACCGATCCCCTCTTCTACCTCTATCATGGTCTGGACGAGGCGACCCGGGCGCAGGCTGTCCGGCTGCCCGGCGGCGCGACAACCACCTGGTGGGAGGTCCAGCAGGATCATTTCGCGGGGTTCACCGCCGCCGAGGCGTCGGCCGTGGTGGCCTATCTCCGGTGGAGGGCGGAGTCCGATGAGACCGGGTTCTCGCGGCGCAGCGTGCGCGAAGCTCTCGACAACTATTGGCTGGCCAAGGCCGCTGCGGGGTGAGCCCGGCCGGCCTGCCCTCGCTTCCTCAGCTCTTGTCGCCGCGAGCGAGCCAGCGAACGACGTCGAGCACACCGGTGGGGGCCGTCGCTAGCTGAAAAGCAACCACGGAGGCACGGAGGGTACGGAGGGTCCTGGGAAACGGAGGGCATCGGGACACGGAGCCACCACCAACAAGTTGATGTTGTCCGGGTCCGAGGTGCCCTCCGGTCGCGGGTGCCCTCGTGTCTCCCTGCCCTCCGTGGTTGCTTTTTCCCTTGCGACGGCCCCCCCTCGGTGTGCTGTTGACCAAAAGCTGTTTCCGTGGCGGTTGTCCGTGTTTTCCGTGGTTCCGTGGTGAACTGTCGCGGACCCGGAACGCCGCCGTCAGCGTGGCCGAACGTTGACCAGCGGCGTCGGCGCGACCGAGTAGTCCCCGATGAACGGCTCGTCGTGCGCCAGCAGCAGCAGGAGGCAGAGCGCCACGGCCGTGCCGAACAGGCCCAGCCCCGCGACGGTCGGCGGACGATTGTCCGCGTGCACCAGCGCGATCGCCCCGAGCGTGCAGAGCGCCTGCAGGATGATCCCCACCCACTTGAGCCCGTTGACCTGCTTGTGGCTCGCCAGGATCCTGAGGCGCCTGGCCTCGAGCGCGCTGGTGAGCGCGGCCACGAGCTCGCGCTGGGCCGCGACCTGCCCCGGCCGCGACGGCTCGAGCGCCGCGGCCGCCATCAGGGCATCGGCGAGCGCGGCCGGGATCGCCGTGAGTGTCGCCTGGTTGTGCGCCATGGCGGGCCACTCGACGGTCACCTCCTCGTCGATCTGCCGCGCCACCAGCGATCTGAGACGCGTCGCCGACGATTCCGGGAACACGCCGGTGAGCAGCATGGCCGCGCGGAGCGCGCTGGCCTCCTGATTGACCGCGGCCGTCGCCCGGTCCACGTCGCCCCAGACCTGGGCGCCGGTAAAGACGACGAGCAGTCCGAAGGTGACGCCGAGCAGGGACAGCAGGGCGGGAGTGACGGCCCGCGCCTGCCGGCCGCTCTCGGTTCGC